>JBCNPS010000514.1:0-5482 GCA_039593235.1 Chitinophaga sp. | reverse complement strand
CGAAAATTTCCTCACACATGGTGATGTATTTCGGATCGGTGGTTTCGATCACGGTTGGTTCGATAAAGTAACCTTCAGCCTTGTTGTAGTTGCCGCCTGCAATGATCTTTACAGCGGGATCTTTCTTTGCATTGTCGATGTACTGAGCGATCTTATCAAAAGAGCGTTCATCGATCACTGCGTTGATGAAGTTGCTGAAATCTTCTGTGGATCCCATTTTCATGGTTTTCAGTTCAGCAACTAATTTGGATTTTATATTGTCAGCAAGATTGTTTGGTATATATGCGCGGGAAGCGGCAGAGCATTTCTGGCCCTGGTATTCGAAGGCGCCGCGTGCCAGTGCGGTAACGGCAATATCTACATCGGCGGATTTGTGGATCAGCACGAAGTCTTTACCACCGGTTTCGCCTACAATGCGCGGGTATGCTTTATATTTATGGATATTTTCGCCGATGGTTTTCCACATGGTCTGGAATACGCCGGTAGAGCCGGTGAAGTGGATACCTGCGAAGTGAGGATCTGCAAAACAAACGTCGCCGACAACGGGGCCGTTGGCATATACGAGGTTGATAACGCCACCGGGCAGGCCGGCTTCTATCAGTACCTTCATGATCACCTGTGCGGCAAACACCTGTGTATTGGCGGGTTTCCATACCACCACGTTGCCGCACATGGCAGAGGAAGTGGGCAGGTTACCGGCAATAGCGGTGAAGTTAAAAGGTGTAACCGCGAGCACAAAACCTTCCAGGGGGCGGTATTCTACCCTGTTATGGATACCGGGTGCGCTCACTGGTTGCTGCCGGTAAATTTCGCTCAGGAAGTGTACGTTATAGCGGAGGAAGTCGATCAGTTCGCATGCGCTGTCAATTTCGGCCTGGAAGGGATTCTTGCTCTGGCCCAGCATGGTAGCGGCATTGATATGATAGCGGTATTTGGTGGCCAGGAGGTCAGCTGCGCGGAGGAAGATACCGGCGCGTTGTTCCCAGTCCATATTGGCCCATTTTTCACGTGCTTCCAACGCCGCAGCGATGGCAGATTTCACATGAGAGGCGTCACCCATATGGAAGTGACCGAGTTTGTGTTTGATTTCGTGGGGAGGGCGCAGATCAACGGTGTTTCCGGTGCGGATTTCCTTACCACCGATATACATGGGTATATCTGCAACTTCGCTTTTGTAGGCGGCTAATTGTTTCTTTAATGCAATCCTCTCAGCAGAACCGGGTGCATAAGATAACACAGGCTCATTAGCAGGCACTGCGTACTCAAAGTATCCTGTATTCATTGTATCCTAATTTTTATATTTGTTTATTTGATCATTTGTAAGCCGGGGGCCTGCAAACAATCAAATAAACAAATGACTACGAGTATTGTTTCCGCAGCAAAATTACATGATACAACGCCTATGCGCTTATTAATAATTAGTAGATACTTATTAATTATTGTCCTCTTCCTTCTGCATCATCAGGTATGCTTTCACAAATCCGTTCAGGTCGCCGTCCATTACAGGGCCTACGTTACCTACTTCAAAATCGGTGCGGTGGTCTTTGATCATCTTATACGGATGGAACACGTATGACCGGATCTGCGATCCCCACTCAATTTTGCGTTTGTTGGCGTTGGCTGCATTTTTCAGCTCTTCGCGTTTGCGGATCTCTTCTTCATACAGGCGTGATTTCAGCATGGTGAGCGCCTTTTCGCGGTTCTCTCCCTGTGTACGCGCCTGCTGGCATTCGATGATAATACCGGAAGGAATATGCTTCAGGCGCACGGCAGTTTCCACCTTGTTTACGTTCTGTCCGCCCTTACCTCCTGAACGGTAAAATTCCCATTCCAGGTCGGCAGGATTTACAGCGATCTCGATAGTATTGTCTACTAACGGATATACATATACGGAGGCGAAAGAGGTATGCCTGCGGGCATTGGAATCGAAAGGTGAAATACGGACCAGGCGGTGTACACCGCTTTCCGCTTTCAGGTGGCCATAGGCAAAGTCGCCATCAAATTCTAGCGTTGCGGATTTGATCCCTGCGCCATCACCATATTGTGTATCAATTTCTGATACTTTCCACCCCTGCTTTTCGCCATACATGCGGTACATACGCAGCAGCATTTCAGCCCAGTCCTGGCTTTCCGTGCCGCCTGCACCGGAGTTAATGGTTAATACAGCAGGCATTTCATCTTCCGGCTGATTGAGGGTAGACTTAAATTCCAGGTCGTCCAGCGCTACTACTGCAGCATTGTACGCCTGTTCCACCTCTTCTTCCGTTGCTTCTCCTTCTTTGAAAAAATCGTTCAGTACAGCGCTGTCGTCAATCGCAGCATTTACCTGATCGTAAAGGTCTACCCAGTATTTGTTTACCTTTATTTCCTTCAGGATCGAAGTGGCTCTGACGTTATCATCCCAGAAACCGGGCGCCAGGCTTAATTGTTTGTCGTTTTCTATTTTTGCTAATCGGTCAGGTACGTTAAAGAAAACCTCCCAGGACATATAAACGGTCCCTCATAGCTTTAAGTTGCTCAGCTGTCATAGCTGGCAAATGTATGGAAAAAACGGAGATATATAGTAACGGCTTTCAAACTTTGTTTTGATTGTTCACTTTAGCATAATTTTTGCGCTGTAACGCGGTAACCATGTCGCTAATATTATAAAAAGTACCCATCCATTATGGTGAGTCATGAAACCCTCCACTTTAAAAACCGGTCTGTTTTCAATACAATTGGGTTTATTATTATGATCGCTGTGAATGCGCTGGCAGTGCTGCTTCCCATCAATGGAAAAACTACCGCGCAGATCTCGGAAGAATATCCCAACCTGTTTGCACCTGCGGGTATTACATTTTCTATATGGGGCGTTATTTATATTTCCCTGCTGGCTTTTATTATATACCAGTTATGGTTATCATTTTCCAATAAGGAACCTGCAACACTGGTGTATATGATGCGGCGGATGAAAGACTGGTTCCTCATTTCCTGTGTAGCCAACGCCTGCTGGCTGTTTGCCTGGCATTACCATCTTATACCTGTAAGCGTAGCCATAATGGTGATCCTGCTTATTTCGCTGGTCATCATCCATGTTAACTTCGGCATCAGCACCGCCCCTGCTACTCTGCAGGAAAAAATATTTATCCATATCCCTTTCAGTATTTACCTGGGATGGATTTCCATTGCTACCATCGCCAACTTTACGGCGCTGCTGGTGTATACCGGCTGGGAAGGCAACCGCCATGCACAGATCCTGTGGGCCGTTGCGATGATTGGCCTGGGTACCCTGGTGAGCATGGCCATGGTGCTGCTCCGCAACAATATTACCTATGCGCTTGTTAGTGTGTGGGCATTCTACGGCATTTTACTGAAAAGAAGGGCGGCGGATATGATGGATGAAAACGCCATCATACATACCTGTATTATCGCCATCGGGGTGATTGCCGTAACAATTTCCTGGCAATTATACAGGAAACAGAAATCATGAATCTAAAAGATTATTTTTGATGCGCATTTAATATATACACGACTATGTTTCCATCTACCAATCCAACAACCACCAAATCGTGGGACGCTTTAAAGAAACACGCTGAAGAAATGAAGAAGGTACATATGCGTGCCTTATTTATGGAAAACAAAGAACGCTTCAGTGAGTTCTCCCTTAAATTTGAAGACATCCTTTTCGATTATTCCAAGAATATAATTACGGAAGATACCCGCAGCCTGTTACTGGCCCTGGCAGCAGAATGCGGCGTAACGGATGCCATTAAGGCCATGTTCAGCGCAGAAAAAATAAACGTTACAGAAAACCGCGCCGTACTGCATACCGCTTTACGCAACACTTCAGATAAACCCGTTTTACTGGATGGCCGCGATGTAATGCCTGATGTAAAAGCAGTGCTGAATAAAATGGATCACATCTGCCGCCAGGTACATTCCGGCGAATGGAAAGGATACACGGGCAAGCCTATACGCTATATCGTGAATATCGGTATCGGTGGCTCCGATCTCGGCCCCGTAATGGTAACAGAAGCCCTGAAGCCTTACTGGAAGCCCAATATACAAACATACTTTGTTTCCAATGTGGATGGTACGCACATCGCCGAAACACTGAAAAAGATCACACCCGACGAAACGTTGTTCCTCATTGCCTCCAAAACGTTTACCACACAGGAAACCATGACCAACGCACATACTGCGCGCAGCTGGTTCCTGGAACATGCGGAAGATGAGAAATTCATCGCCAAACATTTCGCGGCATTGTCTACCAACGAAAAAGCAGTTACTGCTTTTGGTATCGACCCGCAAAATATGTTTGAGTTCTGGGACTGGGTTGGGGGCCGTTATTCCCTTTGGTCCGCTATCGGCTTATCTATTGCCCTGACTATCGGTTTTGAAAACTTCACCGAATTACTGGATGGCGCCCATGCGGCCGATAAACATTTCGCAGGCACACCGCTGGAACAGAATATCCCTGCTATCATGGCGCTGATAGGTATCTGGTATGGCAACTTCTTTGGCAGCGCTACGGAAGCCATACTCCCGTACGATCAATACATGCATCGCTTTGCCGCTTACTTCCAGCAGGGTAATATGGAAAGCAATGGTAAATCTGCTGATCGTACAGGCCATCCCGTTAGTTATGAAACCGGTCCTATCGTTTGGGGCGAACCCGGTACCAATGGGCAGCATGCTTTCTACCAGCTCATTCACCAGGGTACCCGCCTGATCCCGTGCGACTTCATCGCACCGGCCATCAGCCACAACCCTATCGGTGATCATCATGTAAAACTGTTGTCGAACTTCTTCGCACAAACGGAAGCATTGATGAATGGTAAAACAGAAGCGGAAGTACGCGCTGAACTGGAGAAATCCGGCGCACCTGCAGAAGAAATTGCGAAGATCCTGCCATCGAAGATTTTCCCCGGCAACCGCCCTACCAACTCCTTCCTGGTGAAGAAAATAACGCCGCGCTCCCTGGGCTCACTGATAGCCCTGTACGAACATAAGATCTTTGTTCAGGGTGTGATCTGGAACATCTACAGCTTTGACCAATGGGGCGTGGAACTGGGTAAACAACTGGCCAGCAAAATACTGCCTGAACTGGAAAACAGCGACATCATCCTCAACCACGACGCCAGCACCAACGGTCTGATCAACACGTGGAAGGGTATGCGTATGGCGTAGAGGATCGCCTTCGGCGAAAAAAAACCTCCGGAGAAATCCGGAGGTTGTCAATTATTTTAAGTAAAAATCTTTAAGTAAAAATCTTACCATTTGTCTACCTCATCAGAGCTATGTGAAGCCGGGGCGGCTACTGACGCCTCAACAGGTACTTCTACCGCTACAGGGATTGCTGAAGTGCGTACTTCAGATCCATCTGCTTCTGTTTCGTCCTGTTCTTCCTGCACATAATCATGGTTGTAGGCATCAAAGTCGAAATCGGGCATCAACTCAGTTTTAACATAGTTGATGGTTTCGGTCAGTGCGTTCAGGAACT
>JBCNPS010000513.1:0-5490 GCA_039593235.1 Chitinophaga sp. | reverse complement strand
CGGTCGAAATGAAGGGCTACGGTCTGGTAGCCTTCCTGCAGGTCATAGCGGTAAGCGTGGGTGCCTGTACGCAGCTTAAAACGGCCGTTATAATCCCAGGTTTTATCTTCATTGATGGGTACACCGTGATTGGTATAAAACATTTGCGCTATTTTCAGGATAGGGGCAAGGTTACCTACAGTAGCGCTGTTGGCTGTTTTGGAAGGATCCAGTCCGCGGGGAGTGGCGCCTGCCTGTATGGAACCGGCTAAACTATTGGTATGGCCCCAGATGATTTCCGGGTTCCATTTTTCACATACGGCATTACGGATGCTCAGTTCTATTCTTGTGGTATCTGATATTTTGTATTGAAAGAACTGGGGATTGAAGGTGTACAGTTTGTATCCCTGCGACTCACAAAGCGTGAGTGCGGCTTTACAGGCAGCGGCGGCGCGCACCCATTTCTGCGGATCATTGGCCTGGGCAAACAGCAACCTGCCATCAGGACCTTTAAAACCGGCATGATCGGTGTTACCGTTGAACAGCGGGCTGGCAGCCAGTACCAGCACCTGCGCTTTCACTGTTAATGCAATGGCTTTAGTGATACGTCCCAGTTCCGATACTTCGTTCTCTATTTTGTCCGGCAGTTGTGCCGCCGCTTCATCGAGTTGTTGCGCGATGTAGTTCACACAGGAATCTACCGGTTCCCTTGCAGGATATACTTCATCTTCACCGGCGCTTACAGGCACATTGTTTTTGATCAGCGGGATAGGGCCATACATCTGGAACAGCCAGTAATGATAATAGGCTTTCAGGAATTTTGCTTCTGCCGCCCAACGTTCTTTTTCTGTGCTTTCCATATCGGGCACTTTGCCGATGTTTTCCAGGAAAATATTGCATTGCCGGATGCCTTCAAACAGGTCCTTACCTCCGGCATTTCCCTGCCAGTAGTTCATATAGCAGTTCACCACGTTCTGGTTGCCACGGGCAATCTGCCAGGCATTGGAAGTATTGGTAACAGGCAGCCAGTACTCATCGCCGGAGGCATTGGCGGGGTTGCCGTCAAAGTTGCCCATGGCTGGCATATAGGAGTAGCAGGTAAAAAGAAATCTTTCCGCGGTAGAACGCAACCGGAAAGCATAGTCGATGGTTGCCACGTTATCGGGTACTATGTCCAGGTACTTTTTACAGCTGATGAAAAGCTGTGGTAACGTAACAATGAATATCAGGCAGATGATCTTTTTCATAACGTTCAGTTAAAAGAATAAGAAAGCGGATGTTTAGAAGGTGGCGAGTGCGCCCACGTTGAATACTCTTTGTACCGGGTAACCAAGACCATTACCGGCCATTTCCACATCCCATAGTTTGAATTTGCTCCAGGTGAGCAGGTTGGTACCGTTGGCGTATACACGTAAAGTTCTCATATGCGCCCATTGCCGGATGGTATATCCTATTTCCACCTGCTTCAGCCTTATGAAAGCGCCATTCCGCATAAACCAGGTGCTTTGCTGGGAGTTGTTGTCGTTGCCGATGGCAGTAGTGCTGAGCCGTGGCCATAAAGCGTACAGGTCGCGGTGTTCTTCGGACCAGTGACTGTCGGCATATGCCTGCAGCAGCTGGTTTTGGGGCTTACCGGACAACGTTTCATTATCATAGTAGTAAGTCATGAAAGGCGCAGTGGCGCGTGCATTGATCCAGAACGATTCACGGCCCAGTCCCTGGAAAAATGCAGAGAGGTCGAACCGTTTATAACCTACAGAAAAGCCGAATCCGTAAGTGATTTCAGGTGTTGTTGGAAAGCCCAGTGGTACCTGGTCGAGCTGTGTGATCTGCCCGTCGCCGTTTACATCATGGTACTTGATATCTCCGCCGCCATATTCACCAAAGTTCTGGCGGGGTGATTTTGCTGCTTCTGCATCATCTACAAAAAGCCGTTCTGCAATGTATCCCCATTGCTGGGAGATGGGATAGTTCACATGTAGTTTCCACGGTGCGCCATCATACGATGGCTCTTCATATACAGTGAACTTACTGGTGGCATAAGTGAAGTTAGCCCTTGCCTGGATCCAGAAGTGTTGGTTGAAAGAATGATTGTAATCAGCAGAAAGATCCACACCTTTTCCTTCAGCAGCCCCTACGTTGGCGCGCGGTTGGGCAGAAAGTCCCATTGTAGCCGGTGTGGCGGTCCTGGTCATGAGAATGTTACTGCGTTGTTCCCGGTAGAAGTCGGCCATGATATCCAGTTTGCCGAATAAGCCCAGCTCCAGGCCAAGATTGGCCTTCTTAGCGGTTTCCCAGCTGATGTTAGGATCAGCATATCTCGAAAGGGAAATACCTGGCCTGCTGTAGCCATTATCGCGGCCAAACACCGCACTTTTGCCTGCGTCGTTCATGTTTACATTGGAGAGATACATAAAGCGGTCGTTCGGATCGCCGATGGCATCGTTACCGGATAAGCCATAGGTAGCGCGAAGCCGCAGGTTGGAGATGGTGTTTTTATAAGGCTCAAAGAATTTCTCATTGGAAACACTCCAGGCTACACCGGCGGAAGGGAAAAATCCATAGCGGTGCGACTCATGAAAACGTTCAGACCCGTTATAACCAAAGTTCAGTTCCACATAGTACCTGTTCTGGTAGGAATAGGTGCCGCGCCCAGCCAGGCCTACGTTGCGGAAAGGCAGTGATGCCTGGAGGTCGGCGCCGTTACCGGTAAGATTGTTACGCACCATAAATACAAACAACCCGCTTAGTGTATGATCTTCATGGAAAGTGCGGTTATAATTAAGCGCCGATTCCATATAAAAGCTGGAGTTCACGGTTTTGGTGCCTGGTACATAGTTCAGGTATTCTGTGCCAAGTTCTTCATTCTGCAGTTCCAGTTTATAGGTGTTCTGTAATTTGTCATAAGAACCTGCCTGGTACCAGAAAGGGCTGTAGGCACGGGTTACATCAAAATAAGTATTACGTGTTACGTTTACCATGGTTCTGAAATTCAGGCCTTCCGTGAGTGCAGATAAATTCTGTTTTACTTCAAACTGCGCCGCCATCATAGAGCGGGAATAGTTTTTATATCCCTTTACCATATCGGCATAAGGATTCAGTAAATAACTACCGCTGCCATCATCATAATTACCAAACATAATATGCTGTACATACTGGTGATCTGCATCCACCGGGTAATAGGCAGGGAAGTACACAGGGTTGGTGCGCATTACTTTTTTATAAAGGTCTGCGCCGCCATCGATCGGGCCGGTATAGTCGTCGAAGGAACCGCTTAAGCGCACCACCATTTCCGTGGACTTGGTGATGTTAACGTTTACGTTGGAGCGAAGCGAATAATTTTTCAGGTCGATGTTACTATTGAAATTATTCCGCTTATCTACATTCAATATACCATTGTCTTTATTGAAGGAGCCGGCCACATAGTACCTTGCAGTGGAGCCGCCGCCGCTTACATTCAGGTTTGCACGCTGATTGGTAGTATAGCTTTTAAAGAGTGTGCCTCTCCAGTCGGTGGCAGGGTACATATATTCATTAATGCCTGCAATGGTGTTGTCAATTTTCTGATCGGTGTAGGGGAGCTGTCCCAGCGGATCGCGGGTGAGTACTGCTTCGTTGTTCAGCCGCATGTAGGTGATAGGATCTGCCAGCGCTACATTGCGGGTGGGAGCGGCCACCGAGTTTTCCAACCGGAGAGAGATCGCTGCTTTTCCTTCTTTACCTTCTTTAGTGGTTACCAGTATCACGCCGTTGGCCGCGCGGCTGCCATAAAGAGAAGTAGCAGTAGCATCTTTCATGATAGAGAAGCTGGCAATATCATCGGGTTGCAGCCTGGCGAGGTCTGTAACCGTGAGTTCTATTCCGTCTATCAGGATCAGCGGGTCTTTTTTATAGCCGAAGGTGGTTACCCCCCGAATGAAAAAGTCGGCATTGTCCTGGCCGGGTTCACCACTCCGCTGATAGCCTATTACGCCGGCAATACGGCCTGCCAGTGCCGTGGTGAGGTTACTGGCGGGTACTTTTAGTTCAGCGGGATTAATGGTGGTTACTGCGCCTACTACGTCTGCTTTTTTCTGTTTACCAAAAGCTACCACAACTGTTTCTCCCAGCTGGCTGTAGGAGGGTTTCATTACCACGTTAATGATTTCCCTGCCGTTTATCGGGATCTCCTGTGAAGTGAACCCGATCATGGAAAATATAAGCGTGGCATTGTCCGGTACTTTAAGGATATAACGTCCATTGGCATCGGAGGCGGTGCCCACACCCGGCTTGTTCTTTACAGCAATGGTAACGCCTATTACAGGGGCGCCGCTGCTGTCTGTTACAAGCCCTCTTACTTCCTTATCTGCCGCCGGCAGGGCAGGAGTGGCGTGAGCGGACAACCGGAATAAAAGCAGCATACATACTACTATTCCTGTGTAAAATTTGTCTGGCATACATGATGTTTAAAGGTTGATAAAAATTCGTTTATTCGTTTCCGTTATAGGCACAGCAAGCCTTTTCCGCGGATGTTTTTTTATCCGGCAGATCAATAGATAACATACGTTGGTAATGCCCTTCGGGCAGATGCTGTTGTGGTACGGCTATGCGCCGGGTGTTTTCATTTGGTGATAATAATTCATAACGGGTTTTTTCCTGCTGTTAATTGTCTTGTAATCGATTGCAAATGGTCAATAAAAAAAATGTAGCCACCATTCCCTGGGACAGCTGTTGCTGCCGGAAACCGGGTTCATTGCATTTTGCCTGTTAATCTTTTTCCTTTCCCCTTCACGCTTAATGTTGCAAACGTGGATCACGAAGCGGGGGAATATGTATATCTGTCTGGTTGTACTGTTTATAGGGCTGTTTCAGCATATAGGGTGCTACAACGCCAAAACAAAGATTCCATAATATTGCCCGGAATGCAAGTTTTGAAGGTTGTTAAATACAACCGTGTTGATTGTGTTTTACAACCTGTTTTATCGTCAACCGCACTAACTTATTGTAAATAAAGCGGTTGAAAAAAAGTACGTTCAAACAATTATTTAATAGTTTGATGTACTTTTAGTTGGCAAAACTTTTTTCTTATGAATATTGGTCAGAAAATTGCGCGGCTCCGGGAAATCCGGGGCATAAAGCAGGCTGATCTGGCGCGTAGGTTAGGCGTTACTCAACAGGCATTATCAAAAATGGAGAATTGTGAATCGATGGACGAAGAGCGGCTGGAAAGAGTGGCTTCCGCCCTGGAAGTATCTCCGGACACCATCCGTAATTTCAGGGAAGATGTGATTATAAACAATGTATATGATCAGAATAATACCGTGATCAATTACCAGTTCAACCCCATAGAAAAAATAGTGGCTTTATATGTTCAGCTCCTGGCTACGGAACGAAACCGCATAGAACTGCTGGAGGCATTGTTGAAGCAGGAGCAGGAGAAAAATTCGCTGAAGCGTAATTAATACCCTTTAACAACGTTAGGAAAGCGTAATAAATACCCTTTAACAACCGTAAAGTTCCCTTGTACAACCG
>JBCNPS010000512.1:0-5502 GCA_039593235.1 Chitinophaga sp. | reverse complement strand
CGCGCAGGGTCTTTCGAGGTATTATCCATTGTTATTGTTTTTGGGTTGAAGGGCACACTAACAAATGTAGCCAATTACTGAAAACTAAAAACGTGCCGGCTGCAGTTATTTACTGCCTCCGGCACGTCGGTTATTTCGGGTAATCAGCTTAGCTTACATATGCACGGATCATCCAGGCCAGCTTCATATGCTTTTGCAACATTTGCGTAGCAAAATCCGCTGCTCCTTTATCTTTGTATTTTTCATCAAACTCATCGATGAGCCTACGCAGGTTACGGATAATTGTTTCATGGTCGTCCAGTAATTCCTTCAATTGTTTTTTCTGGTCGTTGGAATACTCAGATTCCAGCAGGTTAGTCAGTTTCAAAACATCCGCATAGCGGCCTTCTGCATAGTGACCTAAAGAGCGGATATATTCTGCCACATCGTCACCAAATTGCTCTAATTCTTCATACTGTTCTTCATAGAACTTATGCATTTCCATGAAATTACTCCCTTCGATATTCCAGTGGCAATTGCGTGTTTTAGCATAAATCAACAATTCATCTGCCAATACTTTATTCAATTCTAATGCTATTTTTTTTGTGTTTTCTGCTGAAACACCAATGTTTGCTTTCATATCATTGACTTTTTTTGGTTACCATAAATTTAATATTTCCCCGGTTACTGAACTATGATGATCGTCATAATTTAACCGCTGGTTAATATAAACAGGTCACTGCTGATTTTTGTTCATAAGATCACTGCGGAAGGCAATTACTTTGCTAAAATTGTACCATAGTTCCTAATTTTGCGGGCATGTATCAGTCGAAGGAAAAGATTTACACCCTGCATTTTATATTACTTTGCCTTAGCAACGCACTCTTTTCTGCCAGCTTCAATATGATGATCCCAGAACTGCCGGCTTATCTTACCCGGATGGGCGGGGCTGATTACAAAGGATACATTATTGGCTTATTTACTTTAATGGCAGGGCTTTCAAGACCATTCAGCGGCAAACTGACAGATACGATCGGGCGTGTGCCTGTTATGATTTTCGGGTCGTTGGTATGTGTGGTGTGCAGTCTGATTTACCCGCTGATCAGTTCTGTTGGCGCCTTCCTCCTGTTACGGTTCTTCCATGGATTTTCCACGGGGTTTAAGCCCACCGGCACCGCAGCCTATGTATCCGATATGGTACCCGTTACACGACGGGGCGAGGCCATGGGTATGGTAGGGTTATTCAGCACCATTGGAATGGCCATGGGGCCAGCCATTGGCGGGTATGTAGCCGTACGGTGGAATATTAACATCATGTTCCAGCTATCGGCTGTATTTGCATTACTGTCTGTAGTGATTCTTATCGGGATGAAAGAAACGCTTGCCCATAAGCAACGCTTCCGGTTTTCCCTGTTGAAGATCTCCGGCAGTGAAATTTTTGAGCCCCTGGTTTGGTCTCCGGTGATCATCACTTTTCTTACTTATTTCAGTTACGGCGCCATTCTTACTATCATACCTGATTTCAGCGCCTATCTGGGGATAAGTAACAAAGGGCTCTTCTTCACTTTCTTTACCGGCAGTTCTATTGGTATCCGGTTATTGGCAGGCAAGGTATCAGACCAGTTTGGGCGGGTGCCGGTATTGAAAGTTTCTGCGGTAATGATGGCCGGTTCCATGCTAATGATGGCGTTGGCCCACAACAGCCTGTTACTTCTTTCCTCCGCCGTGGTGTATGGTATTTCGGTGGGCCTGAACTCCCCCGCAGTAACCGCCTGGACAGTCGATCTTGGCCGGCCGGAACATCGCGGACGTGCGCTCGCCAGCATGTACATTGCCATGGAAGCCGGTATTGGCCTGGGCGCCTATTTCTCCGCATTTATTTATAATAACCACGCAACCAATTTTCCGGTTACGTTTTATGTATTTGCCGGCATTACGCTGATGGCCACACTGTATCTCAGTTTCATTTATAAACCCAGGAAAACTGCGGATACTGTTGTACAATGACCAGGTCCGCACCGCCGCTTTTATCAGCTCCATCTGGCAGCCTGAAATATATTGCAACTGGCATCAATGTTATTACCGGCAGTTTTTTTCTGTTCATTGAATCTCAACCGTTCCGGAGTTGCAGTGTAAACCCGCAATTCCAGAAGCTGTAATGCACACTTATAGTTCCCACAACCTGGGCACATGAAACATACTACTACTGCCCTACTGCCGGGTATACTGCCCAAAAGTATAACCAGAAGGGCGGCATTATGCCAGGATTATAATGCAACCGTACGTTACCTGTTATTGAACAGGATGGTAATATAGTCGCCAAAAGTTATAATGTAACCGTACATTACCCGTTATTCGTCCACAATACCATCCTCCGGAATTGCTTTCGCCGGGATCACGGTAACCTGCTCTTCATCAGGCAATGACAGATCCTCTGTTGCGGCTATCTTTAAATTTTTAGGCAGCTCTTTCTTATTGTCAAGTCCAAGTTTACGCATCCTTTCTGCACGGCCCACAAGATTGCCATTCCCCGCAGATAGCTTATTCATGGCATTTTCATATGCTCCCTGGCTCCTCTTCAAATGCTCCCCGATAAGCCCCATATCTTCGGCAAATCCTACAAACTTATCATACAACGCGCTTCCCTGCCTTACAATTTCCTCCGCGTTCTTATTCTGTTTATCCAGTCTCCACATATTATCAATTACCCGGAGCGTAGCCAGTAAAGACGGTACACTTACCAATATGATCCTTTTACGGAATGCGAAATCATACAGGTCTTCATCTACCTGCATAATGGCAAGAGCATACGCCGGCTCAATGGGAATAAACAACATCACAAAGTCTGTTGTATTTTTGTATAATGTATGATACGCCTTGGCACTCAGCTCCGTTACATGGTTCTTTACCGACTGCAGGTGCATTCTCAACGCCTGCTTCTTCTCCTCCTCACTGGTTGCGCTGCAATACTGCTCATATGCTTTAAGGGATACTTTGGAATCGATAACCAGTTGCCGGTCCTCCGGTAGCTGCAATACCAGGTCGGGTTTTCTCAGCTGCCCGGTTTCATCCCGCTGGGCGTCCTGGGTAAAATAATGTACGCCCTTTTCCAATCCCGAAGCTTCTAATACCCTTTCCAGGATCATTTCCCCCCAATTCCCCTGCTTCTTCGTATCCGCTTTGAGCGCATTTGTCAGGTTATTGGCTTCTTTCGACAATGTTTGATTGAGCAACAGCAGCCGCTGTAACTCGTTCTTCAATTCTGTGCGCTGCGCCGTTTCCGCTACAAGCGATTGCTGTACACTGCTCCGGAAATTATCGATCTTCTCTGCCAGCGGCTTCAGTACATCATCCATTTTTACCTTATTCTGCTCCATGAAGGTGCCGGAAATCCGCTGTAACAACTGCTGGGCAGTGTTCTCAAATTGTACCCTGAAATCTTGCTGTACCTGTTGCAGCCGCTCCTTTTCCCCACTCAGTTGCAATTGAAGATATTTATTCTGCTCCATGATGCGCCCCTGCTCAGACATCAGCACCGAAAACTCTTCATTTAACCGCTCCAGTTGCTCCTGCTTTTCTTTTACCAGCATCGCTTTATCATCCAGCATGTTCTGCAGATATTCCTGCCTGGCTTCCTGGAGGTTATACTTTTCCTGGAGAACAGCCTGGCTGGCCTGCCAGTCACGCTGCTGCTGTATGAACATCGCCTCACGCGCCCGCTGCTGCTGCCGCGCAGCAAACAACAGGTAACCGAGCACCAATATCACAATTCCCGAAATGACAATTAGTATGATCATGATAAATTCCTCTGATGGCAAAATAGTCTGTTACTACGCACTGGATTTGCGTTGAGGCAGACGAACATCTCTCCAAAAATAAAAAAGCAGGAACCACCGGAAATTATTCCGCCCGTTCCTGCTTCCGATATAATTAAACCCGGTTATAAACGCTCGTACAGCTTACGTAGTCTTTCACGGGTCATAATCTGCTGCCAGTCTTTACCCAGTGCATTTTCCCATAAAGGCGCCATCCCCAGCGACACATTGATCATCGTTTCAAACTGCTCGTCGGTTAAGCCTTTGGTAATGCCCTGCGGAATAGTGATGTTATGCTTCTTCACCATCTGCTTGAATTTTATTACCCCTTCCGGGTAAAATTCCTCCAGCTTATCAAACACAATGCAGTTACCAATACCATGTTTGGTGCCAAGCAAGTATGCCAGCCCATAACTCACCGCATGGGCCACACCTACCTGTGAATAGGCAATACTCATTCCACCTGCATAAGAGGCCATCATCAGCTTTTCATCGGCATCATCATCCCACTGTTCCTTCTGCAGGAAAATTTCTTCACACAGCTCCTGCGCCTTTTCTCCGTATGATTTACTGAATGCATTCAGGTAGGTACCCTCCAACGATTCCACGCAGTGAATAAAGCAATCCATCGCCGTATAGAAACGCTGGTTGGCTTCTACCGTTCTCGTCAGCGAAGGATCCAGTACGATCTGGTCAAATGGTGTGAAATCAGAGTTCATTCCCAGTTTACGGGTAGGACCCGTTAACACACAGGTGCGGCTCACTTCCGCTCCTGTACCGGAAATAGTAGGTATGCCCACTTTATAAACACCCGCTACTTTTACAAGATCCCATCCCTGGTAATCAGCAGATGAACCCGGGTTTGTCATCATCAGGGACACCGCTTTGGCCATATCCATCACAGATCCGCCACCAATACCAATGATCCCTGATACAGTACCAAATTCCGCTTTGAGTTCATCGCGGATCTTGTCTACCGTTTTCGTTTTAGGTTCATCGGTTACGTCAATCACTACAATTTTATCCTTCCCTTCCAACGGGATACGGGACAAAAATTCGTTCTTATCCTGGAAATACTCATCCACGAAAAATATCATGGGAGCATCGCCTATGCGCCTGGGGGCCAGTATTTCACCCAGCTGATCAAAACATCCGCTGCCGTAAACTACATAATCCACCATTTTAAAATTCCTGAATTTCATATATCCGTAATAGTTAGGTGTTATAAAAGTTTTGCCGCCTTTTGCAAGTCCTCAGGGGTATCTATTTCAACGCCCATGTAGGAAGTCACAACCATCTTCATAGGAATCCCGTTCTCCAGGTAACGCAAGCATTCAATCTTTTCCGCAGCCTCCAGGGGCGTTACCTCCAGTTGCGTGAAGTCGAGCAACGTTTGTTTGCGGAATGCATAAATACCAATGTGCTCGTAATAAATGCTTTTTATATCCCTGTTACGCGGGTAAGGAATAACGGAACGGGAAAAGAATAATGCGTTGAAATTCTTGTCTACCGCCACTTTCACATAATTAGGATCCTCAATGGATGCCTGGTCTTTCAACTCCTGCATCAGCGAGGCTACCTGCACTTTCTTTCCTTCTTCCCCTTCAAATACCTTCAACAGTTTTTCCAGCGGTTCTTTTTGCGTAAAAGGCTCGTCTCCCTGCACATTCACCACAATATCCACTTCCATATCTACAACGGCTTCGGC
>JBCNPS010000511.1:0-5503 GCA_039593235.1 Chitinophaga sp. | reverse complement strand
GCAATTTATACCATCGGCGATGTATCCGACTTCCCGGAACTACTACCCAATGCCATTATTATAGACGCCATTTTTGGCACCGGTATGAGCCGGCCGGTAGATGGCTGGATAGCGGGCATTCTTCACCGCATCAACGAACAACGGCACAAACACCCCATTATAGCCATAGATATGCCCTCCGGTCTTATGGCCGATGAAAGCAGCATACATAACCCAGTTATACAGGCGCATACCACCCTGAGCTTTGAATTTTACAAACTGGCTTTCCTGTTACCGGAAAATGCATCCTTTATAGGAGATGTGCATATACTGCCTATAGGACTGCATCCCGGCTATATCGCGCAAACATCGGTACGATATCACCTGGCCGACCAGGAAATAATACGTACTATTTACCGGCCCCGTGAGCCCTTCGCCCATAAAGGCACCTATGGTCATGCCTTACTGGTAGCCGGCAGCTATGGAAAAATGGGTGCGGCGGTATTGAGCGCGCGCGCCTGTCTGCGCTCCGGGGTGGGCCTGCTTACCTGCCATGTTCCGCAATGCGGCACCCAGATCATACAGATCAGCGAACCTGCCGCCATGTGCATTACCGACGAAGATCCGCATTACAGTACCCATTTTCACAAAGGCATCAGTGCTGCCGGTTATAAAGCAATAGGCATTGGCCCCGGTATAGATAAGCAACCTGGAACCGCCAAATCACTGGAACTCCTTATGGACGCCTGGCAACGCCCTATGGTGATAGACGCCGACGCACTGAACCTACTCTCCGTATATCCGTACCTGTTATACAAGGTGCCAAAAGGATCGATGCTTACCCCGCATCCGAAAGAATTTGAACGGCTATTCGGCCAAACAGCCAACGATGTAGCGCGGCTGGAATTACTATCCGCCAAAGCCGTGGAACTACAGTTGTATATTTTGCTGAAAGGACGGTATACTGCCATCGCCTGCCCCGATGGCGCGGTGTATTTTAACCACACCGGCAACCCTGGTATGGCTACCGGTGGCAGCGGGGATGTGCTTACCGGCATCCTCACCGGTTTACTGGCGCAGGGATATACTCCCAAAGCCGCCATGCTGCTGGGGGTGTGGCTGCACGGCTACGCCGGTGACCTGGCAGCAGCGGAGCTGTCGCAGGAGGCCATGACGGCCTCGGATATCATTACTTCACTGGGTAAAGCCTTCCGGGAAGGGATTTGAGCACTTTATTTTTTTTCGGCTGAAATACTTACTCATGGCTCATGTGTACAATAATTTTATTTACCGCGTACACAATTAATAATTTATGTTTTATATTCATTTGAATATTTTTTTTGGAATCCTATTATTTTTTAATTACTAAACGTTTTTGTCAACCACGTATTTATAAATTTCGCTTACATGAATATAGTTTACCTCGTTCCGTGTTTTGGATTACTGGCTTTACTGTTTACGGCTGTTAAAAGCTCCTGGGTGTCACGCCAGGATGCAGGTAACGACAAGATGAAAGAAATAGCGCAGCATATTGCTGAAGGCGCTATGGCATTTCTGAAGGCTGAGTATAAAGTCCTTATTTACTTTGTGATTATTGCCGCCCTGTTGTTGGGATACATGGGCGCTACGCACAACAACTCCCACTGGTCCATCGCACTGGCTTTTGTTATCGGGGCCGTGTTTTCCGCCACTGCAGGCTTTATAGGTATGCGGATAGCCACCAAGGCCAATGTGCGTACAGCACATGCAGCCCGTACCAGCCTGGCCAAAGCCCTGCAGGTGTCATTTACCGGCGGTTCTGTAATGGGAATGGGCGTTGCCGGCCTGGCAGTTCTCGGGTTAGGCTCCTTATTTATTATACTGAAGTCATATTTCGGGGCAGCAGCCAATACGGCCGAAATGATCAAAACCATTGAAGTGCTCACCGGTTTTTCATTAGGTGCGGAAAGTATCGCCCTGTTTGCCCGTGTGGGTGGCGGTATTTACACCAAAGCCGCCGATGTGGGCGCCGACCTGGTAGGTAAAGTAGAAGCGGGCATCCCGGAAGACGATCCGCGGAACCCTGCCACCATTGCAGATAACGTAGGCGATAACGTGGGCGACGTAGCCGGTATGGGCGCCGACCTGTTTGGTTCTTATGTTGCCACGGTGCTGGCCACTATGGTGCTGGGCTCTGAAACCGTGTCGCAGGATGCTTTCGGAGGCATTGCCCCTATCCTGCTGCCGATGATCATTGCCGGTGCAGGTATTATCTTCTCTATCATAGGTACCTTCTTTGTCCGTATCAGCGAAGGCGCGGGTTTAAATACCGGCGTTGTGCAAAAAGCGCTGAACATGGGCAACTGGGGTTCTATCATATTAACGGCCATCGTTTCCTACTTCCTGGTGAATTGGATCCTGCCGGAAAGCACCATGACCTTACGTGGTCATGAATTTACCCGCGGACAGGTATTTGGCGCCATCATGGTAGGTTTGGCGGTAGGAACGCTGATCAGTATCATTACTGAATATTATACGGCAATGGGTAAGCGCCCGGTAAAATCAATTATCCGTCAATCCGCCACCGGCGCCGCTACCAATATCATTGGGGGCTTGTCTGTTGGTATGGAATCCACTACCCTGCCCATCCTGGTGCTGGCTGCGGGTATTGCCGGTTCCTTCTCCCTGGCCGGGTTATATGGGGTAGCCATTGCAGCGGCAGGTATGATGGCTACTACAGCCATGCAGCTGGCTATCGATGCGTTTGGCCCGATTGCGGATAATGCCGGTGGTATTGCTGAAATGAGTGAACTGCCTAAAGAAGTAAGGGAAAAAACAGATATCCTTGACGCCGTAGGTAACACCACCGCCGCTACAGGTAAGGGTTTTGCCATTGCTTCTGCCGCCTTAACCGCACTGGCGCTGTTTGCAGCCTTTGTAGGAGTGGCTGGTATCCAGGGTATTGATATCTATAAGGCCAATGTATTGGCAGGTTTATTTGTAGGTGGTATGATCCCCTTCATTTTCTCCTCTCTTGCTATTGCCGCGGTAGGCCGCGCAGCCATGGCTATGGTAGAAGAAGTACGCCGGCAGTTCCGCCAGATACCCGGCATTATGGAAGGTACCGGCAAACCGGAATACGATAAATGTGTGGCTATCTCCACCCAGGCATCTATTCGTGAGATGATGTTGCCTGGCGCTATTGCACTGATCTCCCCGTTACTGGTAGGCTTCCTGGCTGGTCCGGAAGTACTGGGCGGTTTCCTGGCCGGCGCTACTGTTAGCGGCGTGCTGATGGGAATTTTCCAGAACAACGCCGGTGGTGCCTGGGACAATGCCAAGAAATCTTTCGAGAAAGGCGTTGAAATCAATGGCGAAACCTACTACAAGAAATCTGAACCACATAAAGCATCCGTAACCGGCGATACCGTTGGGGATCCTTTTAAAGATACTTCCGGCCCGAGTATGAACATCCTCATTAAACTGATGTCCATCGTATCACTGGTGATTGCGCCTACCCTGGCTGAAATGTTCCATACCAAACAACCTCCGGTGCCGCCAACTGCCAAAACAGCAATTGTGCAACCGGCTGCGAAAACTATAAGCAGCAAGGCTACTGCGTACCTGGTGGAAAAGAAATAGCGCAGATTTTGTCTGACTCAGGATTACGCTGATTTTGCTGATTAGTTTGATTTAATTTTTTGGAATTTGATAAAATTCAGGGGAGATAAAGGCATATTGTAAATGCTTTTATCTCCCTTGAATTTTTAGGTTTGACGGATTAAATCTGTAGAATAATGATCAGTATAATCCTGAGTCAGACAAAATCAGCGCTCTGAAAAATACAAAATCAGCATCGCCGAAGGCGAATCTCGTTATCCGCTTATATCTCCACACTATTTTATAAAACCCCAAAATATAATCAGTAAAATCAGCGTAATCAGTGTTCCAAGACAAAATCCGCGTCCTAAAAATACAAAACCTGCATCGCCGAACGCAAATGCCCGCTTTTATCTCCCCAAATCTTTTAAAATCAAAATGATCAAATCAAGGTAATCAGTATAATCAGCGTAATCCTGAGTCAGACAAAATCCGCGAAAAATAAAATTCGCGTTGGTAATTAAATTATCTTCCCTATCTTTGTACTGTAATTATTTTTATTACAGATTTAACGATCTGTATTTTTTATCTTCTTAACTGTAATATTTTTCATAACAATTAAAACAATCAGCACGGGCAAGCTGTATTATTCACTACAAAAAATTAAAACCATGAAAGTTGCCATCATCGGAGCATCCGGATTTATAGGTTCAGCCATCCTGAATGAAGCACTGAACCGGGGACATGAAGTTACCGCCATCGTTCGTCACCCTGAAAAGATAACAGTGACTAACCCACACCTGACGGTTAAAAAAGGAGATGCTACCAACGAAGCGGAACTACTCCCGCTGCTGGCAGGAAATGAAGCTGTAATCAGCTCCTATAGCGCTCACGACTCCGCTACCTACGTAAAAGCCATCAACGCCATTATTAATGCTACCAAAAAGGCCGGTATCAAAAGACTTATTGCTGTAAGTGGTGCAGGCAGCCTGGAAATAGCCCCCGGTGTACAATTACTGGATACCCCCCAATTCCCCGCAGAATGGAAAGAAGGTGCATCCGCCACCCGTGACGCATTTCATGTGATCAGACAATCTACCGACCTCGACTGGACCGTATTAAGTCCTGCCATGATGATAGAGCCGGGAGAACGCACCGGTAAATTCCGTTTGGGTACCAACCAGGTAGTGTTCAATGATAAAGGAGAGAGTAAAATTTCTTCCGCTGATTACGCGGTTGCCTTACTGGATGAACTGGAACAACCGGAACATATCAAACAACGCTTTACTTTGGCCTATTAACAGGATAATTAAAGGAAAGCTTTGAGAATCTAAGCCTTCACCAGGTAACGAATAAACAAGGGCTGACCAATACTTTTTGGTCAGCCCCTTTTTAACCCCTTACTTTCCCGGGGCTCACCCCGAATTTCTTACGGAAGGCAGTACTGAAATGTTGCGGCGAAGAATACCCTGCCTGCTCTGCAATATGCGACATAGGCAGGTCTCCGTCAACAATCAGTTTCCTGGCTAGTTCCAGCCGGTGATCATTCAAATAACCAAACACGGTATTATCAAAAATGGCCTTAAAGCCCGATTTCAGTTTAAATTCATTCAGCCCGGCTTTGCGCGACAATTCTTCCAGGCTCAGTGGCTGCTGGATATGCTGCAACACCAGGTCCCTGGCGTAATACAGCTTTTCTACGTCCTGCCGGGTGATCTTATTGCGCAAAGGCGTACCAGTGGCTTGCACCGTTTCCATCTGCTCGCATTGCAGCGCCAGCAACTCTATGGCCTTCGACTGCAAAAACAGCTTCTTCAACCCTCCCTGGAATTTGCACTGGCGTACCTCTTCCATCACCATCCGCATACGCGGGGTAATTCTCGGGTTGTACTTATCCGCTAACGTAACGGATCTGTTACCAGCTACATTATTGGCCAGTCCGTCC
>JBCNPS010000510.1:0-5508 GCA_039593235.1 Chitinophaga sp. | reverse complement strand
AGCCCTATGCTCTTTCGGGATAAACCCTTTTGTACCACGTACGGGATTCGAACCCGTGATTCCTCCGTGAAAGGGAGGCGTCTTAACCCCTTGACCAACGCGGCGTTTTCGTTTGGGATTGCAAAGATAGGAAAATGTTTTACAAACCAAAACTTTTTTTCGATTCTTTATTAAAGGTAAGAAGATTATGAAATAAGTGCCGGCCTATTCTTTCAAACCTGCGATCAGGTTTATGGTTAATGCCACCACAAATGTATTCAGCAAAAAAGAAAGTAAACCATGCGCCAGTGCTGTACGGCGGATTATCCTGCCGGTGATATCCACATCTGATACCTGGAAGGTCATACCGATCACGAAAGCGAAGTAAGCGAAATCAATATAGTCGGGTTTCTTTTCCTGCGGAAATTCCAGTCCGCCTGCATGTTTGGTACTATCATTTTCATCGTCGTCGTAGTAGAGATGGGTATAATGAAAAGTGAGAATAGTATGTACCATTGCCCATGAGGCCAGCATACCTGAAACCGCTACCGGCAGGTACAGTACCTTTGAAAGCCCTGTGAGCTCTTTCGACAGCATCATTAACAGCACCAGTACCAGGCTTGCCACAGAAGCCACCACCACTGTAAGGGTAACAAAGGTCCGGCTGCCGTCGTCCACTCTTGCCCATGTGCGGATCTCGTCCGTGGTACGGTTAAAGAATACGATCCAGCCGGTAGTGATGTAAGAGATCGCGAAAATATCCCATAGCATGGCAGATAATACCAGCGGATGTACTGCTATCTTCAGCAGTAAAAGCACCGCAAGTACCAGAACGGTTAATCCTACACTCACCAATACGCGCTGCAAAGGATGCATACGCACCAACAGGGAAGCAACTTTCTTTTTTCTCATGACAGGGAAACTTATTATTAAAGATAACCCTCATTTTCAAAGCATCCTTATCCTGATCAGAAATTATTATCCTATAATTTCAGTAGACTATTGTTCAGGTCATTCTATTTATCTACTTTAGTGTACCCTCATTACTTGAAGAGCACCACCCCCTTGAGTAATTATCTCACTTTAAAAAATGTTTATGAAACCAAAATTGTACGCCCTGCTGCTATTGTTTTTTATTTCCTATTCCACTTACGGACAAACGATAGAAGGTACCGTAAGAGACAGCAAACAGCCGCTTGTTGGCGCTTCAGTAAGGTTGGTAGGCCGTAGCGCCGGCGCCACCACAGATGCCGATGGCCATTATAAAATACAGGTACAGCCGGGAGAATACCGGCTTAGTGTTAGTTACATCGGGTATCAATCTGTAGAAAAAAATGTTATCGTAACGGCCAACGGAGCAGTAACGCTCAACTTTACACTGTCTACCACCGATGATCTGAATGAGGTAGTAGTACTGGGTTCCAGGAGTGCGCCCCGTAGTCAGCTTACCACCGCGGTTCCTGTAGATGTGGTAGACGTTAAACAGGTAGCGCAATACTCCCCACAGGTATCCATTAACCAGATCCTGAATTATGTGGCTCCCTCCTTCTCTTCCAATACACAAACACTGTCGGACGGGACAGACCACATTGACCCCGCTTCCCTGCGCGGACTGGGGCCCGACCAGGTACTGGTACTCATTAATGGTAAAAGAAGGCATACCACGTCTCTTGTAAACATCAACGGCAGCTTTGGTAAAGGATCTGTAGGTACGGACCTCAATGCCATTCCTACCGCTGCCATTAAACGGATTGAAATATTGCGCGACGGGGCCGCCGCACAATATGGATCAGATGCCATTGCCGGCGTTATCAACATCATCCTGAATGATGACGTGAATAAAGTAAATGCCAGCGTATCTACCGGTGGTTATGTATCGAAACTTTCTGAGAACAACCTGGACGGACAAAATGTACAGGCTAATATTAATTATGGGTTGCCACTTGGCAGCAAAGGCGGCTTCATTAACCTGGCAGGCTCCTATGATTACCGCAATTATACGAACCGCACTGGCACTTTCAGCGGTACCATTTTTTCCGACTATAACGACCCTGCACTGGCAGATGTTCCCGGTTCTCCCAAAGGGAAGGATATTACCGACCAGGAACTGGCCAAACGGGGATTAACACGCAACGATTTCAATTCAAGGATAGGGCAGGCTGCGAACCGCGGGGGAAGCCTGTTCCTGAATGCGTCGTTACCGGTAAGCGAACACGCAGAGATATATGCGTTTGGAGGATTAAACTACCGTCATGGTGAAGCCGCTGCATTTTACCGTACCCCATCGCAGCTCACACAAAACAATGACACCATTTACCCCAATGGTTTTCTCCCGCTGATTGTTACCGATAACCGCGATAAGTCGCTGGCAGCGGGCATCAGGGGTAGTCTGGGGGAATGGAAAGTGGATTTTAGTAACACGTTTGGTGAAAATGGCGTAGACTTCAGCGTGGATCAAACATTGAACGCTTCAATGTTAAAAGCCTCTCCCACCAGTTTTGAAGCCGGGGGCTACCGCTTTCAGCAAAACACTACCAACCTTGATTTCAGCCGTTTCTTTGATAATTCGCTCAGTGGTATCAACGTTGCATTTGGTGCGGAGCACCGGTATGAAAATTACCAGATCCTTCCCGGTGAAGCTTCCTCGTATGTGAATTATGGCAATGCCCTCAACATTGGTACGGATGCACAAGGGAAGCCCATCCTGATACCTGATCCGAAAGGAAATGTATCTACCCGGTTTGCTGCCAATGGCGCTCCTTTTGCAGGCGGCGCACAAAGCTTTCCCGGCTTTAGTCCCGACAATGCCACCAAAGCCTCCCGTACCTCCATTGCTGCATATGGCGATGTGGAATTAAACTTCACCAAACAGTTCCTGCTGGATGCGGCGTTGCGTTTTGAAAACTATTCCGACTTTGGCTCCACGCTGAACTGGAAACTGGCAGGCCGTTACCAGTTTAGTCCCAAGTTCCTGCTGAGAGCTGCTGCCAGCACAGGTTTCAGGGCGCCTTCCCTGCATCAGCGTTATTTCAATGCTACTTCCAGCATCTTTACAGATGGCGCTTTTATAGAATCGGGCACCTTTACCAACGACAGCCGCGTAGCTGCTTTACTGGGCATTCCTAAACTTAAACAGGAAACTTCCAACAGCTACAGCGCCGGTATCACCAGTAACCTCGGACAGCTGAAACTAACGGTAGACGGTTATTTCATACGGATAGACGACCGTATTGTATACACCGGGCAATTCTCCGGCAATCAAAACGGCACGCCACAGGAGCAGGAAATTTATAACATCCTGCGTTCCGCCAATGCTTCCACAGCACGTTTCTTTGCCAACGCCATCAACACGGAAACAAAAGGTGTGGATGTAGTGATCACCTATACTTTGCATCCGGGGAAAGGCCATCTGAGGGCCGATCTTTCCGGCACCTTTGCCAAAACATCGCTGGTAGGGCCTATCCATTCTTCTGCACAACTGGCAGGAAAAGAAAGCACCTACTTTGATGAGGCCAGCCGCATTTATCTTGAAAATTCAGTGCCTCAAACAAAGGCTAACCTGACCCTTAATTATTCTATACAGAAATGGGGATTCTTCCTGAGAAATGTATACTTCGGAAAGGTCCGGGAAGCAACCAATACAGTAGCTAACCAGGATATTTACAGTGGCAAGGTAGTAACAGATGCAAGCGTAAGCTATAGTTTTATTCCTGCGTTACGGCTCACTATTGGCGCTAATAACCTGCTGGATGTATACCCGGATGAGTTATCTGTAGCTAACCAGAGTTCCGGCCGGTTCCTTTATTCCCGCAGCTCGCAGCAGTTTGGCTTTAATGGCCGCTTCCTGTTTGCAAGACTGTCATTAAGTTTTTAATTATTCCCTTTTTAGTTAAGGTAAATGTATAGCCGCATTTACCTTAACTAAAAATAGGAACATCTTACCTGGCGAAGGGAAGTGCGTTTTGCATCATCCATTCGCTTAAAATAAAAACCAACGGATATTTCGTGCGTACCATTGTTGTAATTGCGGTATTTATTTAACGCATAATCAAAGGCATATCCTATCCTTAATTCCGGTAGCACAAATACTTCCGCCATGGCCACCACCGCGCTTGACCTGGTAAGCCCTGGTTGTAGCGCCGGCTTGTTATACAGGTTTACCGCTGTGCGGTATCCACCGCCTAACCATACCAGTTCCTTCAGTAATACAAACATGTTCAGGTCCAGGCTGGTAGGCCCTGCCCTATCGTCTTTCAACAGGAAAGATGGTTTCAGGAAAACGTCGTCGTTCATCCTGAGCAGTGCTCCCCCGGTGAAATAAAAGTGTGGTTTAGGCGCCGGGATAAAATGACCCAATGGTTTATTTTTTGCCTGGTACTGCGCCGTCAGATTATCTGCCGAAAAACCGACAAACCAGTTTTCAGTAGTATAATAAGCACCTGCGCGGATATCGAATAACAGCATATGTTGAGCGGCGCCACCCAGGTTAGGTTCATTGGGATTGGTAAATTCCAGCTCATTGGGATTAAGGCCCTGTTGTACAATACCGGCGCCGATACCAAGTGCCAGCCGGCCGGTTTCACCACCCAGTGGTATACGGTATGCATAATTACCATAGGCCGCCAGCTGGCTCTGGGCGCCAATTTTATCGTGCGATACCTGGAGCGCCAGTCCTACCCTGTCGTTATTCACGCTGCCATCAATTGCCAGCGACATTGTTTCAGGCGCACCGGGAACGCCTACCCACTGGTTCCTGTAAAAGGCATGTGCATTCAGTTCCTGCCGGTATCCCGCATACGCGGGATTTATATAGATGCCATTAAAGATATACTGGCTGAATTGTGCATCCTGTTGCGCCTTTAATGATTGCAGGCTGCAAAGAAAGCTCACCAGGAAAACAAAATATCTTTTCATACACATAGTAAATGGTTATGGCTTCAGTAAAGTGATATATCCTTTAAATTCCTGCCAGTGGCCGTTCTCATCCTTTACCCGCAGTAAATAGAAATAAGTGCCTGCATTCAATCCTTTCCCGTTCCAGTTTTGTGTATATCCTTTTTGTTCAAATACATGATTGCCCCACCTGTTGAGAATAGTGAGTTCATTCTCCGGGTAAAGCTCCAAACCACCAATAATAAACACTTCATTCACGCCATCGCCGTTGGGGGTAATAGCGTTAGGAATGTGCAGCGCCAATACTTTCAGCTGATGTGTACTGGAGTTATTCTGCAATACGTTATCATTTTCACTGGCGGTAACAGTGGCCGTATTTGTGATCAGCCCCGGTTCCAGCACTTTCACTTTAATGGACAAAGAAGCGGTGGCTCCTGTTTGCAGGCTATTCATTTTCCACAACACCGTATGGTCATTTGCTTCATAGGTAGCGGTTCCGGTAGTAGGTACCGACAACAGATCCATCGCCAGGTACCGGGGCAGCCTATCCGTTATCACGATACCGGTAGCATTTGCCGGACCATTGTTCACTACGGTTAAATAATAGTTGAAAGAAGTGTTCACACGGATGGTTCC
>JBCNPS010000051.1:0-20272 GCA_039593235.1 Chitinophaga sp. | reverse complement strand
CACCAAAACCGCAGCTACGATAAAATATTCCGTGCATTACAGGAGCCTTATAAAATACTGGAAGATGCGGAGGCGCGCAGGCGGCTGAACCCTAACTCCCGTTGGAGGGAAGCCATTCCCTATGCGGGTTTGCAGCAGGTGCGCGTACTGAATGCCCTGCCGGATATTTTCCAGCAATTCAGGAACGACTACGGTATCCTGATGATCAACTTTGCGCTGGCCCTGGATGGTACCGGTGAAAATAAAAAGGCGCTGGAAATCCTCCGTGCGGTAAAAACACTGACATGCGGCGCTTATGTAAAGGAACAAACAGAAACGTATTTCCAGCGCCTGGAAGAAAAAGCCATCAGCCGAAAATCCTTGCTGGCCCGGTTTTTCGGCGCCGGGTACCGGCAAAAGAAAGATCGCCGGAAACTGCTCAGGGATACGCTCCTGAAAGGAGGAATTGCTATCGCCATTATTGCGGCCATTGGTGTTGGCGCTCACTTTGAACAGGCCTATACGCCCCGTATAAATGTCCGTGAAAGTGAGCACAGCATTTTTATGGGCGCCCGTACTTCGCTCACCATGCAGTACCTGTTGTCGCAGTTACTGATGGGCACAGAGAAACGGGCAAAGAAGCTGTTAAACGGCCCTGAACTGCCGGCCCCCGCCACTGGCGCGGATCTGTATGGCGCTGATTTCATGAAGGCGGTCCGGATGCAGGGCAATTATGGCGCCGACTTTGTACGCCCGCCTTTCGGCAGGGCAAAGAACTGGAAGGCGGAAGACAGCTCCTGGACCGATCCCGCACACCGCCAAAGCATGCGCGTTTTTAATCGCCAGGATGGCGCACTGATCACCCTGGTGCAAACGCCCGACTCTTTTTACTCCTGCTACATTGCCCCCTTCGATAGCGCTTTTGTACCCCTCCCGTTGTCCATCAGCCGGGTGTATTTTTATGCCGGTGTAGGATGGGACCCCGAATGGAAAGCGGAATATGCAATGCACTATGTGCCATCTTATCGTGCTAAAGGATTTTTCCTGATGCCCGTTTATGATGCCCTTAATTTCCTGAAAACATCCTGCCTGCAACTGAACCTCGACAGCAGCTACTGGCAGCATTCCAACCGCTATATCCCGGTGGAAGTTTTCCTGTCGCAAAAAGACATGCTGCAACAACAGCTGCAGCTCCGGCAGCTCACAAATAATTTCAATGGGGTAGACCTGATCCCGATGGAGTAGCCGCGGATTTGTCTGACACGGAATTTGTCTGACTCAGGATTACGCTGATTTTATTTTTTTGATTTTGGGAGATAGCGGTGTTTATTTTATTTATTTTGCTTTCTTATGAAGTATGTGAATCCCGTTATTTTCCTGGAGGCAGTTCATGGTGGACCCATAGATACGGGGGATACCGCTGCGTTATCCCTTCTCCGGAAAAAAATGCTGGCAGAACTGGAACTGTCGGACGACAAGCAATTTAAAACAGGTGAATGGGCATTTGATAAAAACCAGCTGTTACAGCTTTTTGACCAGCTAACAGCAGGTGAGGAACTGTTCTTTCATGCACAGATAGCCGCAGACCCGGTACTGCTGCACTTCCTGGACACAGGAGAAATCACCGGCAGGTTCGCAGATAATCCTGTTTATGAAAACACCGCCTTCCTGGTGTTTATTTCTCCCTGGTATGGACTATTGTTTGCCAACGCAGTGATAAATAGCCTGAAAAATAAGCAGCTGCAACAAACTATTGATCTTTTTGCCAATCCCTGGTTGATGGATGGAGAGCATACTACTACCAGCTACAGGAAGATATTCCGCTACATGCAAATAGTGGAAGAACACCTGAAAGTTATCATTGCAAAATTGCGGGAAGGCGCAACAGTTCCGTGGCAGCAGATATTGGTTTTTGCCAATATTACCCTGGTGCAACAGTTGAATGCGTTGCCCAACGGGTTCCAGGAATGGAGAAGCGAGTACGGTATTAGTTTGATCAACCTGGGACTGGCCATATACAGGAATGATTTTAAAAATGGGATGGCAATGTTGGAACTGGCCGAAAAGCTGCACACCGCAACATACGTAAAAGAGGAAACGGAGCGGTGGAAAGCGAAGATGCTGGCGTACCGGAAAGAGCAATGGGCAAACAGATCACTGGCCCAGCGGATAGGGTATTTATTGGGCCCGCTTAAGCCCAAAAGATTTAGTGAAGAAGGAACCGGAACATTAGTGCTTATCATATCGGGGATACTATTATTCCGTCTTTTCTTCTCACTTATGGGAACAAAGCCCCGGCCTGAAATAGTTACCAGCTTTGATTATTTTACACATACCCGCACTTATGAACCGGTAAAATATCTTTTGTATAACCTCCAAACAGATTCAATATATCCGCTGAACAACAAAGATACCAGCAAAACGCCCGCAACCGGGGACGATGTATACGGTCCTGATTTTATGGCTGCCCTGAACAGGCCGTTCCGGAAAACCAATGATACTGCAATACTAAAGCTGGCAGAAGAAGGCCAGAATGCCAGCCACGCATCGCCAAAGGGAAATACGGCTCACCGGCAAAGCCTGCATCTTTATAACCGTTTAATAGCGCCGGCTATTGCATTGATCCAGACACCGGATACTTTTTATTCCTGTTACATTTCGCCGGGCGACAGTGCCTATGTGCCATTGCAGCTCGCGGTGAACCGGCTGTATGTATATATTGGCCAGCAATGGAACGGTACAAAACAAGCCCAATACCCGATGGACGATGTGAAGGCATACAGGGTTAAAGGATTTTTTGTGGCGTCTTACAAAAACTCCAGGCAATTCCTGAAAGAAAACAGCCTTATATTCAAGCTGGATCCTAAATACTGGGCTACGTCCGACCGGAACATTCCTATTGAGATAGGGTTGTCGGACAGTACTTACCTGCACTTCAACCTCCTGGAAAATAACGCAGCGGGAGTAGAGCTGGAAGTGGGCGATTAGCCGATACCTGTTCCCTTCAGCTGGTCTCTTTCTTTTTTGGTATCCGGCATCAGGTTGTATAACTGGTTTACCGCTACTTTCAGTTCATCATAATTTTTCCGTTCCAATGCGCGTTCACCGATTTCTTTAAAGCGCGCAGCCGTTTGCGGATCTGTATATTCTTCCGTGTTTACGTTGGCGTAGTAGTAATAGGCATTGATCCAGGTTTCGGGTTTGTTGCGCCTTATTTCCCAGCTCAGCTCATTCAGTTCATCAATTTTTGCTTTGATGGCGTAGTAGCTTTGTGATGATAAATAAGCGCTTTCATCAGCGATGATCTTTTCAAAGCGCGTCATCCGGGTACTGTCTTCTTCTTCCCGGATATTATACAAACAATACTCTTTCCGTTGAAAATACAGTTCTGTAATTTCCACTATCAGCTGGTCTTTCCCGGTACTGTCCAGCTGCTGGGCCAGTTTGCGTTTCTTTTCTTCCAGCTGGTATTTTTCATCGGTAATGTCATCGGCGCTGAGCAGTTCAATGCGGTTGCTGATATGATCAAGATCCGCCATGATTTCCTGTACCGTGGCGGCCAGTTCGTATTGCTGGCTTTTCCGGAATGATTTTATTTTTTCAGATGCGTTCAAACGTAGCTGCCGGATATCATCCTGGAGTTTGCCGGTATTGATTTTCCGGACCATGGGATTAAACACTTCGGAAAACTCCTGTTCATTCATGAGCAGTACTGCTTTCACGGAAAGGTCCCTGCTTTCGCTGATGTGTAAGGTAATTTCCACATCGGAACCTTTTACAAGATCAGTAATGAGGTCGGTGCTTTTTATTTCGATCATGCCCAGGGGAACGCAACTGCCGGGAATGGCATACCTGCTGCCTTCCAGTACGTTGATCAGTAGACTGTCGCTGCCGCTGCGCAATATCGTTTTCATCACTTCCTTGATGATCGTTTTCCGCAAGGGAAGGATGGCATTCTTTTCAAAAATAAGTTCCAGCTTGGTGGTATTATTTTCCAGGTCGTCGATTTCTATGCAGATATCGTTAGGCAACGGCTGCCCGTGAATATTGAACTTGCCCTGTGAAATGGCGATCACCGGGGCGTGTACTTCCAGCTCATTATGGGCGGCGTCAAATACCAGGATGTTGAAAGTATTACTGGTGTTTTCCGCCAGCAGCAGCATTTCGGAGATACGTTCCTGCAGCGGTTTGATGCCGCTGTCGTAGCCGCCGTCTGTTCGTACTATGCGGTAGCTGAGCCCTGTTACGGGGCCGGTTACAATAGCCGTAAAATATTCTTCTTTATCGGCGGTGTTTTTCTGGTAGGCTGTTTTAAACCGGATAGTGGGGGCGCCGGCAGTCAATGGTTTAGTCGCCGTTTGCTGCGGCTCACTGATGGTTTTGGTGCCTGCATACCAGGCGGCGCCTACGGCTACGGCAGTAGTAGGATCTACGCTGCAGTTCACCGGTATGCCCAGTTGCGCCGCCACCAGGTTTTTTACCAGCGGTATATAGGTGCTTCCGCCAATCATCACTATTTCTTTGATGTCGGTGGTAGTAAGATGATTGCGGTCGATGATCTTTTTTACGAGATCAACGGAGTATTGTATGCGGTTATAGATAACTGTATCAAATTGTTCGCGGGTAATGGTGAGATAGATATCCTGCGTATCGCCGCTGGCATCAATCATTTCAAATTCTATTTCGGCGGAAGGGCTGGTAGTGAGTTGCACTTTGGCTTCTTCTGCTTTTTTCAGCAGGATATGATACAGGGTATTGTATTTTCCCCTTGCGCTGCGCATTTCTGTGAGCAGGTCGGGAATGGCATGTTGCTGCAGTAATGCGGGTACCACCAGCTGTTCAATGATGGCGATATCAAAGTCCACCCCGCCAAGATAGTTATCTCCTTCATGATCGGTAACACGCATTTCGCCGTCTACAATTTTCACCAGCGCAACATCGAAGGTGCCCCCGCCAAGATCGTATACCAGCCACTGACCCTGGAGGGAGGTAGCATTGGCCTGTTTGTTCGCAAAAGCCAAACTGGCGGCAATGGGTTCCTGTAGCAGCAGCACTTCGCGGAAACCTGCGTCGTTGCCGGCTTTTTTTGTGGCATTCGACTGGATGGTATCAAAAGAAGCAGGGATTGTGATGATCACTGCTTCCGGTTTTTCTCCGGTATAAATAAAGTTCTTCAGCTCGCGGAGTACCAGCGCCGATAGTTCTACCGGTGTTTTAAAATCACTGGTGTTCGGCACAAAGAAAGATTCCGAGGTGCCCATTTTTCTTTTGAAAGAAGAGAATACATTCTCAGGGTCTTTCTCTATCAGTTCACGGGCTTTGTCGCCAACAATGATCCTGTCTTTCCGGAAAGCTACCACCGAGGGCAGCGTTTCCTTCTGGCCGAAAGGGTTCTTGAAAATTTCCACGGCTCCGTTCTGGAACCGGGCGATCAGGGAATTGGTAGTGCCGAGGTCAATACCGAAATTAATCTGGTTGCTCATAGGTTTATTTTGCGGCAGCGATGACTACACCTTTTTGTAAAATGGATTTTTGTCCTCCTTCCGTATAGTACACCACCGGTTTGATCACATTTACTATCTCCATATCGGCCGACATTTCGCCGGTGATACTGGCTTCATAATCCACCCGCGTTTCCCGGTAAGGTTCTCCCAGCGGATTTACGATAGTATAGCCGGCTTCTTCAAAATGTTGTTTGATCCGGTCTATATTACGTTGCAGGGATTGCAGCTCCGGTTTGGCAGTCGTTTTTTTATCCAGTTCAAAAACCTGGTTGATGATCCGGATATGAAGGGTTGATAACGGGTCCATTATTCAAATGCTGGTCTAAGCAAATATAATGATATTTTCATCTGTTTATGGTACCGGAGTATCACGGCCGTTAGAAGGCTTTGGGGATAATATCACTCAGCTGTGTAATAATGCCGCGGTATAAACCAGGCTGAAGGGCATGTTACAACAGCCAGCAAGGCGCCCTGCTAACGTTGGCGCCGCTTGTATAAGGGGTAAGTTTTCTGGCATAGGAATTACTGGTGGAAAGGTATGCGATCCACCAACATAAAAAAGAAAAGCACTTATCCCAAAGCGTTGCCCGGCGGCTTAACCCGGAAGCAGCAAACTATCCTGGAAAGGAATGGTTTCACCGGGGCGCCGGAAACACGTTTCCCCAAAACAATAAAGCCGATGCTGGCAACCCTGGTAGATAGCCCGCCTGCGCAGGAAGGATGGTTGTATGAAGTGAAGTGGGACGGCTATCGCGCAGTGGCCTTATGTTATCATAACCAGGTAAATGTTATCTCCCGGAATAATAAATCTTTCAACGATAAATTTTATCCCGTTTATGAAGCGCTGGTGCAGCTGGATAAGCATGCAGTGATCGATGGGGAGATTTGTGTACTGAATGAAAATGGTATTGCGCATTTCGGCGCACTTCAAAACTGGAGAAGCGAGGCGGATGGCGAACTGGCGTATTACATTTTTGACCTTCTCTGGTATGAAGGCCGCGATCTTACCGGGTTGCCGCTTACACAGAGAAGAGCGTTACTGGAAGCGTTGATCCCGCCAACAGGTATTATCCGTTACAGCGAATCATTTGATGCTTCGCCTGCAAAACTCCTGGCAGCTGCAAAGAAAATGGGAATGGAAGGAATTATGGCCAAGAAGGCGGATAGTATTTATGTACAGGACAGGAGCAGGGATTGGCTGAAAATAAAAACAAATAAAAGACATGAAGTGGTGATTGGTGGGTTTACCAATAATGAAGGTTCTCCCAAGCCATTCAGTTCCCTGCTGGTAGGCGTGTATGAAAACGGGGCGCTCCGGTATACCGGTAAAATAGGCACCGGTTTTAACGCACGGCAGCAAAAAGAAATGATGCAGGCTTTTCGCAAACTGATCATCAAAAAGTGTCCTTTTAAAGAAATACCGGATGTAAACCAGCCCTCCCGGTTCAGGCCTGATCCGCCGCTGGCCACTGCTACATGGCTGAAGCCCGAATTGGTTTGCGAGGTAAGCTATGCTGAGATCACGGGAGATGGCGTAATGCGGCATCCCAGTTTTGAAGGTATGCGCGCCGACAAACCAGCTAAAACAGTTACTGCCGAGCAACCCCTGGAAACCGCGGATATCCTGCCTGGGAAAAAGCAGGAGAAAATGGTGCGATTAACAAAACCGGTAACTAAGCACGGGAGGAAATCATTATTGAACCCATCTGAAGCCACGCAGGTAAAACAGGTAAATCATCACCAGCTGAAGTTCAGCAACCTGGGGAAAAAATTCTGGCCCACGGAAGGATACACCAAACGCGATATGCTGAACTATTACTACCAGGTAGCGCCGTATATTATTCCTTACCTGCTGAACCGTCCGCAATCGCTGAACCGCTATCCGAATGGTATCAACGGGAAAAGTTTTTATCAGAAAGATGTGACCACAGTAGCGCCTGAATGGGTAAAACAATTTCCCTACCGCACCAGTGAAGGAGAAGATAAGAATTACCTGGTAGTGGAAGATGAGGCCAGCCTGCTTTGGATGGCTAACCTGGGCGCTATTGAAATGAATCCCTGGAACAGTACCATACATCAGCCCGATAACCCCGACTGGTGCCTGATTGACCTGGACCCCGACAAAGGAAATACTTTTCAGCAGGTGATTCGGACCGCACAGGTTGTTCATCAGGTGCTGGAAAACCTGGGTGTTAAGAGTTATCCCAAAACATCCGGGTCCACCGGTATCCATATTTATATCCCTTTGGGTGCAAAATATACTTATGACCAGTGCCAGCTTTTCGGGAAACTGATTGCCGCAACAGCGCATGAACAGTTGCCTGCATTTACCAGCATTGAGCGGATGACCCGCAACAGGAAAGGATGCATTTATATCGATTACCTGCAAAACCGCCCGAAAGCAACGCTTGCCGCTCCTTATTCCCTGCGACCCAAACCCGGGGCCACGGTGTCAATGCCCCTGCATTGGGAAGAAGTGCGCAAAGGTTTGAAGATGACCGATTTTACCATTAAGAATGCGTTGGAGCGGATCAAATCAGAAGGAGATCTTTTTAAGCCGGTACTGGGAAGGGGAGTTAACCTGGAGCGCTTGTTGAAAAAGTTTTCCGTCTGAATATATAGCTCTTAAAATGGAGGAATATTTATCTTTAAGATATAATTCCCCACGTATGACTACCGATGAATATATTAACGCACTGTCTCCCGACCGTAAGGAAATACTGACCCGCCTGCGGCAAACGGTTCGCGAGCATTTACCGGCAGGATTCCAGGAGGAAATGACCTACGGTATGCCCGGCTTCGTGGTACCGCATTCGCTGTATCCAGCCGGTTATCACGCCAATCCGAAATTGCCCCTGCCTTTTATCAGTATGGCTTCACAAAAAAATTATGTATCTTTTTATCATATGGGATTGTATGATGAAAAGTTGCTCAGCTGGCTTACTACCCAATGGGTGAAGGTTACCGGCAAGCAACCCGACATAGGCAAAAGTTGTATCCGGTTCAGCAAAACGGCAGTGATCCCATATGAACTGCTGGGCGAGCTGGCAGGAAAGATCACGCCGGCAGCGTGGATTAAGCAGTATGAGAAAGAAGTGAAGAGATAGACCGGTTCAGTTATATATTTCATTCCTACCTGTAATTCCATGTTATGACAGAAAACAGTTTTTCCATCCAGGGAAAAGGTACAGCGCAACACACTTTCGATGCCATTGTGATTGGGTCCGGTATCAGCGGGGGATGGGCCGCCAAAGAGTTGTGCGACCAGGGATTAAGAACATTGGTACTGGAACGTGGCCGCAATGTGGAGCATGTAAAGGATTATCCAACCGCTACGAAAGCACCGTGGGAGTTCAGGCACCGCGGGCAAATGACAAAAGATTTTTTACAGGAGAACCCATTGATCTCGAAAGCGGCGGGATTTGGAGAAGATACCGCGCATTTTTTTATCAAAGACAAAGATCATCCTTATATACAGGAAAAACCGTTCGACTGGATCCGCGGGTACCAGGTAGGGGGAAAGTCGCTCACATGGGGCCGCGCCTGCCAGCGCTGGAGCGAGTTTGAATTTACAGCCCCGGAGCGTTATGGATACGGGCCCGGATGGCCGGTTAACTATAAAACAATAGCCCCGTGGTATTCGCATGTGGAAAAGTTTATCGGGGTATGTGGCACCCGCGATGGTATTGAAGCCATGCCTGACGGCGAATTTCTTCCGCCATTTGATCTGAACTGCGCAGAAGCCGCCATACAGCAAAAGATCCGGGCAAACTACAAAGACCGCCACCTGGTACATGCGCGTTGGGCGCATCTTACCGCGCCGCAGGAAATACATTTTCAACAGGGCAGGGTTAAATGCCAGGCCAGGAATTTATGTATGCGGGGATGCCCTTTTGGCGGGTATTTCAGCTCGGTTTCTTCCACACTGCCCTGGGCAATGAAAACAGGCCGGCTCACCGTGCGGCCTTTTTCAGTAGTACACTCCATCATTTACGACGAACAAAAAGGTAAAGCTACCGGCGTGCGCGTAATTGATGCCAATACAAAACAAACCACCGATTTTTTTGCACGTATCATTTTTGTGAACGCATCTGCGCTGAACAGTAACCTGGTGTTGCTAAATTCTACCAGCCGGCGTTTCCCTAACGGCCTGGGCAACGACAACGGACTGCTGGGAAAATATGTGGCGTTCCATAACTACCGGGCGTCGGTAAACGCTGAAATGGAAGGAATGGAAGACAAGTATTACTACGGCCGCAATCCTACAGAGCCCATCATTGCCAATTACCGCAACCTGCACCGGCAAGACACTGATTATGTGGGAGGGTTTACCACCTTTATGGGCGCACACCGCGTACGCGGAAATACGGGAATGGAAACAGCCGCCATTGGCGCCGCTTATAAAAACGCACTGACCGAACCCGGCGCATGGCATACTTATATGTACATGCAGGGAGAAACAATTCAGAAGGAAACCAACCATGTGCGGTTAAGTACTGATCAGAAAGATCAATGGGGGATCCCCTTGCTGGTAATGTCTGTTGATTATGACGATAATGATGAGAGAATGATCCGCGACTTCCTCACACAAAGCGCAGAGATGCTGGACCGTGCAGGCTGTAAAAATATTCAGCAGCATGATAACCGGCAGGCGCCGGGTCTTGATATCCATGAAATGGGCGGTTGCCGCATGGGCAGGGATAGCCGCACTTCGTTGCTGAATGAGTGGAACCAGCTGCATCATTGCCGGAATGTATTTGTTACAGATGGCGCAGCAATGGCAAGCACCGGTAATCAAAGTCCCTCGCTTTTATACATGGCGCTCACGGCAAGGGCTGCCGGTTATGCAGTGAGTGAAATGAAGAAGGGAAATCTGTAACAACATTTTTTATTAAGCATTTGTCAGAATTTATAGTTAAATTGATAAGAAAAAAAAGATGGTCATCTCCTCCTCAAAATTACTCCCATCTATTAACGAAATTGCAGAGACACTGAAACAAAGATTCTCCGGCAGGTATGCCTACAACCTGTTTGATTTTGGTAATAAACAAAGTGTTTTCGTAGAGAAATCAACGTTCGTAGCCATCCAGGTAACAAGAGAAGATAATGGGATTGTTATAGAGCGGATGTTTAAACCATCAGTGCTCAACGTAATTTGTTTTTTCCTGGATCTTACTGTTGCAGGCGGGTGCAGTATATTGTACCGGTTTGCGCCGTTTTATTCAGAACAGAAAAAACTGGAACAGGAAATAAGTACATTTTTAGAACAGGAATATAAATAGTCTGAATTTCTTTCTCCTTTCTTCCCCATAAAAATTCAATCAGTTTTTTATTCATCAGGCTATCATTTTGCTTTGCCATTACCAGGAAGTTATAATGATAGCCTGTATTATTTTAGGAAGTAATCCGGTCATCCCAAAACGGGCCAGGTATCCCCGCTTTGAGGGTGGTTTTTTCCGCCCATCTTCTTTTTGTTTTGTTTTTCCGGAATTAGATATTATCTTAAGGCTGTTCCGTTTTTCCACATAAACTTACCAGACGTTATGAAAACTTGGTTGTTGTTACTTTTTTCCGTTGTCATTGGCTCTTTTTTGCAATCGAATGCACAATCGCTTCCGGCGATAGGGATCTGTACCTCTTTTTCGAACGACAGTCTTGCTGCCGCCACAGGGTTTACCTACCTGGAGGAAACGGTGCGCAGGATCCTGTCGCCCTCACTGAGCGAAGTCCAGTTCAGGGAACAGCTGCATGCCATCCGCGGCAGCAAATGTAAGATCCAGAGCTGCAATGTATTTATCCCGGGAACAATGAAAATAGTAGGCAGCGAGGTAAACGAAACAAAGGTACTGGGCTATGTAGACTCCGTAATGCAGCGCGCGAAGATCGCCGGTGTGAAACTCATTGTACTGGGTAGCGGTGAAGCGAGGAAGATACCGGAAGGGGCTGACCGCGAAAAATGTAAACAGCAGTTCATCGCCTTATGCCGCAAAATGGCAGTGGTGGCGGCAAAATACAATACCATCATCGCCATGGAAAACCTTAATTCCACGGAAACCAATTTCGTGAACACATTGGCGGAAGGGAATGAGATTGTTACAAAGATCGGCCATCCCAACTTCCGGCTTACCGCAGATATCTATCATATGCTGAAAGAGCGGGAATCCCCTGCCAGTATTGAAAATGCCAAAGGAGTATTGGTACATTGCCATATTGCGGAAAGAGAGAAGCGCACGGCTCCCGGTGTTGCGGGAGACGATTTCCGGCCTTATTTCGCCGCCCTGCATAAAATAGGATATACCGGCCGTATTATGATGGAATGCCGCTGGGAAGACCCTGCCACGCAATACAAACCGGCCTTCGATTACCTGGAAGGACAACTGAAAGAAGCTTACGCCAAATAAACAACACACTATAAAAACACTTTTATATGTCTGAATCAAAAAAAACAAGACGGGAATTTCTGCAACAGTCGTTACTGGCAGGAGCCGGTGTCACTATCAGTGCAATGGGAATACCCGCCAGCAGCTATGCCCGCATTATGGGCGCCAACGACCGTGTAAACGTTGGGTTGGTAGGATTTTCTGATCGTGCGCGCCAGGCGCTGCTGCCATCTTTCTTTAATAACAACAAGGAACTGAACTTCGACCTGGTTGCGGTGTCCGACATATGGAACCGCCGCAGGGACGAAGGAAAGGCTTTCCTGCAGCAGAAAACGGGGCATAACGTGCAGGCCTGTATGAATAATGATGAGCTGTATAATATCAAAGGACTGGACGCGGTGTTCATTGCCTCCCCCGACTTCGCACATGCGTATCATACTATTGAAGCGGTAAAGAACAAGTGCGATGTATACAGCGAAAAGCCTTTCGCAGAAACAATGGAAGACGCCCGCAACGCCCTCAAGGCGGTGAAAGATTCCGGCCGCATTATGCAGGTGGGTACGCAGCGCCGCAGCGGCCCCAGTTACCATGCCGCCGCCAACTTTATCCAGCAGGGAAAATTTGGCCCTATTACCATGGTGGAAATGACCTGGAACGTGAATCAGCCGGGCCGTTGGCGCCGCCCGGACCTGGTGAAGTCCATCAAGGAATCCGATACCGACTGGAAACGCTTCCTGGCCGGTCGCCCGCAGGATAGCTGGGACCCGCGTAAATACCTTGAATACCGCCTCTTCTGGCCTTATTCTTCCGGTATTTTCGGCCAGTGGATGACCCACCAGATAGATACGGTACACTGGTTCAGCGGCCTGAAACACCCGCGCAGCGCCGTAGCCAACGGAGGCATCTATATGTGGAAAGATGGCCGTAAAAACCCGGATACCCTCACCGCAGTATTCGACTACGGTCCGGAGAATGATCCTACCAGCGGCTTCCAGGTAATGTATAGCAGCCGTTTCCACAACTCTGCCGGAGGTACCAAGGAGATCTATTATTCCAATGGTGGCACCATCGATATGTCTACCAACAAAATAAGTTCTACCGGCGGCCTCACAGAAAGAGAAGCCCAGGAAATGGGGATGCATGCCAACCTGCTGCCCAACCAAACGCTCAGCAACGAAGCGGCTGCAACCACCAGTGCAAACACCGGCGGCGATCCGCTCACCAATGCGCATGTACGCAACTGGATGACGTGTGTGCGTGAACGTAAGCAGCCCAATGCACCCATTGAAGCAGCCTACTCACACTCCATTGCACTCATTATGGGTAATGCAGCCTACCGCACAGGCATGAAGTCTACTTTCGACGAAGCCACCCAGGAAGTAATGGTAGGAGGTAAGGTGTTCAAGATGTAAAGCGGATTTTGTCTGACTCAGGATTATGATGATTACGCTGATTACGCTGATTTGATTACTTTGGATTTAAAAAGATTTGGGGAGATTTAAGCGGATACTTTCGCTTAAATCTCCCCAAATCTTTTTAAAATCATTACAAAATCAAATCAGCGTAATCAGCGTAATCATCATAATCCGGAGTCAGACAAAATCCGCGTCGCCGAAGGCAACTATCAGCTGCGGTCCACCAGTTTGTTCATTGCTTCGCTGTACCGGTCGCCGGTGTTGGGGTATTGTTGCAGGAGGTTTTCCAGGTTTTGCAGATCCGCTGCACTTAAATTTACGTTCACAGCGCCGGCATTATCCAGCAGGTATTTTCTTCTTTTGGTGCCCGGGATGGGGATCACATTTTCGCCCTGAGCCAGTACCCATGCCAGGGCCAGTTGTGCAGGCGTACAGTTTTTACCTGCTGCCAGCGCCGCAAAGCCGGCGGCCAGGAGGCGGTTGTTCTCTGCATGTTCTCCCTGGTAGCGTGGCAGCGACTTGCGGAAATCGTTATCGGCCAGGTTGGTAATATCCAGGTCGTTGGTCACCAGGCCGCGTGCAAGCGGGCTGAATGGCACGAAACTAATGCCCAGTTCTTTACATGCCGGCAGGATCTCCTTTTCCACATCCCTTGTCAGTAAGGAGTATTCGCTTTGCAATGCGCTGATGGGATGCACCGCATGGGCTTTACGCAGGCTGTTCACAGATGCCTCCGAAAGACCCAGGTAGCGGACCTTACCTTCCTTCACCAGCCCGGCCATAGCACCCACCATTTCTTCCACCGGTACATTCGGATCAATCCGGTGCGCATAATATAGATCAATCACATCCGTTTGTAATCTCTTTAAACTGGCTTCCACAGCCTTTTTCATATAAGCCGGCGAACCGTCAAAATGTGTAACCCCGGATGCAGGGGAAGAAGTGAAACCAAACTTGGTAGCAAGAAAGATCTTGCTGCGGTTTGGCTTTAATACTTTGGCAATCAGTTCCTCATTTTTACCCGCAGCATACACATCCGCAGTATCCCAGAAATTGATCCCTATTTCCAGGGCCTTTTCCAGGGTGGCAATGGATTCCACATCATCCGGCGTGCCATAGGCATGGCTCATACCCATGCAGCCCAGTCCAATGGCTGACAATTGTACATCTGTTGTTCCTAATGTTCTGTACTTCATATGATTTATTTTCGGGTTGATGGTAATAATAACGGGGCAAAGATAGGCGGCGTAATACTTGCATACTTGTAGTTATTACAGTATTAATTGTGCAAATCAAAGATGCCCTTTTGCAGGAAAGGTACCGAATATTCGTATTTTTAAGGTCCATTATGAACCACGATAAACAATATCAGCTGATCACTCCTTCCAGTGTTACCGATATCACAGACTGGTTTTGTGACGATATCCGGTTAACCCACACGGTTTCCCGGTATACAACTCCCGGCAACATGCGCGCCGGTAATGATACCGATGTGGTACGCCTGCATTTTGGCATGAAAGGCGATTACGCATTTTCATATAAGCAACTTAACCGCTCCTTTGACCTCATCGGCGGGCATCATAATATCATGTATTCAAACGGCTTTGAGATCGAAGTAATACCCAAAGCCAAAGAAATAGAAACCTTCGGTATCCAGTTCTCCAAAGCACAGTTCCTGGAATTTACCCAAAATGGCAATGAACACCTGCAACGGTTTTGTGAAGCAGTGCTGAACGGGAAAAGCGTACTCCTCTCTGAAAACTGGGGACCTATCGATGCCGGCATCCAGCAGGTGATAGGACAGGTCCTGAACTGCCGTTTTACCGGTCAGCTCAAAAAATTATTCCTTCTCTCGAAAAGTATCGAATTGCTGGTGCTTTCTGCAGAAGCATATAATTATACTGCAAAGAAAGATAACTTCATAAAAAATAAAACAGACAAGGAAAAAATTATTGCAGTAAGAGACCTGATCAACAACCGGCTCAGTAACCCTCCGGGGCTTAGTGAAATAGCGCAACTGGTAGGATTGAACGAATATAAACTCAAACGCGGGTTCAAAGAAACCTTTAACTCCACGGTGTTTGATTATCTTACCGGCCAACGTTTGCAACTGGCTAACCAGTACCTGCTGGAAACACAGAAAACATCCGCTGAAATAGCCTATGAGCTGGGCTATTCTACCCCGCAGCATTTTAATAATGCGTTTAAAAAGAAATTCGGCGTTACTCCCAATTCCGTTAGAATTAATCCGTAAAATGCAATCCGCCGGGAGCGCAGTTCCTTAATATTGTAACATCAAAAACAATGTATTATGGACAAGCAGTTAAAACTTTCGGAATCCATTAGCATCAATGCCCCTGTTTCAAAAGTATGGAACGCCATCACTGATAAGTTGCTGATCAAAGAATATTTTTTCGGAACAGAAGTTACCAGCGATTGGAAAACAGGCAGCCCTGTTATTTGGTCCGGCGAATGGGAAGGAAAACACTATGAAGAAAAAGGAGAAGTACTGGCCATGGAAAAAGACAAGCAGCTATCTTACTCCTATCTAAGCTCTGGTAAAGAAGATACACCGGAAAACTATTCCATCATTGTGTATACGCTCAGCAGCAACGGCAACGGCACTACCGGTTTCACCGTGAGCCAGGAGAATTTTGCTGACCAGCAAGCCTGCGATCATTCCCGCGATAACTGGCGCCAGATACTGGAAGGCCTGAAGAAGGTAGCGGAAAGAGCGTAGTGATCGCCTTCGGCGATGCGGATTTTGTCTGACTCAGGATTTTAATGATTTCGCTGATTTGATCATTTTTGAGTTGAAAGGATTTGGGGAGATCTAAGCGGATATTTTCGCTTAGATCTCCCCAAGTCTTTTTAATCATTTACAAAATCACAAAAAATAAAATCAGCGAAATCATTAAAATCCTGAGTCAGACAAAATCCGCGTGTTTGAACAATAAACACGCCTGCCGTGTTCTATTATCCTAACCGGATACATATGAAAACCTTAAGTACCCTAATCGTTGTACTGTTCATTGGCCTCACGTCCATTGCCCAGAAACCGCGTGTGATCATCCTGGCTACCGGCGGTACTATTGCCGGAGAAGGCGCATCTGCCGACAGGGCCGCCTATACCGCCGGTAAAGTGCCCATTGCATCATTGCTGAAAGCGGTGCCTGGTATAGAAAAAATTGCCGCCATTACCGGCGAACAGGTGGCCAATGTGGGCAGCCAGGACATGACCATCGATATATGGATGAAGCTCAATAAAAGGATCAATGAAATATATGCGAACAATGAGGCGGAAGGAATTGTAATTACACATGGAACAGATACGCAGGAAGAAACCGCCTATTTCCTGAACCTCACCGTTCGCTCTGATAAACCGGTAGTGCTCACCGGTTCCATGCGTCCCTCCACCGCTATCAGTGCAGATGGTCCCAAAAATTTATTTGATGCGGTTACAGTAGCCGCCAGCCCTAAATCTGCCGGTCGTGGTGTATTGGTGGTATTTAATGAAAGCATTTTTGATGGCCGTGATGTATCGAAAGGAAATACCACCAAAGTGGATGCCTTCTATTCCCCTAACCTGGGGCCATTGGGCCAGGTATACGATGGAAGGATAGTGTATTACCAGAACGCCATGCGCAAAGCGAATAAAGAAACCCCTTTTGATATTACCGGCGTTAACTCTCTGCCTAGGGTAGGCATTGCATATATGTATGCCGATGCCGATGCATTGGCCATTAACAATTTTGTAAAAGATGGTTACAAAGGTATTATCATCGCCGGTGTGGGTAATGGTAATTTCAATAAGGCGTTTTACGACGCCATTGCGGCAGCTGTAAAGAAAGGCGTGTTGGTAGTGCGTTCCAGCCATGTTGGTTCCGGCCGCGTTACCCAATACGATGAAGTAGATGATAAAACATTAGGCACTATTGTGAGCGATGATCTCAACCCCCAGAAAGCAAGGATACTCCTTATGCTGGGGCTTACCAAAACTACCAACAGGGATATGTTGCAGAACTACTTTTTCACCTATTGAACCCACAAACATTATTTATGGCACTGTCTTATATCAAAACTACCGCTGCCGAGCAACGCGCATTACAAAAACTAAGTCCTTTTGAACTGAAGGATACATTGATATCGCTGGCGCAAAATACCGCGCAGAAAAGTATAGAAGTAATGCTGAATGCAGGGCGGGGTAATCCCAACTGGACGGCCTCCACCCCGCGGGAAGCCTTTTTCCTGCTGGGGCAGTTTGGCATAACAGAATGCCACCGCAATATGCAGGAGGCATACGGCTTCACCGGCGTGCCGGAAAAAAGTGGTATCGCCGATCGCTTCAAGAGTTTCCTGGCGCTGCATAAAGACGCTCCCGGCGCAACTTTATTGCAACAAGCCTATTTATACGGACAGGAGGTGCATCAATTCAACGATGACGCATTTGTATTTGAACTGGCGGAAAGCGTGATCGGTAATGAATACCCTGTACCCGGCCGTATGCTGGCGCATATGGAGCCAATTGTGCACGATTACATTGTACAGGAAATGTGCGGAGGGGACCCGTCAACAGGTAAGTTCGACCTCTTTGCCGTGGAAGGCGGCACAGCGGCCATGTGCTATATTTTCGACTCACTGATGCAGAACAAGCTGCTGAACCAGGGCGCAAAAATAGCCCTGATGGTGCCTGTTTTTACGCCTTACCTGGAGATCCCGGAACTGGACCGGTACCAGTTTGAAGTGGTATATATCAAAGCTACCGGTGAAACCACGGAAGGCCGGCATACCTGGCAATATCCCGATGAAGAACTGGAAAAATTAAAGGACCCCGGCATCAGGGTATTGTTTTGCGTAAACCCCAGCAACCCGCCATCGCGGGCACTGGCTCCGTCGGCATTGGATAAGCTGGCAAAGATTGTAAAGAAGGATAACCCGCACCTGATGATTGTAACGGACGATGTATACGGCACCTTTGTAAATGGCTTCCGGTCGCTGTTGTCAAAGATCCCTTACAATACCATCTGCGTGTATTCCTTCTCCAAATACTTTGGTTGCACCGGCTGGCGTTTGGGGGTAATTGCCATTCATGAACACAATATTTTCGACAAACAGATTGCCGCATTACCTGCAACCGACAAAAAAGACCTGGCGAAGCGCTACAGCACTACTACCCTGTACCCGCAAAAAATGAAGTTCATTGACCGCATGGTGGCCGATAGCCGGCAGGTGGCGCTGAATCATACAGCAGGATTATCGTTGCCGCAGCAAACACAAATGACGTTGTTCAGCCTTTTCGCGCTGATGGACAAAGAAAATAAATACAAGCAGGTAGCACAGGCACTGGTACATAAACGGCTGAAATTATTATGGGATCAACTGGAACAGCAGCAAATGGAAGATCCGCTGAACACAGGGTATTATTCCGAAATAGATATTGCTTCCTGGGCATCGAAAATTTATGGAGATGATTTCCTGCAGTGGTTGCAGAAAAAAATGCAGCCTACCGACATCCTTTTCCGGCTGGCGGAAAAAACGGCCATCGTACTACTGAATGGCGGCGGCTTTGGCGGCCCGGAATGGTCGGTACGGGTATCGCTTGCCAATTTACCCACCGATGCCTATACGCTGATCGGGGAAAACCTTACCGAAATAATGCATGAATATGTTAGTGCCTATAAAGAAGAAACCGGCAAAAAGTAGTTTTTTTTCATAATGATAGATATACAGCGGGCGGCATTGCAAGGGCTGCCTGCTGTTTTTTATGATTTGGCAATAAGCGGGGAATTGATCAACTTCGTAATTATGAAAACGTCCGCAAATGCAAACCGTGTATGGCTGCTATGCCTCCTGGCAATTTGCAGTATCGCTGCACAGGCGCAACAATATACGCCCGCTGATCAGGGTTCCAAAGTACAGTTCACTATCGTTAATCACCTCATATTTACCTCTACGGTTAATGGCTATTTCAAAGGGCTGAAGGGGAGTATCCGTTTTGATCCGGCCAACCTGAAATCAGCGGCCATAGATGCCACCGTAGATGTGAATACGATCAGTACAGGTATTGGTAAGCGCGACCGCGACCTGCTGGAGGAAAAGTATTTTAATGCAGCAAAGTTTCCCGTGATGCGGATCGTTGCTACCAGCGTTGCGGCTACCGATAAGCCCTCTACTTACCAGCTCACAGCAGCGCTTACCATCAAGGGAATTACACGCACTATTGCCTTTCCGTTTACGGCAGTAGTATCTTCCGGGGCTTTGCAGCTCACCGGTAAGTTCACCATTAACCGGAAGGATTTCCAGGTAGGACCGGATAACGCTATTGATGATAAGCTCACCGTAACGCTGAATGTACAGGCCAAAAAACAGTAACGGTGATACGCCGTGTGCCCGTACACGGGTATCATCGTTGCTGTTGGTTGTTACAAAACCAGCCGGTGAATACGGTCACGTATCATCGTAGCCGGCTGCTATTGTAAAGGCTGTGAGAAGTGGTGGGCGGAAATATGGTATCCCTGCCGGTGGTATAACCGGTGTGCAGGATGCAGCGTATGTCCTGAATCCAGCTGTACGGAACGTAACCCTTCTTTTTGTGCCAGCGCCTTTATATGATCCAGTAACAGCGCCGCATAGCCGCGTCCCTGGTAGGCGGGTAAGCAGGCCAGGTCGTCGATATAAATTGTTTTCCCGGAGTGCAGCTTGTTCATATGCCGGAAGCCCGCAAAGGCAACCACTTTAGACGGATCTTCTTCTGCCGTGATATATACGATCCCGTATTTCTCAGACTGCATCTCCTTTAATTGTGACAACAGCTGCTCCCGTTCCAGGAAAGGACGGAGAAACAGGATCACCTCACTGCAGGCCAGCAGCTCTTCATCGCTGCCTGCTGTTTTTATGGCCGGCCTGGCGCCGCTCGAGGAAGTGGTGGGCGCGATGACGGCGCTGGCGGACGCCGCGGTCGCCGCCGCCTATCGCAGCGTGGCCGCGGAGTTGG
>JBCNPS010000509.1:0-5513 GCA_039593235.1 Chitinophaga sp. | reverse complement strand
GCAGAAAGGATTATACCACTGGCTTAATGAAAGAGGTGTATACGTAAATGCCCCCGATTGGTATTTCCTGGATGGCACCAATAAAATAGCGCTGGGCTACCGCGAAGTAAATTTTTCCCTGCCACGGGCAGAACAACTGATCTTGAACCGGCAGAATATTTTTGACGGCACCTGGGAGAAAACCCCTTCCATGAGCTGGGGCTTTGTACCACTCAGCGAATACCAGGGCGGTGGCGCAGCCGCTACCATTGAACCCCTGAAAGATCACCTGGATGCTTATAACCAGCTGATGGCACAGTATTATGGCGCCGGTGTTCAGGCCTGCTACCGTGGTCCGCGTTTATACGACACCGATAGTACCAAAGCCGTTGTGAAAAATATGATTGACTGGTATAAAAAGTACCGCAATATTCTCAACACCGATATTATTCATCTGCGCAGGGCCGATGGCCGCGACTGGGATGGTATTATGCATGTAAGCGCCCGGCTGCCGCAAAAAGCACTGGCCATGTTGTACAATCCAACCCAACAGGCAATTACCCGGGAAGTGGCTTTGCCACTGTATTACAGCGGTCTTACAAAAAGTGTGCGTATCCGCGAAAAAGAAGGTGTACTGAAAACGTATATACTTGACCGTAGCTACAATGCACATGTAAAAGTAACCATCCCCGCAAACGGCTATACGTGGCTGGTTGCAGAATAAACTTGTATCAAACCAAATCTGTATAATTTATTATTTATGAAGCAACTATCACTTTGCATCTTCACTTTTCTTGTAATGCTGGCAGCAAATGCGCAGGAAAAGAAAATCTTTAATGAAACGGATGCTCAGAAAGAACAAAGACTGGCATGGTGGGTAAACGACCGCTTTGGTATGTTTATTCACTGGGGACTTTATTCTATGCCTGCCCGCCATGAGTGGGTAAAAAGCAATGAACATATTACCGACAGCGCCTATCGGCAATATTTCGATCTGTTCAATCCCGATCTGTATAATCCGCGCGAATGGGCCCGGCAGGCAAAAGCAGCGGGTATGAAATACGCCGTGATCACTACCAAGCACCATGAGGGATTTTGTTTGTTTGATTCGAAATACACGGATTATAAAGCAACAAATACCGCAGCAAAAAAAGACCTGATCAGGGAATGGGTGGATGCGTTCCGTGCGGAAGGACTGAAAATAGGGTTTTATTATTCACTGATCGACTGGCACCATCCTGATTACACAATTGACCGTGTACACCCGCAGCGTCCGGCTGATCCGAAGGATTATGAAAAGCTGAACAAAGGACGGGATATGGAAAAATACCGCGCTTACCTGAAAAACCAGGTAAAGGAGCTGATGACCAATTACGGAAAGATAGATATCCTCTGGACCGACTTTTCTTTTCCCGGTGAACATGGCAAGGACCATAACGACTGGAACTCCCTGGATCTTATTAAGATGATCCGTAAACTGCAGCCCGGCATTATTATCAACGATCGTCTCGACCTGGGAGAGTATGAAGACGGCGGCGATTTTGCCACTCCTGAACAGTATAAGGTATCTGAATGGCCCACCCGTAATGGTAAACGTATCCATTGGGAAACCTGTCAGACTTTCTCCGGTTCATGGGGATACTACCGGGATGAAACTTCCTGGAAAGATAACAAGCAGCTGCTGGTGCTGCTGATTGAATCCGTGAGCAAAGGCGGTAACCTGTTGCTGAATGTGGGACCTACTTCCCGTGGTACTTTTGATGCGCGTGCACAGGAAAGACTGAAAGGAATGGGCGAATGGATGCAGGTGAATGGCCGTTCCATTTATGGCTGCACCGAAGCGCCGGCCCAATTCAAACGCCCGGATAACAGTTTGTTGACCTATAATCCAACCACCAAACGGTTATATGTGCATTTGCTCGATTACCCGCTGCAGCGTTTTGAATTACCCGGAATGAAAGGCAAGGTTAAGTATGCACAATTATTGAATGACGGTTCCGAAATAAAAATGAGAGGCACCGACAAAGGAGACCTGGCTTTGGAACTTCCGGTGCGCAAGCCCGACGTGGAAATACCGGTAATAGAGCTGGTGCTTCAATAATCTAATCGCCTTCGCGGATTTTGTCTGACTCAGTTTAATCCTGAGTCAGACAAAATCCGCGTAAATTTTTCTGGGAAATATCCGGAAGATGTATATTTTTATACTCACCATTTTTTATTGTTAAACATCCTGAATGAAAAACGCCTTTTTTTGCCTGAGTACATTCATATTGGCAGCTGTATCTTTCAGTTTTACAGCACCTTTGCCGGTTGCAAAAAAGCCGAATATCGTAATTATCTTCATGGATGATATGGGGTATGGTGACCTCGAATGTTTTGCCGGTACTCCCTGGCACACCCCAAATATTAACCGTATGGCCGCACAGGGCATGCGTTTCACTTATTTTTACGCCGCCCAGGCAGTTTGTTCTGCCTCAAGAGCAGGATTACTGACCGGCTGTTACCCGAACAGGGTAGGTATTCATGGCGCTTTGTCGCCAGGATCGCCTATTGCGTTGGATACGGCGGAACAAACCATTGCAACTGTTTTGAAAGCGCAGGGTTATCACACCGGCATGGTGGGTAAGTGGCATTTGGGAAGCAAGGAACCCTGGCTGCCTTTACAGCATGGTTTTGACGAGTACCTGGGCCTGCCTTATTCCAATGATATGTGGCCCGTGCACTATGATGGGAAGCCATATGCAGATACATCTACGCATCCCCGGAGAAAATATCCGCCTTTGCCACTGATTGAAGGGAATAAGCCACTGAGGTATATTAAAACGCTGGAAGATCAGTCGCAGCTTACCACACTCTACACAGAAAGGGCCTGCCGTTTTATAAAAAGCAACAGGCAGCAGCCATTTTTTCTTTACCTGGCGCATAGTATGCCACATGTGCCTATTGCCGTTTCCGATAAGCATAAAGGAAAAAGTAAGGATGGGCTTTTTGGAGATGTGGTGGAAGAAATAGACTGGTCTGTTGGCCAGGTATTAAAAACGTTGGAAGAAAACGGGTTATCGGACAATACCCTGGTGATCTTTACCAGTGATAATGGTCCGTGGTTGTCGTATGGTAACCATGCAGGCAATACCGGTGGTTTACGTGAAGGCAAGGGCACCTCCTGGGAAGGGGGGGGGCGGGTGCCGTGTATAATGCGCTGGCCGGGAAAGATTCCTGCCGGTAGTGTTTGCAATAAAATGGCTTCCACAATAGACTTGTTGCCTACTGTTGCGAATTTATGCGGGGCGGCTTTGCCTGTCCGGAAAATTGACGGTGTGGATTTGAAGTCGTTATTATTTAATGAACCGGAAGCAAACCCCAGGGATGAGCTGGCCGTATATTACCAGGTGAATAGCCTGGAAGCTATCCGGAAGGGGCCATGGAAACTGGTGCTTCCGCATAAAGCCAGAACATATAAATTAAATCTGCCGGGGTACGACGGTTTTCCGGGAGCACAACCGGAAGTAGAGGTGCCTATGGCTTTATATGATATGCGGCGTGACCCGGGAGAAACACTGGATGTGCAGAAACAGTTCCCCGAAGTGGTGAAAACCCTGGAAGCAATAGCAGAAAAGTACCGGTTAACACTTGGAGACGACCTCACCGGGGCAAAGGGAACTGAGCGGAGACCTGCCGCAAAAGTACAATTATAATATATATGCGAAAGTATAATTTGTTTTAAATAGGAGAAGCGCCAACTTTTAAATAGTTGATTAGTAACCGATTATATTCCCGTTAATCCATTAAAAGACTGCCAGCAACCACGTTACATTTTCGTTTTATTGGTAATATAAAATGAATTGTATATTAATATTTATTGAAAAACCATATATGTATCCGATTGACTACTGCATGTAATTGTTTCAAATTTGTTACGGGTATGGGAACCGTGTGATTCTTTTCCATTATAATTTATCAACCATACCAGCCTCCGGGAACTAGCAGTTATTAATGGGAAATTTCATATGAATATACATAACCCAAAAGAAATATTATGAAAAAAGTGCGGCCTATTAATCCTGGTAGTTTAGGAGGAGCGCGTGTTTTAGAGGTTTCAGGATTGCACAGCGAATCATCAGAAACGTTACAACAATTAGCAAAAGATATCTGCAACCTGGTTTTTATGGATATAGAGATACCCGGACTGACCGCGATAGAAGCCGCCAGCATAGTAAAAGCAGCTTACCCTGATATAAATGTGCTATTGCTTACCCTGAATGAAACGGAACAGGGATTAAGGCCGGTGCCGGCAGCCACCGATACATTTAAAGTAGATCATGTACCGCCGGTTTCCCTGTCGGAATTTATTGCCCAGGTATACGAAACTGCTTTGCAATCGAACCTGGTAGCGGTTAACAAAGTATTGGCCTTTTTCCGGAAAGAGAAACAGATTTATCAGGATCCCTATGGATTATCGCCAAGGGAGAAGGAAATTTTACGTTGCCTGGTAAATGGCGACACCTATAAACAGATAGCGGACGGGTGTCATATCAGTGTGGGAACAGTCCGTTCCCATATCATGAATATTTATCGCAAGCTCGATGTAAATTCCCGCTCCAATGCTATTGTAAAGGCAATGAAAGAACACCTGGTCTGATGCAGCAACGCTTAGCCCCAGAACCCCTGTGCCTTTACCTGTTTGCCTTGCTGACGTAACGATTTACGCACCTGTACCACCATCTGCTGATTACCTGCTACATAGTAAGTTGTATTTGCCACCGGGAAATCATAATGGTATAACCATTCATGCAAATCGGTGAAATAATGACCGTTATTGGAAAGCGGTTGAACCGGCATTTGCAGTAACTGCCGGGTAGCAGGGTCTTCCAGCTGGAGGAAACAATGAAATTGCTGTCCGGCTGCTTTACGCAGGTACAAAGAATGGAAATGCCCGGTGGCGCTTGCATCTCCTATGCAAACCAGGTATTGTGCGGCAGACGGCTGATGGAGGCCGCCTCCGGGCCCGGCATAATATACCTCATCACCAGGTTGCAGGCCCAACGCCCAGGAGCTGCCAACACCCTCGTGTCCGCAATCTACTATAAGCACAGCAGTTTGTTTAATAGTATCCCAGCTTGCCACCGTATAATCGCGGTAGGTGTATTGGCCCACCTCGCATTTGAGATGCTGGGTGCTACGCTCAGGTAATGCCTGTGGGAGTTGAAGATGTATTTCCAGTAAAAAATTTCCTATACGCGTGAGACTTGTTACACGCGCAGTTTTTCTTATGCGCGACATCAGGAAACTGGTCGCCCTGTCTTTAATTGAAATCATGTATGTAAATATAATTGGGTGATTATAAAATGCCGGTCATGGAGGGATAAGCCCGGATAATAAGGCGCCTGATATTTTCAGATCTGATGCTCAGGTGTTTGATGTAGATAATGAAGTGAACAAGTATTTTGATGTGAAAAAAGGGAACGTCTGGAACAACTGGGCGATGGACTATCTTGATGCCAGAAACTATTGGGAAAAACAATATCCTTTAAAAG
>JBCNPS010000508.1:0-5524 GCA_039593235.1 Chitinophaga sp. | reverse complement strand
TTTACCGTGCCGGCGGTACTTACCTGTTGCCGGTAAGGGGTAGTTTCCACGATGGCGGTTTTTATTTTACCGGCCAATGCGGGTGGCAGGGTAATGGTATCGCCGTTGGTGGCCGGAGCGGCGGCGGGTTCCCGGTTGGCGGAATTACAGGCAGCGGTTACGAGGATGCCTGCAGCGAGCAATGTTTTTGTTAAGTACAACACAGCATTATTTTTACCTGCTGATAAAGCAGCAGTGCTGTGACATCAGGCAGGAGATGAAGAAATAAAGTAACGTTCCGGACCAGCGTCCATAGTTATTCTTGTTTTAATGCGCAGCAAAGGTAAGCGGGTGTTACAGAAAGGGCTGTTAGAAAGGGAACAGAATTTTATTAGAAATTTATTAGAAAGCTACAGGTGGGGCAATTCCACCGTAAAGGCGCTGCCTGCGCCGGGTGTGGAAGTAACGCTGATGACGCCCTGGTGCATGGCCAGGATCTTTTGGGTTAAAGAAAGACCAATACCGTTTCCGGTGGCATAGCCCTGGTTGTTGCCGCGGTAAAAAGCAGTAAAGATATTTGGGAGATCTGTAACGGGTATACCAATGCCTTTGTCGGTGAACCGTAACACGAGCACACGTTCCTGGTAGTGGATGGTAACGGTGCATTGATGATCGGCAGAAAACTTACAGGCGTTTTCCATCAGGTTCATAAACGCCACTTTCAGCAGGTATTCATTGCCGTTCACCGAAATAAGATCATCGTTTTCTATTTCCTGTTCAAACTGTATATCTACCCGGTATCCTTCGTTCGATTTAATTACTGCATTACGGGCGTCCAGCAACAGTTCATCGATACGTAATTGCTTACGGCCTATTTCCGTTTGATCGTAGCTGGCTTTGGCCAGGTCCAGCAGGCCATTGGAAAGTCGTGCTAACTTTTGTGCATCGGCAAGGGCCAGCTGTATCACTTCTCTGTATTCCGGTGCGGACCGGTCTTTGATCAGTGCAATCTGTAATTCCCCTACAATGGTAGACAGGGGCGTGCGCAGTTCATGGGAAATATTGCTGACAAAATATTTCTGTGCATCGAAGGAGTTTTCCAGCCGGTCCAGCATTTTATTAAAAGTAGTGGCCAGCTCTCCTATTTCATCTTTTTCATTTTGTACCGGTACGCGTAAATTGAGACTGGTAGCGGTGATCTCTTCCACCTTATTTACCATTTTTTCTACCGGTTGCAGGGCCCTGCCTACAAAAAAATACCCGGCTATCACCGTTAGCCCGATGATGCCGATGTAAGAAAAGATAAGGCTGTATTTCAATCCCTGCAGGCGTTGCAGCCCGTACTTATCAGTAGCAGCGGCGGTGATCACATAACGGCGCCCATCGTGTTCATAGAGGAAACCTACCACCTGTAATGCGTCCTGGTTAAACCTGATTTCCCGTTGATGGATAATCCGGTTGATCATCTCCGGTGTTTCCTTTACTTTATCTATTTCTACTGCATCATGATATTGCAGGTGGAAAGCGGTATCATAAATGGCTACTTCTTCTTCAAACAGGTCGTTGTTGGCATTTTTATAGATCAGTTGTAAAACAGCCGCGGGCACCCTGGCATCCAGGAGCATATTGGCTTTGGTGATTGCTTCCCTTTTGAGATGATCATAATATTCATCTTCCCGGTTACCGGCGGAAAAAACATAAACGAACACGGCAAATGCCAGCAGCAATATGCCGAAGAGCGCCATGAACAATAATATGAGCCGGATCCTTATTTTCACTCTGCTTTAAATATAAAGCCCATGCCTGAGCGGGTATGAATGAGTTTGGCGGGGAAGTCCCTGTCTATCTTCTTCCTAAGATAATTAATATATACATCAATAAAATTGGTACCGGAGTCGAAGGTGTCCCATACATTTTCTGCGATCTCTGTGCGGGACAATACGCGTTCGGGGTTCCTCATCATATATTCCAGCAGCCGAAACTCTTTGGGGGTAAGGTTAATGACTGTGTTTTCCCGTTTCACCATTTTTGTTTGCAGGTTCATTTCCAGGTCTGCGAAGCGCAGTACAAATCCCTGGCTGAAGGTATTAGTGCCGGCCTGGTGGCGTTTTATCAATGCACGGATACGTGCATGCAGTTCCCTGAAATCGAAAGGTTTAACGAGGTAATCGTTGGCGCCGGCATCGAAGCCTTCCACTTTATCGTCTGTAGTGCCCAGTGCGGTGAGCATAATAATGGGGCAATGGGGCAGTACGCTCCTGATCTGTTTGCACAGGTCCAGCCCATTGATCTTTGGCAGGATGATATCCATGATGATGAGATCGAAAGCGCTGTTCAGGGCCAGCTTCTTTCCCATCTCACCATCATAGGCCAGCGTGATCCGGAAGCCTTGTTCTTCCAGTCCTTTTCTGATCATCTCCGCTACCCTTTGCTCATCTTCAATCACCAGGATATGCATAGCGCCTTTTTTAGAAGGCAAATATAAAACAAAAACCAGCTCAGGCAGGGTCAGTTAAAAGCGGCATCATCTTCGGGAGAGAACTCGCCCTTTATAAAATGTAACGTAAAGCTGGTACCGCTCTCTGGCAGGCTTTTCACTTCAATTACGCCCCCATTCTGTTCTGCAAACTCCCGGCAAAGCAGCAGGCCAAGACCAGTACCGCGTTCCCCGTCGGTACCATAACCCGGGTGCTGATGGGAGGTGAACAGTGTACTGAGTTGCTGCGCGGACATGCCCATACCATGGTCGGTAACAGTGATCACTACTTCCTCTGTTACGTCTGCCACCAGTTCGATGTTACCACCGGGGTAACTGAATTTCAGCGCATTGCTGAAGAGGTTGCGGAGGATCACCGACACCTGGTCGCGGTCAGCATACAAAGCTGCAGACACCGGTATCTGTAGCTCTACCCTGATCTGTTTTTGCTGTATGATCAATTCAAAAAAATGCAGTACTTCCGTTACTACCGGGGCCAGTAAAAAATCCCGTGGCCGGGTTTGAATCCCTTTCATGCTGCGGGTGCTCCAACGCAGTACATTATCGAGCGTAACGCCCAGCTGCGATACTTTTTTGTGCAGCATATCCGCCGCTTCTTCCATGTCGTTCCGGGGATACTGTCCTCTCCGGAACATATCCAGCAGGCTTTCCAGTGTAGCCAGCGGGCTGCGGATATCGTGCGCCACAATAGAAAAAAGTTTTTCTTTATCCTTGTTCATGGACACCAGCGCCTGTTGCCGCTGTTCAATTTCCCGCTGGTAATCGGACTGAACATGCTTAAAAAAACTGAGCGCCACTACAATGAACAGTAAAGATACCGCCACGTTGCCCCAGATCCTTTCTACCGGTACGGGTGGCGCCAGGTACCATGATTGCGGCATGAAGATAATCAGCATAAATGCCGTGATCACCAGCAGGCTCAGCGTACCTACTATCCACTTATTATCGTAGATCAGGATAACGATGAAAAGAATGTTCAGTAAAAAATATTCTGCGCCGTTGTGGAAATAAACACCAGTGAACGTATAGATCAGGATACTGGTGCAAATAAGCACCAGCCTGGCGCTGAGGTATTTCCGGTATTTATGGAAAATCAATACCAGTATACAAATAAAGGTAGTGGTGGCGTTCAGCCCCGCCAGGAGGTAGCGGCCCTGTATTAAATTTACAACGCAATAAAAAAACATGCAGGGGATACAGGGTAATGCAAGTAAATTTAATAACTTTGTGCGCCTGGATTCTATATAAGGCATAGCGGGATGTACACCAACATTGACCATGTTGTTCCAGTGGTACTCAACTGAACGGTATAGAAATTCCCTGACTCCCTGCGGCATAGATACCCCAAAGATACTCCATAACGGTTGTTTTATTCTCCTCTTTTTTAATGCAGCGGATTTTGTCTGACTCGGGATTATAATGATTATGCTGATTACACTGATTTTGTTTTTTGGGTGAAGCGGAGGGCGGAGTTTTTAATTTTTAATTGATTTTATGAAGATGAATAAAATTACCAGGGACCGGTTTTTTATTGTTACTGGTGGGCCAGGTATGGGCAAGACGGCTGTTATAACGGCGCTCCGGGAACAGGGATATGTTACGGTACAGGAAACGGGACGGGACATTATAAGGCAACAGGTAGCTGAAGGCGGGCAGGCGCTGCCATGGGCGGACCGGGAGGCATTTGCGGGGTTGATGTTTGAGCAGTCGATCCGTGATTATAACAGGGAAAACGGGGAAAGCGGCCCGGTGTTCTTTGACAGGGGCATTGCCGATACCATCGGGTACCTGGAGCTTTGCGGGTTGCCTGTACCGGAGGAGATGTACCGGGCGGCGGCCGCCTACCGGTTTAATGAAACGGTGTTTATTACACCGCCATGGCTGTCCATTTATGAACAGGATAAAGAGCGTAAACAATCTTTTGAAGAAGCGGTGCTTACTTATGAAAGCATGGTAAAGGTGTACAGCAGGCTGGAATACAGGCTGGTTCAGCTACCGCAAACAACAGTGCAGGAAAGGGCGGCGTTTATGCTGGATACCATCTCCCGTTTGGAGCGCCAGGCATGGTAAAATGTGGTATCTTCCTGTATGCTCGTTAACTATTTTAAAATAGCGCTGCGTCATCACAGGAAAAATAAACTGTACGCAGGGATCAATATTATTGGCCTGGCCATTGGTATCTGCTGTGTGCTGCTGGCGTTTTTATACTGGCAGGATGAGAACAGTTTCGACAGGTTTCATCAACAGCATTCACACCTGTACCGTATTACCACCACCGTTACCCAGCCGGGCGGCAGCACGCTGCTAACGGGCAATACGGGGCAACCCCACGGACCCGCCTTCCAGGCCCAGGTACCGGAAATAACGGCCTACAGCAGGGTGATGGGCGGGGATATTTATGGAGATATCATTGCCGGCAACAAGGTGCTGAGGCAACAACTCCTGTTTGTGGATCCCGGCTTCTTCCGGGTGTTTTCATTCCCGCTGGTAAAAGGCGACACCGCTACGGCGCTGAATGACATGGGATCGGCCGTTATTACAGAAAGTACTGCCCTTAAATATTTTAACCGCACCAATGTGGTGGGCGAACTGCTCCGGATGGATGCGGACCCCTCTGCCCGGCAGCTGGGAAAGCCCCTGGTGGTAAGCGCAGTAGTAAAAGACCCGCCCTGGCACTCTTCCATACAGTTTGATGTGTTACTTCCTTTCCGTTTCCTGCAGTTGTCGTTTAACGATACCGACTGGAACAATGCGTATCTCAGCACATTTGTAGTAACCCGGCCGGATGCGGATATAAACACCGTAACCCGGCAACTGAACCGGGTACAGGCAGCGCAAGCCAAAGGGAATAATACCGGCGCGCTCACCTTTGGCCTGCAACCCGTCACCGATATTCACCTGCACCCGCTGTACTCGCCCGAAGGCAGCCGGGAAGGCGGCGTGATAAATGGCAGCAACCCCGCATTTGCATGGATCTTTATGGGCATCGCCGTTTTTATATTAGTGATGGCCGGGATCAACTTTATCAATATTACACTGGCGGGCTCC
>JBCNPS010000507.1:0-5525 GCA_039593235.1 Chitinophaga sp. | reverse complement strand
ACAACATTCTTTATCAATGAAAAACTTGACCAAGGAAATATTCTTCTTGGCTTCGTTTTGCCATCCGGGAATTTCCGCGTTATTCATCTCACTATAAAAAGTTAATCTCTTATTCCTTCTTTTTTGATTAAATTCATTAAGGAAAATCGAGCATACCAGCCCCCCAAAAAACCCCTCATAAAAATGATACCTCATTGGAAAGTTATCCAGGAAGTAGCCAATCGCTTTGGCGACCGCCAGCCCCAGTTTGAAGCCGCCGAAAGAAAACTATATGCGCTACGGCAGGCCAATCAGCCTTTGGTACAACTGGAAGACAACCCTACCCGCGTGCAATACCGGGTGGCCCGCGAAAACACGCCCCTAGTGGCAACCGCGCTGGAGCGGATCACCGGCACTACCGACTTCCAGGACAAATACGTGCTGGACCGTTTATCCGAAATGTCGAAGGCAGTATGCCGCATCCTGAAAGGCGGCTCTCCTATCGGCACCGGCTTCCTCGTAACAGAAGATATCCTGCTGACCAATCACCATGTGATCGAATCGGCCGCAGACGCAGCAGATATGACTGCGGAGTTTAACTATGAAGTAGACGCTACTACCAAAGCATTAAAAAGAAGCGCTTCCTTTAAACTGGACGCCCGCAAATTCTTTATGACCTCCAGCCTGGAAGTAAGTAAAACCACTCTTAACAGCGGGCTCGACTTTACACTGATAGGAGTAAGCATTACCGGCACTTTCGGCGAGCTGCTGTCGCAATTTCCACCGATACGGCTTGATGGGAATATCGGCAAGATCATCAAGGGAGAATCGTGTGTAATTGTGCAGCACCCCAACGGATTACCCAAGAAAGTAGTGTTGAAAGATATACGGTTCTTTTCAGAAACAGGCACCCGGCTTGTATACGAATCGGATACACTGCCCGGCAGCAGCGGTTCCCCGGTGTTTGGGCTGGGCACCTGTGAAATCATTGCATTGCATCACAGCGGCCTTTCCCGCACAGATGATCAGAACAGGGTGCTTACCCGCAGCGGGCAACTGGCTACGCCGGAAACTCCCGACGACGAAATAGACTGGATCGGCAATGAGGGCATTAAAGTAAGCGTAATTGTAAGCGCCGTGCGAGAAGCCACTTTAAGTCCCGAGATGGAAAAAGGCCGGCGCGCACTGCTCAAAGATACCGACAACATCGCCCCACAACTGAAACAGGCCTTACCGGACCAGGACAGCATCCGGAGCGGTGTTGACAATGTAGTTACCACTGCCACCATAAACAACAGCAAAGCTTCTTCCAATGTTCCCGATATTACTTCATCTCCCAAAGAAAATACTATGGATGCTCCATCACCTGCCAATATCAGCAGCCCCACAACATTCATTATATCTGCGCTGAATAAACCTGAAACGGTATCGCAGATAGAAGCGGTATTATCTGTAAAATATCCACCGGCGGTAAAATTGTCGTTGCTCACACCAGCCACTGCTGTTACAGGCAAAGAAGAACTGTTTACTTTCAGCACCAACTTCAATGGCAACCCGCATGAGGAAGCAACGAAACTTACACAGGTACCGGGCATCTTTTATGCAGAAGCAGATCTGCCATTATACCTCAATGCAGATACCGCCAATGTGATCAGGAAAGGCGGCGGGCCAACAGAATCGGCCTTCCTGTTTGACGACGGATATGGTACCCCTAACGAAGACTTGTTCCTGAAAAATTATACGGTTACCGCCATCAGTAAATTCGTTTCCGGTAGAAAAACAGAAGAATACCGGCGTTGGAACTGGTACGCCACCGGGTTTGATAAAATACTGCTAACACCGGCTACGCCCTCATCGCCCCATGAAAAAGGGATCCGTGTGGTACAGTTTGATACCGGTTATACCGATCATTCCAAAGTAGTGGGTGCATTTGATACCGACAATGATTACAACTTCCTCAACGACACCAGCGACGCACTTGACCTGCGCACCGTGGCCCTGGGAAAACAACCCGGCCACGGCACACGCACCGGCAGCCTGTTAATTGGTCACGACTACTCACCGGCAGCAGGTAACGGCAACTGCGGATTACTGACGCCGGATAATTACAAACTGGTTCCTTTCCGTATAGCCGAAACCGTTGTGATCATCAACAGGCAGCAACAACTTGCTGCAGCACTGGATGCCGCCATTGCACAAGGTTTTGATATCATTACAATGAGCATGGGTATTCCTCCTACACTTACCACCGCCCGCCTGGCTAAAAAGGCTTACGAAAGCGGGGTGATATGGTGTTGTGCAGCAGGTAACAGCGTACAGGCAGTGGTGGCGCCCGCGGTATTTCCCGGCACCATTGCAGTAGCTGCTTCCAATCCGCTGGACAGGGAGTGGACAGGATCTTCCAGGGGAGATACCGTGGATATTACCGCACCGGGAGAAGATGTACTGGTTCCCATCTGGCAGGCCGAAGGCGATCACAAAGAAGGATTTGCCTATGGCGATGGCACCAGCTATGCCACCCCTCATGTGGCAGCAGCGGCGGCATACTGGCTGGCAAAATACCAGGACCAGCTCAGGGCCCCCGAATATGCAGGATGGAAAAGGGTGGAAGCCTTCCGGCAGGCATTGAGGGATTCGGCAAGGAAAAGTGATCAACTGCCAACGAAAGGTTTTGGCAGCGGTATTCTCAACGCAGAAAAATTGTTAAACACGCCTCCCAAAGCAGCCAATAAGCTGAATAATCAATACAACGGCTGGAATGAAAGCGCTTTCCTCAATTCATTACAAGGCTATGCTGAAATAGTAAAAACATACTGGAATAAACTCCACAACGCCATCTTTGGTACCAGGAGAGGCAACCAGGAATCGCTGGCTGTTGCAGCACCGCTGTCAGACAGTGCACGGATGCTGGAAAGCGCCACTTTCGGGAAAGCGGGAACTGCCTATGAAAGCACTGCCCCTGCTAACTATCCCGATTTGCTTCAACGGTTTAATACTGTTCAGTCTATTTTAGAAAATGCCGCTAAATAATGTGACCCCATGACAAACAAAATATTCGACTTCCATTTCCATTTGCTGTTCAAACACTATCTCAGCAATGGTACCCCGATAACACAACAGGTTAAAACAACCGGTCTGGCCAGTTTGCTGAATGATCTTTTCGGTGGACCGTTTAACAGCCAGTCGTCGCCCGATCAGGTGAAAGATAGCCAGCTCTATCTGGGAGTAGCTTCCATCATCAGCCTGGAACATGCCTTCGCCCGCAGGATATTGCATGTTCTTGGCATCGACTTCTCCCATATACTACCTCTGAACAAAGAGATCGTAAACAAAACAAAAGACGGGAAAACAAGCTACTATGCGGAGTTCCAGCAACAGGTTAAAATGTACCTGGATAGTAAGGCCACGCTGGAACAGGCGCCCTATCATATAAAATATACCGGGAGGAAAGACTGGGAAGGCAAAACCCGTCAGCAAATAACAGACATCCTGAAAAATGATAACCAGCAACGGTACCTGGTCTTTTCCATAGAAGGCGGTCACAATTTATCCGATGTACCTATCCGGGGCACTGCGTTATCCAGAACGCCGGAGCTGAACCTGAAAGACATCCAGGATAACAGTGAACTGGATTTTATCAGCATTAACCTGTGTCACCTGAGTTATATCCCCGAACAACCACTGGGTGGATTTGCACAGGGACTTAACAAACAGGCGCAGATAGCCTTCAGCAGCGAGGACTTTATGCCTAAAGCAGGGCTGGGCCTCACCCAGCTGGGGAAGAAAGTAGTAAGGCAGGCATTGCTGCATGAAAAGCGGCCGGTGCTTATTGACCTGAAGCATATGAGCGTGTATACACGTTTTCATTTCTACCGTTACCGCGAATCGCTGATCAATGAAGCCCCTGCGGTAAACAGGCTGCCCATTATCACATCGCATACCGGCTTCACGTTTACATCACTGAATAACTATCTTTCTAAAAAACAATTCAGGTCTACCACCGGTCAGCAGGATGGTGCATTTGTACGTATAGTGGAGTCTGAAAACCGGAAAATCGGGAAAACAAACGACAGCATTAACAGCGGTTTGTATGGCAATCCCTGGACCATCAATTTATTTGATGAAGAAATTATAGAGATCATGAGCTCCCGCGGCATGATAGGGATCAGTCTTGATCAGCGCATCCTGGGTGCAGAAAAAATGGTAGACAGCAGCCGTCCGGAATATTTCGATCCTGAATATATTGCTAAAGAAGAATGGGAGAAGCTTTTCAGGGATGGTCAGCTGCCGGGAGCAGAAAAATTGTTTGACTTCCTGAGTATTCCATCCAGGGCAGAACGGCACCTGATGCTGTTGTGCCTTCATATCATTTACGCCGTGAGGATTGGAAACGCCGGTATAGGATGGGAACCGGGCACTTCGCCATGGGATCATATCTGCATTGGCTCTGATTTCGATGGCCTTATCAACCCCATTAACCGGATGGATAATATCCTGAAATTATCTGACCTGGTGGCGGGATTAAAAAAATATTTGCCTGTTGCTGATAAGTATCTGAATACGGGAGATGATAATAATGCACGCTCACTCCGTTACAATAATGCAGACGGATCGCTCGATATGGATTACCTGGACGAGGTGACCGGGAAGTTCATGTATACGAACGGTTTGAATTTTACCGCAAGATACCTGAGTAACTGGGCAGAATAGCGGCGGCATTGCTATTCTGCCATCTCACATTACCAATCAACATAATTATTCCATTTTGTATATAACAATGATAGTCGTAAATTGATACCTTAATTATCAGCAAGCGCGCAAACACCTCATGGAGCAAGTACAAATTGGTAAGTGTGTATACATTCTGAATACAGGTAAAAACCTGTATAAGATTGGTAAAACGCAGGATCTGCATAAGCGCCTGGCGGCTTACCATACCCACCTGCCTGTAATGTTCCGTGTTATCAGGCAATATGAAGCGTTGAATATGACAGCGCTGGAGGAAAGTCTTCACATCGTTTTTCAACACAAGCGGGTGAAAGGCGAGTGGTTTGAGCTGAATAAAGATGATCTTATCATTTGCGACAATATTGCCCGTAACTACGCCCTGCATGCCTTACAAAGCCAGCGCAGGAAAAATGCCGATATCGCCTTCAGCGATAATCCCCTGTTACAGGTAATGGAAGCCAATGAAAAATACCTCCAGGATTATTCCAGGATTGCCGACGATATCAAGCTAGGGCTTAACAACGACGAGGTTTTTGAACTGCATGAAGGTACTGTCAGCAAGTCTGTTATTGAAACTGTAAGAAGATTGATGCGCTACCGTACTCCCAATTCAGAGTTCCTTGGCAAATGGCTGCGGGTGGTGAACGAACTGAGCGATGGCGTTAGTGAAAGTACTATTCTTCAGAAGTACAAAGGACAGATCAGCCGCTCCACGATACAAATGATCAAAAGGATATTGCGGAACCAGTTGTACTGATTGCCATCTGGCGTCACCAGGTGATCGGGCATCCCTTCACGCACAGCACCTGCCGCAGCGT
>JBCNPS010000506.1:0-5559 GCA_039593235.1 Chitinophaga sp. | reverse complement strand
GAGGACGATCTGCCCGGTTCTGAGGCGCCGGGCGCATGGCTGCGCTTCCTGCGTGGTGGCGATGCGGTGAACCTGCGCCGGGTGGCCGACCTATCGTGTTACGCGCTTACCGTAGAACCGGGAACTGCGCTGGATCATTTTATAAAGAAAAAGAAGATGGCTGCCACCGATCCGGATAAGGCGGCACAACATTTTGAAATGCTGATGGAATGGTTGGGGGCTGCTGGTTATGAGCATTATGAAATCTCCAATTTCGCATTGCCGGGGTGGCATTCCAGGCATAACAGCAGCTACTGGCAGGGCAAACCTTATCTCGGCCTGGGCCCGTCGGCACATTCTTTCAATGGGGCTTCCAGGCAATGGAACATTGCCAGCAATGCGCAATACATCAAAAGTATAGCAGCCGGTAAAGTACCTTTTGAAATTGAATCACTCACTACTGCCATGCAGTTCAATGAATACATTATGACAGCCCTCCGCACTTCTGCCGGATGCAACCTGGAATGGGTGTCGGAGAAATTCGGAACGGATCATACCATTCACCTGCTGGCGCACAGTGAACCCTATATCAGGATGGGCCGCATGGAGCGGATGGGGGAAACGCTGCGGTTAACAAAAGCCGGGCGCCTGTTCGCAGACGGGATAGCCGGCGAATTATTTATCTTATAAAAAAAGCAGCGGAGATGATCTCCGCTGCTCACTATATTAAACATTCACAAAGCTGAATTACCATCCCAGGATGTACGCAAACATCAGCGGGGCCACAATAGTGGCATCTGACTCCACGATAAACTTAGGCGTGTTGATATCCAGTTTACCCCAGGTAATTTTCTCATTAGGCACAGCACCGGAGTAAGAACCATAGGAAGTAGTAGAATCGGATATCTGGCAGAAGTAACCCCAGAAAGGAACATCTGTCCATTCCAGATCCTGGTACATCATGGGCACCACGCAGATCGGGAAGTCGCCCGCAATACCCCCTCCAATCTGGAAGAAGCCAACACCTTTACCGGCGGAGTTTTTACGGTACCATTCAGACAGGTAGATCATGTATTCAATCCCGCTTTTCATGGTAGACGTTTTCAGGTCGCCCTTGATGCAGTACGAAGCAAAAATGTTCCCCATGGTACTGTCTTCCCAGCCCGGAACAATGATAGGAATATTTCTTTCGGCAGCGGCGATCATCCAGCTGTTCTTCGGATCAATTTCATAATGCTCTTTCATAGCACCGCTCAGCAGGAGCTTATACATAAATTCATGCGGGAAATAGCGTTCGCCGGCTTCTTCAGCATCCTTCCATATTTTGTAGATATGTTTCTGAATACGGCGGAAAGCCTCTTCTTCCGGGATACAGGTATCTGTAACGCGGTTGAAGCCCTGCTCCAGCAGATCCCATTCTTCCTGCGGGCTCAGATCGCGGTAGTTAGGTACTCTCTTATAGTGTGTATGCGCTACCAGGTTCATGATATCCTCTTCCAGGTTGGCGCCGGTGCAGGAAATGATATCTACTTTACCCTGACGGATCATTTCTGCGAAAGAAATGCCCAGTTCAGCCGTGCTCATCGCTCCGGCCAATGTCACCATCATTTTACCGCCTTCCAGCAGATGTGTTTCGTATCCTTTGGCAGCATCCACCAATGCAGCTGCATTAAAGTGGCGGTAATGGTGCTGGATAAATTGAGAAACAGGTCCCTTATTCATGTCATTTAATCATTTATACATTAACGGTCTGGCTAATAAAGCCTTAACAGGGGGCAAAGTTAAGATAATTTTTGCAGGGGCAAGGGGCGTGGGGATAAAACAAAAGGGCCGCGGCAAATGCCACAGGCCCTGTATTTTTAACACTACTAAAACTAAGCTTTTTTCAAACGGCTGTATACTTTCATATTGGCTTCCGCATCTGTTTTGATCACGGTCCAGGTATCGGCGCCTTCCAATGTTACAAAATATACCACATTTTCTGAAGACGCGTATTCCACTACACAATAAATGCTGTTGTTGGAATATCTCTTATTCAGTTTACTGAGCACTTTCAGTGGCAGCTGATCGCCCTGCAGGTAGCGGGAGGTGGCCAGCAGGGTGCCGTCTTCCTTGAAGAAAGCGGTTACTTTCGTATTGCTCATGGTAAACTTGGCGGTAAAGGTTTTATTATCGTCCGTATACCATTTCACATCGGTTGCACCGGTAAAAGATTCATTGAAGGTACTGTTGATCTTGTTGTTAACAGTAGTTTCATAAGGGCTTGCAAAAAGTGCATGTGCACTCAGCATAAGCGCTGCGCTGATTAATACAATAAGTTTTTTCATGGCGGAAAAAATTTATGGTGATTGGAATTTTTTTGTTTCGATGACTCAAAGCTACGCCGGGAAGTGCCTGATGGTCAAGGCATACTTTACTGGTGGGAGCACATGATTAGTTGGGCTATCCGCTAATGAACGTCCGCCTGACCGGTGGCGGACATAGGGCTGTAAAGACCAGCCATGGCGGGTTTGTTGGTGCCAACCTGCCAATGTTGCTTGGGGTGGAGTTAAGAAATTGTTAAAATGGATAAGGTTCCGTGGTAAACGGACCGGCCACTGCCAATTGACGCATAAATACGTACCTTGAGGCGATGAACCACCTGGCCCATGCTTATTTGTCTTTTAACCAGCCGGAGCTGATCACCGGTAACCTCATTGCTGATTTTGTAAAGGGTAAAAAAGCCTTGCTGGCTTACACAGAAGGAATACAGCAGGGTATCCGTATACACCGGGCTATCGACAACTTTACTGACCAACACCCGGTAACGGCCAGGGCTAAACAATTTTTTCGCCCTTCGTGCGGATTATACAGCGGCGTATTCACCGACCTGGTGTATGATCACTTCCTGGCGGCTGATCCTGGGCGCTTTACAAACGACTCGCTATATTCGTTTGCCCGTTACGTTTACAGCCAGGTGAACCAGCGCGCCCAACAGCTGCCACCGGCTTTTTTGCAGATGTTTGAGTATATGCAGGCCTATAACTGGCTGTATAACTACCATAGTACCGAAGGCATTTCCAGCTCTATCAGGGGAGTAGCCCGCCGGGCGAGGTACCTGGAAACCGATGGCAGTATTGTGTTTGCCGTGTTTATGGAGCACTATGCCGCGCTGAAAGAATGCTACCTGGAGTTTTTTCCCGAACTACAAACTTACGTGGAAGGACTACTGCAAACCGAAAACCGCTAACGGCTTGTTAAATGAGAGAACTACGCTTTTCAGATTCCTTAAAAAAAAGTAGGTTTGCCGCCAACAATCTATAAAAGAAATAAAGCTTTCCAGGATGATGAAAAAAGTTCTCCTTTTTGCCTTTGTAGCAGGTTTGATCAGCTTCAGCGCCGCTGCACAGGATAAAAAATTACCACCACTCGATGCCAGCCCGATGGACATGGCCTATTACCCAGTAATGTATCCTTATGTTGTAAAAGTAAAAGGCGAACCGGGGGCACTGGTAGCCAGGGTGGTTTACAGCCGTCCTCAAACAAAGGGAAGGGATATTTTCGGAAACCTGGAAGAATACGGTAAAATATGGCGACTGGGCGCCAATGAAGCCACCGAAATAGAATTTTTCCGGCCCGTGATCATTGCCGGTAAAAGCATTCCAAAAGGACGTTACACCCTGTATGCGATACCAACAGAAAAAACCTGGACCATCATCCTGAACAAAGACACTGATGTATGGGGCGCTTTTAAATACGATCAGAAAAAAGATGTGGTAAGAACCGCCCTTCCTGTATTGTCACTGGATACCCCGGTAGAAGCATTTACCATGGTATTTGAAAAAGGAGATCCGGGCGCAAATCTTATCATTGCCTGGGATAAAGTAAGCGTAAGCCTGCCTATTAAATGGACAGAGAACGCTGTTGCAAAGAAGAAATAACACCTACAATATAAAATGCCGCCGGGGCGAAGTAAATGCAGTATACTCCTGCATTTACTTCGCCCCGGTAACGTTTATACGAAAACTGTTTATACAGTCGTTGTTTAAAAAGGAAAAAGCGGTAAGAATACCGCCTTAAGAATTTTAACCATATCCTATGAAAAACCTGAAACAAATGTAGTCCGATTACCCATATCCGTTAGTGGCTAATTGGTGAACGATATAAAAATGTTCGTAAGCGCTGAAATTTATCCGATCACATCCTGGTATCAGCTAAAATGGACAAGTTTACCCTTCATCAATTGTAAAAACTGCCAATCGCAAAAACTGGAGTATATTTGGAAACCACCAGAAATTGATCATTCTAAACTGTTTAAGACATGAAGCTGGGTACTAAACTCATACACGCAGGTGTAGCTCCCGATCCGTCAACCGGCGCCATTATGACGCCGATCTTTCAAACATCTACCTATGTGCAGAGTGCCCCCGGGGTGCATAAGGGCTACGAATATGCCCGGACGCAGAATCCTACCCGCGACGCCCTTCAGAACGCATTGGCAGCCATTGAAAACGGTACGCACGGCATTTCTTTTGGCAGCGGTTTAGCAGCCACAGATGCCGTTATGAAGCTACTGAACCCCGGCGATGAGGTAGTTGCCACAAATGATCTCTACGGCGGCACCTACAGGATCTTTACCAAAGTATTTGAACGCTACGGTATCCGGTTTAAATTCATCGACATGTCTGATGCCCGGAACATAGAGTCCCATATTACTCCTCAAACCAGGATGATATGGCTGGAAACCCCTACCAACCCGCTTTTAAAAATCATAGATATTGCAGCCTGCGCCACCATAGCCCGTAAAAGTGAAGTCATCCTTTGCGTGGATAATACCTTTGCATCGCCTTACCTGCAAAACCCGCTGGACCTGGGCGCCGACATCGTACTACATTCGGCTACCAAATACCTGGGAGGACACAGCGATGTGGTGCACGGTGCTGTAATCGTAAAAAATGAAGAACTCGCCAAACAGCTGTACTTTATCCAGAACAGTTGCGGCGCTGTGCCTGGCCCGCAAGACTGCTTCCTGGTGCTGCGTGGTATTAAAACATTGCATGTGCGCATGCAACGCCATTGTGAAAACGGCGAGGTAGTAGCCAACTTCCTCCGCAAACACCCCAAAGTGGATAAAGTATACTGGCCGGGATTTACCGACCACCCCAATCATGATATCGCCAAACAACAGATGAGAGGCTTCGGTGGAATGATGTCTTTTACCCTGAAAGACGATAGTTTGGAAGTGGCCAACCGGATCCTGAGCAATACCCACCTGTTTTCCCTGGCAGAATCACTGGGTGGGGTAGAATCGCTGATAGGGCACCCTGCCAGCATGACGCACGCCTCTATTCCCCGTGAAGAACGGGTGAAAAATGGCCTGGCCGACTCCCTTATCCGGCTGAGCGTGGGTATTGAAGATGCTGACGACCTGACCGCCGACCTTGCAAAAGCGATCGGTTAAGGAATAGATTTTAATTCTTATCCGGTAAAAATTATCTTTACCGGGAGCGTAAATATTTATCCTAACCATATCCAGCGCCCTTTTATATCTGAATGGAGCATTCCTGTATGAAAAGGCTTATGGTAATACACGTGATTTAA
>JBCNPS010000505.1:0-5573 GCA_039593235.1 Chitinophaga sp. | reverse complement strand
GGCGACCTGGACACCAGGGAATAGAAATACAAAAGCCGGCCGCGGCTTTCCTGCATAAAGCTTTTGGCCACCGCGTTTACCGCTACAAACAGCTGTATTACCCAGAAAAGGGCGTTCCATACCTTGTCGTCCGGCCGGCCCATCATCAGGTTGATAACAAAAACGGTAGACACAATATAGAGCAATACCCCATAAAAGGCATACTGCTGGCGGAGTTCCAGTGTAAGATCCTTTTTCACAAGGGTGAGCGTTTGATGTATGGGATGGCTTTTTTTCATGATCAGGCGCAAAGATAGCTATTCGCAATTAGCTTTCAGCCGTTACTCATTTTTAAGTATATTTAGCCCCTTATTAAAAAATGACATCCCCGTAGCAAAGGGGCCTTTTTAAAAGCAAACTGCCGATGAAGAAAATTCTGGTTGCCAATAGGGGAGAAATTGCATTACGTATCATGCGTTCTGCACGTGAAATGGGTATAAAAACAGTGGCGGTATATTCCGAAGCTGATCGTACCATGCCTTTTGTACAATATGCAGATGAAGCCGTTTGCATTGGTCCTGCTCCTTCTAACCAGTCGTACCTGCTGGGCGAAAAAATAATTGCCGTGGCCATTGAGAAAGGCGCAGACGGTATTCACCCCGGCTATGGGTTCCTGAGTGAAAACGCCCGCTTTGCACAACAGGTAACTGATGCCGGCATTACTTTTATTGGGCCATCGGCGGCTTCCATTGAAGTGATGGGAAGCAAGCTGGCTGCCAAGCAGGCCGCGCAGAAATTTGGCGTACCTATGGTGCCTGGCACTGAAACACCCTTACGCAGTGTGGAGGAAGCACGGGAGGTAGTAAAGAAAACAGGGTTTCCTATCCTGATCAAGGCTTCCGCCGGCGGCGGCGGTAAAGGAATGAGAGTAGTAAACAGTGCTGAGGAGCTGGATGAACAGATCAGGATGGCCAAAAGTGAGGCCCTTAGCGCTTTTGGCGATGATGCTGTATTCATAGAAAAATATGTGGGTTCTCCACGACATATAGAAATACAGGTACTGGGCGACCGCCATGGTAACTGTGTATATTTATTTGAAAGGGAATGTTCCATTCAAAGACGCCACCAGAAGCTGATCGAAGAAGCGCCCTCATCCTGTCTTACACCGGCCATCCGTGCGGCCATGGGGCAATGTGCGGTAGATGTAGCGAGGGCCTGTGATTATTACGGCGCGGGTACCGTGGAGTTCCTGGTGGACGAGCAGCTGAATTTTTATTTTCTTGAAATGAATACACGGCTACAGGTAGAACACCCGGTAACAGAGCTGATTACCGGCCTCGACCTCGTAAAAGAACAGATAAAGGTAGCCCGTGGCGAAAAACTATCTTTTACCCAGGAAAGCCTTAAAATAAACGGCCATGCCATTGAACTGCGCATCTGTGCTGAAGATCCGGCCAATAACTTCCTGCCGGACACCGGCAAACTGGAAACCTATATCCGCCCGCAGGGTTATGGTGTAAGGGTAGATGACGGATATGAACAGGGAATGGATATTCCTATCTACTATGATCCTATGATTGCCAAGCTCATCGCATGGGGCAGCGATCGCGAGGAAGCAAGGCTCCGCCTGATCCGGGCCATTGAGGAATACCAGGTAAAAGGGATCAAAACCACGCTGTCCTTTGGCCATTGGGCATTACAGCAGCCCGCATTTATCGGCGGAAATTTTGACACCAATTTTATCAATAAATATTTCACGCCACAGTCGCTTCTCACAGACGAAAAAGACATCAATAAACTGGCCGCCATACTGGCTGCATATGTGTGGCAGCAAAACAATATAAATTTACAGGAAGCGGCTGTAAGCAATAATCCACGTGAATCCGCCTGGAAAAAAAGGAATATGTTAAGATAAGCCGAAACAGTTGTTAACTTTCGTTAAAGTGTTTCCTTAAAACGCCAAAACGTATAACTTTGCGCCAATTTTAATTATGTTACGTAACATTATATTACAGATCCTGCAATTCTTTTACCAGCCCTTTTCAAAGGTGATGCCCTGGCAAACTTTCCGCTACCTTGCGTGTGGCGGGGGCAATACGGTATTGGATATAGCCCTGTATTCCATATGTTATAACCTGGTACTGCATAAGCAAATTGTACACCTGGGCGCCATTGATATGAGCGCGCATATTGCTGCCCTTTTTATGGCAATGGCCGTTACATTTCCCACCGGCTTCCTTCTCAGCAAATACGTGGTGTTTTCAGAATCCAATTTACGCGGGCGCGTACAATTGTTCCGTTACTTCATGCTGGTAGGTATCTGTATTCTGCTGAACTATTTGTTTATGAAGATGTTTGTGGACCAGCTTCACTTCTACCCCACTATCGGTAAAATATTTACCACCGCACTGGTAGTTATTTTCAGTTATCTTACCCAGAAGAAATTTACTTTTAAAGTGAAACAACAGGCATAAAGAAAAAGGAAGGTCGGTCGACCTTCCTTTTTCTTTATCATGGCTCTTCATAATAACAATGCCTGCATCTGGGCTCATACAAATCCTTCTCTCCCAATAACAATGTTTCTTTAGAAGCCGATTTACGGTAAGAGTAATTGGCAATATGCCCGCACTTTACACAAATGGCGTGCAGCTTGGTAATATAATCTGCCTTAGCCAGCAGGAAAGGCATCTGGCCGAATGGTTTTCCAGTAAAATCCATATCCAGTCCTGCAATGATAACACGTACCCCTCGAAGTGCCAGCTGATCACATACATTAGGTAATTCATCATCAAAAAACTGAGCCTCGTCAATACCCACTACATCTACCTCCTGGGCAAGTAACAGTATCTGCTGGGAGTTTTCTATAGGGGTAGAAATGATCTTATTTTCGTCGTGAGAAGTAATGCTTCCTTCATCATAACGGGTATCTACCGCGGGTTTGAATATTTCCACTTTTAGATTGGCGATATGCACCCGTTTGAGCCGGCGGATCAGTTCTTCGGTTTTCCCCGAAAACATAGAGCCGCAAATGACCTCAATCCAGCCCCTCCGCCCTCCTGCAAGAGAAGGTTCAATAAACATATTATACTAATTTGATTACTAATTAATTAAAATATTCTAATTTTATGAAAATAAAATAATTTCCATCACTAACCCGTTAACAATTAAGGCATGGAAAAAATTAATGCATTAATTGATAAACTGCAGGAATTAAAAAATTCCGGGGCTGAGCTTTCAGCAATTTCGTATTACGCGCAATTGCTCCAGGCAGAGGTGCTGCATGCACGTAACAAGCTACATCAGCAACAGGTACAATCCACCCAGGGAAATATCGCGGTAATTATGCCGGTACAGCAACCTGTAGCAGTAACAATGCCCGCAGCTGCTGCGCCGCAAACTACAACATTACCTTCAAATAAACCGGAGGCAGCACCCATTGCTTCCCCTGAACCGGAAGAAGTGAATGCCCGCGCAGCAAGACTAAATAATGATGTGCCTACCCGTAACACGGTAATTCTCACGGAAGATATTAACACCCGCGCAGCAAAAGCGGAAGAGCCTTTGGCGGATAAACAGGCAGCACCACCACCGGTAACACCTGCAGAAATACCTCCTGCGGCGGACCTGGTGCCTCCTAAACCAGAACCGGTGATAACGGCGCAACCTATTCCGACGCTGGTGGTTAACCAACCGGCAGCAGAAAAACCGAAACCCGCGCCTGCCGCTACCCTGTTTGATGATGTGCCGCCGGTAAAAACTACAACACCCGCTAGTAACGGCGAGCTTAGAAAGGATCTCAATGAGCTTGTTGGCAGTAACAATACCTCACTAAATGACCGTTTACGTCAGCAACAGGTAGAAGTTGCGCAAAAACTCGGAGAAATGCCTATCAACGACCTCCGGCAGGCTATTGGCATCAACGATAAATACCAGTTTATCCAGGAGCTGTTCCGGGGAGACCGTGATCTGTACGAACGTTCCATTAAAACCATCAATGAATTTGGTAATCTCCGCGAGGCGGATTACTGGATCCAGCGTGAAATAAAAATTATTCAGGGATGGGAAGATGACAATCACCTGGTGCAGCATTTCTATTCATTGCTGAGAAAGCGTTTTTCCTGAATATAATCCAATACTTTCCGGGTGGCGCCTGTATTGACGGCCACATAATTACCAGCAATAGCGGCTATACTGTTGTAAGATGCCGTGTTTGCCAGCAGCCCCTCCATGTAGGTGTGAAGATTCCTGTAATTATGTACTACCAACGCTCCGCCTGCGGCCACCAGCTCCACCGCTTCAAAATACTTTGCGAACTCCGGCCCTATGATCACCGGTTTACCGTAAACTGCCGGCTCCAATACATTATGTACTCCATCTTTGCCGAAACCACCGCCCACGTAGGTGATAAAAGCATAGCGGTAAAGCGCGGTGAGCATACCGATATTATCTATAATCAGTACATCCGATCCACTGCTGCCCCCGTTTTTTAAACCGGAAAAAAGCTGCGCCCCGGGGAACAGGGACAGGACCGACTGAATATGGCTATCATGAATTTCATGCGGAGCAAGGATCAGCTTTATGTCAGTTTCTTCTTTTTCTTTCCACCAGTCGCTCAATACTTTTTCATCGGTTGGCCAGGTGCTACCCGCCACAATTAATCTACTTTTTCCCGCAAAAGCGGAAATTTCAGGCAATTCCCGGTGTTCATTCAGCAATGCTGCCACCCGGTCGAACCGGGTATCACCACTAACACTACAGTTTTGAAGCCCTATTCCGCGAAGCAGGTCCAGTGAGGTTTGGTTTTGTACAAAAATATGTGTGAGCTGTTGCAGGAGGCGCCGGAACATATTACCATATCCCTTAAAAAATACCTGGTCGGGCCGGAAAATGCCCGATACCAATAGGGTTGGGATATTCCGCTGATAGAGGGCTGTAAGATAATGGTACCAAAATTCGTATTTTATGAAGATGGCCAGGGCGGGCTGAACAATATCCAGGAAATCGCGGGCGTTGCCACTTGTATCCAGGGGCAGGTAATACACATAATCAGCGCCCTTGTAGTCTTTCCGCACTTCGTACCCGGAGGGCGAAAAAAAAGTTAACAGAATTTTATACGAGGGCCAGGTGGTACGAATGGCTTCCAGCACTGGTCTTCCCTGCTCAAATTCACCCAGTGAGGCAGCATGGATCCATATCACGGGATGTGTGCCAACACCAGCCTGCTGCATACGCAACCGCCAGTCGTGCCGGCCTTCCAGCCAGCGACGGGCTTTGGCTTTCCCTGTAAATGCAGCCAGACGTACTCCCGCTTTGTATAATTGAAGCCCAGCATTATAAATTCCTTTTGCTATCATTCTCCTGCGTACTTTTACTTAATTTTCCGTTGAATGCAAAGATAATCCCCAGCCAATCCCAAAATTTGTAAATTTGCACACTTTAAACAAAATAAAAATATACGATCATATGGTTCCTATTCAGATGGTGGACTTGAAACGCCAGTATACGAAGATTAAATCACAGGTAGATGCAGCCATTGGCGTCAGCAGGTCTGGGTATTTCACTGGCCTCAGGGGCCAATGCCATTGCCACCTCTA
>JBCNPS010000504.1:0-5578 GCA_039593235.1 Chitinophaga sp. | reverse complement strand
GGCCAATAGGATACTACCGCGGCTATATAGTGGATGGCGTGTACCAGACAAATGAAGAAGTAAATAAAACCTTCCAGCCAAATGCAGTGGCGGGCGATTTCAGGTACAGGGATGTGAACGGCGATAAGTCGCTTACGGATGAAGACAAGGTAATGATCGGCAAACCCTGGCCCAACTTCACTTACGGGTTTAATATGAATCTTTCCTGCAAAGGATTCGATCTGAACGTACTTTTCCAGGGCGTATCGGGCAACCAGATCTACCGCGCCAATAAAGTGTCGAACTACCCCATGAAATACTTCAACGGTAACGGCATTGTAAACGGTGTGAAAGAAGTGCTGAATCACTGGACGCCGGGCAGCGGCATCAACAACCAACCGGGACTCAAATACATTGATGCCAACGGGAATTACGCCAACCCTTCTTCCTTTTTTGTGGAAGATGGCGACTACCTGCGCCTGCGCAATATTGTGCTGGGATATAACCTGCCCAATCATCTCATCAAAAACAGCCTGTTCAAAAGTGTAAGGGTATATGTAAGCGCGCAGAATTTATTTACCATCACGAAGTACTCGGGTTTTGACCCGGAAATAGGAAGTACCGATCCGCTTAATTCCGGTATCGATACCGGTGTATTTCCGCAGCCACGTACTTTCATGGGTGGTATAAATGTAGGTTTCTGATTTCACGACTAATTCAAACAGCTATGAAAATATTCACTAAAAATATGATGTTGTTGGCTATCGGCTTATGTACCGCTTCCTGTGGGGCCGATTTCCTTACAGTAACACCAAAAGATGTACTTACAGATGCCAACTTTTTCCTGACGGAAGGAGATGCGCAGTCGGCCCTGATTGGCGCGTATGGCCAGTTACAGGAAGAATCCACTTTCGGTAATGTGGTGGATGCCGCCAACATTGAATGGACCATCAGCGGGGATCTTTATGAACAGGATCAGAACACGCCGCGGGTGCAGCTGGAAATGCTTACGCTGCCAGCCAACAACCTGTACATAGGCCAGATGTATGCCGGCTTGTACCAGGGCGTAGCCAGGGCAAATTTTGTAATAGAAAGGGTAGGGAAGATGGATAAACTGGGAGAAACTGTAAAAGCACAGATCGTGGCACAGGCTAAATTCCTGCGCGCCATCTACTACTATAAACTGGTGAATTATTTTGGAGGTGTTCCACTGGTAACAACAGAGCTGAACGCGGCCTCGAAACTCGATATCCCACGCGCATCTGCTGCAGAAGTATGGAAACAGGTAGAAGCAGACCTGAAAGAAGCCGCCGATATATTGCCCGTTACATGGATCAATGCCACCGATATGGGGAGAGCCACCAAAGGTGCAGCCCTGGCTTATCTTGCCAAAGTATACCTGTGGCAGAAAAACTGGAGCGGCGCCGTTACCGCCGGTGAAGCCGTGGTGAACTCCGGTGTATACGACCTCTTATCTGATTTCAGGAGCGTATTTCTGGAAACAAATAAAAACAATAAGGAAATTGTTTTTGCCACGCAATACAGTTCCCAGAGCAATGGGATAGAAGGCAACGGCCTGGATGTGCGTTCTGCGCCAAGAGGCGCTGCCGCACAGTTCATTGGTCGTGGCGCCAACAGCAACTTCGTTCCGCAAACCAACTGGATCAATGATTTTGAAAGAGATGCTTCCGGCAAAATAAAAGACAAACGCTACTGGGGCGTGATCATCGGCCCGGGAGAACCCCACCAGGAAATGAGCGATTTTGTAATGCCGCTTACTTTCCCTAACGGGTATACGAAAACAGGCTATATTGTTACCAAGTACTGGCAAAAGGCATCTGTTGTAAATTCAGGCGTTAACGCACCGGTGGTAAGGTTCTCTGAAGTGTTGCTGAATTATGCGGAAGCGCTCAATGAAACAGGCCGCTCTGAGGATGCCATGAAACTGGTGAACAGGGTAAGAGCGCGTGCTGGCTTGGATCCCGCGCCGCTCAATCTTTCAAAAGACAAAACCCTTGACGCTATTTACAACGAACGCCGTTTTGAATTTGTATGGGAACCTGCAGGGGCATATTCCGACCTGAACCGCCGCGACAGGCTCATTGATTTTATCCGTAAAAACCGCGCGGATTTTGCAAAGATAGAAGTGGATACCAAACCCTGGCTGAAAGAACGTCCCATCCTTTTACCCATCCCATTGGGGGCATGGAACGTAAATAAATCGCTGGTGCAGAACCCAGGCTATCCTTCTTTCTAAAATAAAAACAGAGATCATCAAAAATAAAGTAATGAGAAAATGCTTAACCATTTGTTTACTGATGCTTGTCTGTCGTAGTGTACAGGCACAATCGCTCTCCGCTGATTCGGCAGCCATCAGCAAATTACCATCTATCCCCTTTTTACCATCGCCGCTGATACTGGATGAAGGGGGTAAAAATATCCCGGTGAAAACCGCCGCGCAATGGCAACAGAAACGCAGCGAAATCAGGAAACAATACCAGCATTGGGTATCAGGAACAGTACCCCCGGCGCCGAAGTCTTTCGCTGTGGAAGTACTTTCCGAAAGAACCGAGAACAATGTGAAAATACGGCTGGTGCAATTAAGTTTCGGCCCCGGCAACCGCGCTAAGATGACCCTGGAGCTGATGATACCGCCTTCAGCAAACCGGTTGCCCGTGTTCATGACCCAATGGAACCACCGCGGATGGGCGCAGATTGCCGTACGCAGGGGATACATCGGTTGTGTGTATGCCGGTGCAGATGGCAAAGATGATACCCGCAACTACAACGAAATATTTACCGGCTACGATTTTGCTACGCTGATGAAACGCGCCTGGGGCGCTTCCCGCGTGGTAGATTACCTGGTGAAGCTCCCGGAAGTAGACACTGCCTGCATCGCTATAACGGGCCATTCCCGCAACGGTAAGCAATCCCTGATGGCGGCGGCTTTTGATGAACGCATTAAAGCGGTGGTGAGCAGCAGTGGCGGCACAGGAGGGGAAAGCACTTTCCGTTTTTCTGATGAACGTTTTGAATCGGAATCGGTAGAAGAAATCACCCGCGTTTTCCCGCAATGGTTTCATGCCCGGTTAAGATTATTCAGCGGCCGCGAACAACAATTACCGGTAGATCAGAACCTGCTGATGTCGCTGGTAGCTCCCCGGGGACTAATGATGGTATCGGCCATTACGGAAACACAGGGCAACGGCTGGGGAATAGAACAGTCGTACAAATCAGTATCTTCCGCCTATCATTTCCTTAATGCAGATAATAATGTTGCCTTACTGCTGCGTCGCGGCCGGCATCAGCATGCGGCACGCGAAGCCGAAGACTTCATAGATTTCTTCGACTATATTTTTCACCGCACCACAAAAGCACCGGAAAACAAAATGTACTACGGTTATTCATTTGAAAAATGGCGGCAGCAAAGCGGGGAGGAAATTGATCCCGCACAATGGCAGCCCCGCGCTACATTATCTGCCGATAGCCTTATCCGTTGGCTGTTAGGTAATGAGCCGCCAGGTATAAGTTCAGACCGTGCCTTATCGCCGGTAATGACCCGCAATCATACTTACCCCGACGATTACCTGTCGGAAGTGATTGGCGAACGCCCGCTGCCAAATAGTATAGCTAAAATGGTGGTAGGCCCGTATAATGCGCTGGGAGAGGATTTGTGGGGAAATATCTATTTCCCGTCGGAGGTGATAAAGGGAGATTCAGTAGCCGGGAAATTACCGCTCGTGATCCTGTTGCACGATTATTCCTATGCTACCGGTAGTCACCAGCGATTACCGGCAACAGTACGCCGCCTTACAGAAAAGGGATATGCCGTACTCACGTTTGATTTTCCCGGCTTCGGTACCCGTATTGAAGAAGCCGCCAATTTTTATACGCGTTACCCGCACTGGTCGCTGATGGGGAAAATGGTAGCGGATACCCGCGGCATCATTAACGACGCATATACCCGCATGCCTTTTGTAGATACTACGCATATTTACCTGGCAGGCTATTCACTTGGAGGAACAGTAGCCTTGCTCACCACCGCCCTGGATACCCGCGTGAAAGGCGTGGCAGCTGTAGCTGCATTCGGTTCGCTGCGGCAGGCGGATAAGTCCACGGAAGGGGTGCAGCATTATTCCCACCTGCACGGGCTTATACCAAGGCTAGGTTTTTTTGAAGGAGTGGAAAAAAATATCCCGGTAGATTTTGATGATGTGCTTCGCAGTATCGGCTCCAGGCCCGTACTGATTGTAGCGCCGCAGCACGACAGGCATCATCCGCTGCCGGAAGTACGCCGGATGGTAACGCCGGCTATGCAAACAAATAAGCAGCTTACTTTTGAAACACCAAACGACTATGGCCGCTTTACTGCAGAGATGCAGGAAATGATGGCCGGCTGGTTCCAGGCGCAACGGAAGTAATAATACGGTATATGGGGCTCCTTATGGAGCCCTTTTTTATTACCTTTAAGGAGAGATGATAACGCTGCTAACCATACTGATCAGCAATTGTTGCGCGGAGATCCGCCCGGATAGCCTGTCGTCCCGGAACATGGATACCACGCACCTGTCTTACACCGTAGCTCCGGCCAACGATTGGAACGCCCTCTTCACCCGTGAATCCGGCTGGTTTGGCGGCGATGGCATCTTCAGCATTCCCCTGAACGGTGTAGACACCGCCGGCGCTGCGGACAGTACCCTGTTGCTGTTCAGCGACAGCATGACGGGCACCATCCGCGATGGCAAGCTGCAGCCGGACGTTGCCATGATCCATAATTCCGCTGCCGTACTGAAAGGCAATGCACCACTGGAAAAAAATATCCGCTTCTGGTGGAATGCCGGTCCTGCTGCTTTATTTGAGCCGAATACCCCCGCCGCTGTAAAAGACGACTATTACTGGCTGGGCGATGGCTTCGTGAATCACGCCAAAGGAAATGATATCTACATCACCGCTTATCGCATCCGGAATATCAGCAACAAAGATTTTGGCTTCGTTGAAACAGGTAACGCCTTTATTGTATTGCCCGCAGGCAGCAAGCCGCCTTTTACCAATCATCGCCAGCTGGATACGCCATTGTTCTTGCCGGGAATCAATAATGAAAACAGTTCTTTTGGCGCTGGTATTTTTGTGAATACCCGGGATGCCGGCGCGCCGGACCCCGATGGCTATGTGTATGTATATGGCATCAAAGGGCAACAGAAGGAAGTGCTGGTAGCCCGCGTACTGCCGGAAAATATAGAGCATTTTGAAAGATGGCACTACTGGAACGGGCAACAATGGTCTACAGATATCGGGCAGGCCGCCGCCATCACGGCGCATGCCTCCAATGAGCTGAGCGTAACCCCGCTGAAAGACGGCCGTTATGCCCTCATTTGCCAGGTAAACGGTATGAGCCCCGTGGTAGGGCTGCGGCTGGGGCTCAGCCCCGCAGGCCCCTTCGGACCGGTCATCAAAATATGGGAATGCCCCGAAGTAAAGGAAAACAAACACTTCTTCGTATATAACGCCAAAGCATAAAAGTCTGAGTGCCCTTTCGGAAAACCTTCGAGATGAAGATGCTGAATTAGTACTCAATATTCTTGAAGTACATAAAGCACTA
>JBCNPS010000503.1:0-5579 GCA_039593235.1 Chitinophaga sp. | reverse complement strand
AAGCGGATTTTGTCTGACTCAGGATTTTGATGATTTCGCTGATTTCACTGATTTTATTTTTTGAGTTATAAAAACTAAGGGAGATATAAGCGGATATTCGCTTTTTATCTCCCTTTACTATTATAAAAAAATCAGTGAAATCAGCGAAATCATCAAAATCCTGAGTCAGACAAAATCCGCTCCTTCCCATTCTTTGTAAAACCGTTCCAGGAACAGTTCCATAAACATGTGCCTTTCTTCTGCCAGCTTTTTGCCGGTAGCGGTGTTCATCCTGTCTTTCAGCAGTAGTAGTTTCTCGTAGAAATGCGTGATGGTGGGTGCAGTGCTGCGCTTGTATTCTTCCTTCGTCATGTGCATATTGGGCTTTACAGCAGGATCATACAGCGCCCTGTTTTTGAAACCGCCGTAATTAAAAGCCCTGGCAATACCGATGGCACCAATGGCATCGAGCCTGTCGGCGTCCTGTACGATGGCCAGTTCTGCGGAGAAAAATGTCTGGTCCTGGTTGCCTCCTTTAAAGGAAATATGACGGATAATATTTTCCACCTGCGTAATGATGCTGGCCGGTACCTCCAGTGTTTGCAGGAAAGCCACTGCTTTTGCGGGGCCTATCTCTTCATTGCCGTTATGAAATTTCGAATCTGCTATATCGTGCAGCAGGGCGCCCAGCTCTACTACCAACACATCGGCGGTTTCAGCGGCAGCAATATGTTTTGCCTGTTGCCATACCCTGTAAATATGCCACCAGTCGTGGCCTCCCTCTGCTCCCTGTAATGCTGATTTTACAAAATTCACCGTTGCGGTGATCAGCTGTTCATGATGTATCATAGGTGCAATGATATTAATTTTCAGGAACACAAGGCCCTAAAAAACAATATGGTTTCCCCGGACGTTATGTAGGTATGTTACAGGCAAAACGAATTTATGACGATTATGAAGATACCGATGGCTACCGGATCCTGGTAGACAGGCTCTGGCCGCGGGGTATTTCAAAGGAGCGGGCCCATATCGACGAATGGGCAAAAGAAATAGCTCCCAGCAACGAACTGCGCGAATGGTTTCACCATGATCCAACGCGGTTTGCTGAATTTAAAACAAAATATAAACATGAATTACAGGAGAAAAGTGAATTGCTGGCCGCTATTAAAAAGAAGGCAAAACGGCAACGGGTAACTTTACTTTACGGGGCCAAAGACGAAACAAACAACCAGGCACAGGTGCTGTTAGAGCTGCTGAAAAAATAACTACACTCCTTCGCTTTCCGGCTTCACCAGTACTTCAGTGATGCTGTTGAGCTTTTTTACTTTGCTGGCAAAATCACCGCTCAGTTTTTCACGGATCAGCGACAGCTTATTCAGTACTTCATCGAGGGTATCGGGAATGGCTTCCTGGAGCACCTGTTTCAGGCGTTTGGCAATGGTGGGTGATTTGCCGTTAGTAGAGATAGCGATCTTCAGGTTTCCTTTTCTTACGATAGAACCCAGGTAAAAATCACACAGCTCCGGGGTATCCGCCACATTGATCAGCACTTTGCTGCATTTGGCCTTTTCCCAGATGTGATAATTAAATTCCCTGTTGTTGGTAGCGGCAATCACCAGGTCCTTTCCAAGGAGGTCGCCACATGAAAATGATTTCTGAATCAGCGTGATATTAGGATACTGGTGCGTTAACGCTTCCAGCTCAGGCAAAAAATCCAACGACACCACTGTAATAGTTGCATCTGCGCAATTTTCCAGCATGGCATTGGCTTTTTCCAGTCCGATATTACCACCGCCTACAACGAGTACATGCAGACGGTGTAATTTGAAAAACACCGGGAATAAATGATTCTCTTCCATTATACGGCAATTTTTAGTTCCTCTGACACCTTGTTCTTCAGGGCCTGGAAAGCTTCATGGAAACTTACCACCTCCCCTATTACCAGAACAGCGGGATTGTGCAGATCGTGCGTAGCGGCTATTTCCAGCAGATCGGCCACATTACCCACTCCCATTTTCTGGGTAGGAAGCGTACCGTTCTGGATAATAGCAGCGGGGGTTTCCCCTTTTCCTGCTGCGCTGTAGATCCCTGCAATTTCTGCCAGTTTGCTCATCCCCATCAGTACAATCACCGTAGTATTGGCCCTGATGGCGTGGTCCAGGTCGCGGGATAAATTCCCGTTCTGTGTGTTACCGGTGATCACCCAAAACCCTTCGCTTACATTACGTGCGGTAACGGGGATTTTGTTCACACCAGGAACTGAGATCGCGCTGGAAATACCGGGAATCACTTCCGCGGTAATTCCAAACTGCTGAGCAAAGGCTATTTCTTCCTGGCCGCGGCCGAATACAAAGGAGTCGCCTCCTTTTAAGCGGACAACGCTGCCATAAGTTAGTGCATATTTTACAATCATCCTGTTTATTTCGTCCTGGGAGTATACATGCATACCTGCACGTTTACCCACAAAACGACGGAGGCAGTTAGCCGGCGCATGGTCCAGCAATTCGTTGCTGGACAATGCGTCATAAAGGATTACCCTGGCGTTTTGAATAGCCTTTAACCCCTTAACAGTGATTAATTCCGGATCACCAGGGCCTGCGCCTATCAATGTGAGTTTGGGTTGTATCTTTTGCATGAGTGGTCGTGTTTTGATAAATAAATAATTAAGCCTGTACCAGTTCACTGGCTTTCTGACGGTATACCTGTGCAGCATTATAAAACGACTGCGCCTGCTGGAAATAGGTTTTGGCAAAATTTTCCGTAGGCTCGTTACCGTTAATCTGCAGCACTACTGATTTGAAGTCAGGCTCAAAGCTGAATTTACCGGTAGCCACAAAGTGTTTATCAAAATCGTTCATGATACCGATCTGTGTATTGCCGCTGATGGCTTCACCGAGCAACAGTGCTTTTGCGCCCTGTACAAAGGAAGAGTAAGCGTGATAAATACCATCTGAATAAGCGCCATTAATGATAGCTGCGCTGCTCAGTTCCAGTTTTTCTTCTGCTTCCAGCAGCAGGGTAGCTACCAGGTCGATGATCACACCGGCGCATTCGCCAACGCCGATAGCAGTGGCATAGTCCTGCGCCTGGCCCCAGTCAACAAAGTCGCCTGCAGTGAGGGAGCTCAGATCAGCCAGTGGTTTCAGCAGTTCATAGAAATATTTTTCGCCCTGGCGGTCGTAGTATTCGTTGAACAGTTCATTTTCACCGGCATTGATTTCATAATCGTGCAGGAGGCTGCGCAATACATCCGGACCGCGGCGGCTGGGCACTTTGATCACTTTGTCGGCTACACGGCCAACGCCATCGCCTACTATACCGCCACCAAGCAGCACCTGCAGGGCGGGAAGCACTTTACCGGCGCTTTTCATGGAGCTTCCATGGAAACCGATGCTGGCAATACCGTGCTGACCGCAGGAGTTCATACATCCGCTGATCTTTATTTTGATGTCTTTATTATAAACGAGATCCGGAAATTCTTCGGTGATCACATCTTCCAGTACTTTGGCAACGCCTGTGCTGCTGGAAATACCCAGGTTGCAGGTATCGGTACCGGGGCAGGCGGTAATATCCGCGATGCTGTCGAATCCGGGATCTGCAAAGCCTGCTTCTTCCAGTACACTGTAAACGTAAGGAAGATTTGCCGGTGAGATGTATTTCAGCAACAGGCCCTGGTTGGCGGTTACACGTACGTCGTCTGCTATTACCGGGCGCAGGGCTTCAATAAGCTTGCGGCTGATAGCTGAACCGATATTGCCCAGCGTTATTTTAACATAGGCAGCAACGTATCCTTTTTGTTTTTGTTCGAAGGTATTCGTGGTTTTCCAGGCTTCGTACCTTTTAGGATCCTTGATGCTATAAGCCGGTACCGGTGCTGGCGGAGGCGGTGTGGTAGCCTGCCATGCATCTGCATCCACCGGTACGCTTTTTACCCTTATGGCTTTGTATTCTTCTTTGATAAGGCGCTCAAATTCCTCCATGCCTATTTTCTGGATGAGGAATTTCATGCGGGCCTTGTTCCTGCTGGTTCTTTCGCCGTAGCGATCAAATACGCGCAGTACGTTTTCTATATATGGGATGACCTGGTCTGTTTCAAGAAATTCGTATACTACTTTAGCGAGAAAGGGTTGTGCGCCCAAACCGCCGCCTACCAATACTTTGAAGCCACGTACTTCTTTCCCGTCGATGATCTTTACTTTAGGGATCATGCCAAAGTCGTGCATAAATGACCAGGCAGTATCTTTATCAGAAGAGGAAAAAGAGATCTTGATCTTACGGCCCATTTCCTGGCTTACAGGGTTGCGCAGGAAGTAGCGGAAAGTAGCGTCTGCATAAGGCGTTACATCAAATGGTTCATCCGGATCAATGCCGGCGCGGTCGGAAGCCGTAACGTTACGAACGGTATTTCCACAGGCTTCACGGATGGTGATCCCGTCTTCTTCCAGTTTGGACCACAATTCGGGCGTTCTGTCGAGGCTCACGTAGTGGATCTGCACATCCTGGCGGGTAGTAAGATGCAGGTTGCTGGTGGCATATTCATCAGATACTTCAGTAATACGATGCCATTGTTTCAGGGTCATTTTACCGTAGGGCAGTTTGATGCGGATCATCTGCACACCGGGCTGGCGCTGGCCATAAATACCCCTGGCGAGGCGGAGGCTGCGGAACTTTTCATCAGTTACAGCGCCCTCGCGGAACAGGCGGATCTTCTTCTCCAGGTCTATAATATCTTGTTCAACAATTGGATTTTCTAGTTCTGTTCTGAAGCTTTGCATAAAAAGTATTTTCAGGTGGTGGTAAAAAGCAATTTTTGGTCTGGTTGGGGGTGTTGGTCGTTTTTTAGCATCAAAAAGCCCCCGTTATGTTTGCGGAGGCCTCGTATAATGTTGATTTACAGTAAGCTGATCACTGATTTTCCATATTACACGCGCCTCATGGGTGTTGATGAACAACAACTGTTTCTGCGACAATTCCTTCTATCATTACCCATATTCCCTATAATTTTAGTAGAGTAATACAAAGATATAAATGCAGGGCATCTTTCCAAAACTTTTTTCAACATTCAATAAGGCCCCAAAAAGGGGGGAAATTGGCAGGAACGGCAGGTTTACAGCCGGGCAAACGATGTAAACCCTGATCCATCAGAGATTTGCGGCCATCCCGTACCGGATAGCCGCAGTGGCGGTGATAACCAAAGTTTATGGCGTATAACTTATTGTTATGGGAACGATCAGATAAAGGCGGCCCTGCGAACCAGTTACCCCTGGCAAACCCTTTAGCCTGGCGCGCCCACCTACAGCTATCCGCGCCGGGCCGTAGCTGCCAACGGGAGCTTCTAATTTAACAACCAGTCAACGGGAGTTTTTGCATTGGTATCAATGGCGCCACAGATGCTCCCGTAACACTCCCGATTCACTGCCATCTCCCCGCATAACTTCTTATCTTTGCCGCGCATAAACGGAAAACATATGATAGATACGGTAATATTTGATATGGATGGCCTGTTGATCGACTCGGAACCTTTATGGGGCATTGCCATGCGGGAAGTGTTTGCTACGGTGGGTGTGAACCTCTCACCCGAGCTAACGCATCTAACCACG
>JBCNPS010000502.1:0-5581 GCA_039593235.1 Chitinophaga sp. | reverse complement strand
GGCGAACCGGTGGCTTACCTGACCGGCCGCCGCGGCTTCTGGACACTGGACCTGGACGTCGACCCGTATATTGGCCTGCCGGCCTGGGTGTAGGTCATGGTCATGCTGGTACCAGCGAGATTGGGGCCAACAATGGGTTGTCCCACACCAAGACTTTTTACCACGTTACTAAGAGTAGCGATATTACCGCTTACATCGAAATGCAGACTACTGATATGATCCCTGAATCCCAGCAACAATTCCAGTCCTTTGTTCTGTACGCTACCGCCGTTAACCGTGGGTGCATTCTGGAAGCCCGCTTCCAGCGATACCGGCAAACTGATCAGCATGTCTTTTGTGTTCTTGATAAAATAGTCGGCGGTGAGATAGAGCCGGTCTTCCAGGAAAGATGCATCAATACCGATATCTGTTTGTTCGGTGGTTTCCCATTTCAGATCAGGGTTGCCTGGGCGTATCATAGTAGCGCCTGTTATAATGGCCTGTGTGCCTGTTCCGAATACGTAGTTATCCGAATTGGCGCCGCTCCGGATGGTGCTTAAATAACCAAAAGCGGGGATAGCGTCGTTACCGAGCTGCCCCCAGCTGCCGCGGAGTTTTAAATCGCTCAGGATACCTGCCAGTGGTTTCATGAAGGCTTCTTCCGAGATGCGCCAGCCGCCGGACACGGCAGCAAAGTTACCCCATTTGTTGTTGGGCCCGAAGTTGGAAGAACCATCGCGGCGCAGGCTGGCGGAGAGCAGGTATTTGCTTTTATAGGAATAGTTCACGCGGCCCAGGTAAGAGGCCAGCGTGGAGTAAGCGTTGGTACCGCTGGCAGTACGCAGGCTGATATCGCTGGCATTGATCACCTGCAACGCTTCATTCTGGAAACCGTTGCCGGCGGCGGAGATCCAGCTGGTACGGATGGTTTGTGCGGTTTGCCCGATTACTGCAGAGAAGCTGTGATCACCGAATGCTTTTGAATACGACAATGTGTTTTCAATTAAGCGGGTATCGCCCTGGTCATATCTTTCAGACAGTGTAGCCTGCGGGTGTATATAAAATCCTCTTTCCGCTTTCCCTTCCCAGGCGGAGATCCTGTTATTGTTGATGTCAATCCCGATACTTGTCCTGAATTTCAGGTGCTTTATGATCTCGTATTCCCCGAAAGCATTACCGTAAATGCGGAAGTTTTTGAGGTTATTGTCGATAGAACCGGCCTTCAGGATAGGGTTATCGCCATCCTTGGTATAGTAGCCACCGGGGCCAAAGAAGGCGGAGTCCCTGTTGAGCGTGGGAAAGAACTGCTGGGCGAGGTTAAAGATACCGCCCTGCATGGCATCGGTATTCTGGCCTTTTGATTCGGTAGCGGCAAAGGCAAGCGATCCGCCGAAACTGAATTTATCGTTGCCTTTCAGGTCTACTGTGAGCCTGCCGGTGTATCTTTTGTAAGATGTGCCTATCATGGTTCCTTTCTGATCAGTATAACCAAGAGACATTCTTGCTTTTAATTTTTGTGTACCACCCGAAAAACTGAGATCATAGTTTTGCATGGGGGCGTTACGGAAAATTTCACCGATCATATCTGTGCCTTTGCCAAAGGACTCAGGATCTGCCCATTGGGGGTTGGGAGCCATGCCTGAATTGGTATACAGTTCATTGGCCATCCGGGCAAATTCTGTAGCATTGAGGAAGGCCGGCTTTTTCCATAGCTGGGAAAATCCCGTATATGCATTCACGTTAACATCCATCAATCCTTCTTTTCCCCGTTTGGTAGTGACCAGGATCACGCCGTTGGCGGCGCGGGAGCCATAAATAGCTGCGGCAGCAGCGTCTTTCAGCACTTCAATGGAGGCGATATCGGCGGGGTTAATGATAGAGAGGCCGTCCACCTTATAGGAGCTGCCGGGGATGCTCATCCCTTCGCCGTTCACCGGGAAGCCATCGATCACGTAGAGTGGCTGGTTGCCGCCGGTGGTGCCTACTCCCCTGATGCGAACCGATGCGGCTGCACCCGGGGCACCGCCGGTTTGTGAAATAAATACGCCCGGCACTTTACCCTGGATGGCGGTAGTAAAGCTATTGGCAGCGGTTTTGGTAAGATCTTCCGATTTGATGGAGGCAATAGCGCCGGTGAGGTCCTTTTTGCGTTCCGTTCCATAGCCGATCACCACCACCTGGTTAAGCCCGGTGTTAGTAGCCTGTAGAGCGATGTTCAATGCAGCGTTGCCGTTCACTTTCACTTCCTGTTTGGCGAAGCCGAGGTACGACACTACCAGTATAGCGTTGTCCGGTGCGGCAATACTGAACTTTCCGTCTATGTCCGTGGTGGTGCCGGTACTGCTGCCTTTCACCTGGATAGTAACGCCTACCAACGGTTTGCCGCTGGCCGCATCCGTAACCACACCGCGCACTGGCGCTGCAGTTTCCTCAATAACAGGTTGTTTATTACCGGTAATACTCCTGATAAAGATTGTTTTGCCAAGAATGGTATACATCAGTGGCTGATCTTTCAAAATCTTTCCCAGCGCCGCTTCCAGGCTGGCATGTTCAACAGAAATACTTACAGCCGGCGCTTTACCGATATCTACATTGTTATAGAAAAAAGCGTAGCCTGTTTGCTTTTCAATAGCGGCAAATATTTTTTCAAGCGGAATATTATTGCCGCTCAGGGATACTTTCTGGGAGTATCCGCTGGCATTTACCCCAAGGGCAAGTACAATAAGAACAACCGTTAGCTTCATAGTTAGAAGGAGTTGCCGGAAAGTTCCGGGCAGCCGGAAATTCCTTTTACAGCAGTAAAAAAAAGACATACTTTTGCAGTGTTTTGGTTAAATAATAAATGGCCGTTCAGGGCAATGTTTATTAAGCTGACCTAAGACAATCCACCGGGAATGTTCGCGCATTCCCGGTTTTGTTTTAAGTCAGCCGTTGGTTGATATTAAACTTGTTTATGGAAGTATCACTACTTTCCGGTTGTCTTCTATTGTAAAACGTGCTTTTGTTAAGGCCAGCCCATTTAATACCTGCGCCAGCGTAAGGCTGCGATCGATCCTGCCTGAAAATTGTTGGTTGTTATTAACGTTTGGCTGATAAATTACTTCTACATCGTACCAGCGGGAAAGCTCCCTCATAACGGTTTTCAGGTTATCGTTCCTGAAAACAAAAAAGCCTTCTTTCCAGGCCACCGCATCTGCGGTATTTATATTTTTCACCACGGAAATAACGCCTTCTTTCGTAACCTGTGCCTGTTCTCCCGGTTTGAGAAGGGTGTTGTTTATTTTCACGGCGCCTTCCAGCAGTGTGGTGCTTACAACAGGTTCGTCGGCATAGGCATTGATATTGAAGCGGGTGCCCAGGTCTTCCACCACCTGGTTGCCTACCTGTACCCTGAAAGGTTTTTTATGGTTATGTACTACTTCAAAATAGGCTTCCCCGGTGAGTGTAACCCTTCGTTCCGTATCGCTGAACACTACCGGGTAGCGAAGCGATGACCCGGCATTCAGCCATACGGCAGTACCATCCGGCAACAGGAGGCGGTACTGTCCTCCTTTGGGTGTAGTGAGGGTATTGTAGCTGTTCGCTTTATCCTGTCCGCGGTTTTCATATTGCAGCAGCCCATTACGCTGGCGCACGGCGGTATTGCCTTGTACCAACTCCTGCCTGCCCAGTGTATCCAGGGCGATCACGGAGCCATCGGCCAGGGTGAGCATGGCCTTGTTGGTACCAGGTTGTACATCCCTTACTTTGGCAACAGGATGTACGGGCAATATGGGCGCTGTTTTTACAGGATGCAGGTAAAAATAAGCAGCGCCTGACGCCAGCAATAACAACAGTGATGCGGCAGCCCACCAGAATGCCCGTGGCTTCCGCGCCGGTATTTCCGTACTATAAATCTTATCAAGGATCTCCTGCCGTTTTTCCGGGTTCAGCGCTTCGTTATGTTCCGCGGTGTGGTATACGCCTTCAATGAAGCCGTGCAGGGGCTGGTCATATTCACCGGACATCACCATCCCCGCAAGCTCTTGCCAGTCGTGGTCATTCAGCTTGCCGGCGGTGTGCAACTCCATTAAATGCTTAAATCTTGTTTGATCCATGGAACGTGGCATTACATCAATGAGACGATTGAGCAACGGCCTGGTACTGGTTGGATGGAATAATTTTTTTCCGGGACAATTATGACTGGTGGAAAATGCTGATCAGTACCTGTACGCCCACTACATCCAATAAAGTATCGGGGTGTTTTTCCAGGTAATTCCGGATGGATTGAAGAGCGGCTGTGAGGTGGCCTTTCGCGGTACTTTTTGAAATAGAGAGATTTTCTGAGATCTCATCCATCGACAAGCCCTGGATGCGCACCATTTCGTACACCTGCTTCTGCCTGGCGGGAAGCCCGTCTATAGCGTGTTGCAGCACTTTACCGGCCAGGGAGGTACGCACTTTATGATCAGTATCATTAATAACAGCGGGGAGCTGTTCTATATGTTTGCGGTAAGCGGCTTCGTGTACTTTTTTCTTAAAACGGTCAAACACCAGGTTCCTGGTCATGGTAAGAATAAAGGCGCTGAGATGACTCACGGTATTCATCTCCCTTCTTTTCAACCATAATTTCAGGAATACGTCCTGCACTACTTCTTCGGCCAGGGAGGAGCTTTTCAGTAGTTTCATGGCAGTGCCCTGCACCCTTGGCCGGTAATGATCAAATATGCAGGCGAAAGCATATTCACTATCCTCCGCGAGCATTTCCAGGAGTTCTTTTTCATTAAAATCACTAGTCATTGCAGTCTTTCAGTCTGTTTGTGGAATCCCTGTTATTTACAAAGCAGACTAAAAATAACTAAAATGTTGAGAAATTTCAGCCCGGTATTTTTGTGCTGATGTTTGTTACTGGTTAATTGTATCGCCAACAATTATCCGGCGCAGCCAGCAATACGGCCCTGCGGCTGCATTATCACCGGGCATAACCTGGCCGCCTTGCAATAACCATTGATAACGGGTCTGCTTATCACGAGCGGTATAACCGCCTTACCATATGGCCCCTTCCAGGATCAGAACATGGTACCGAACACGCGGTCCCACAAAGTGGAGCTTACGCCAAAACCCAGTTCCTCATTTTTATAATGATGCAGGTGATGATTGCGCCATAAAGGTTTCAGCCATTTAAATGGCGGCGCCCATGCGTGAATAGCGTAGTGCATACTTCCGTAGGCAAGATAACCTGAAATGAAGCCCGGGAAAAATACCCAGGCTGCATGTTGCATTAGTAAATAAAAAACAGCAAAAAGAAAAGAGGAGATGATCACGCTGGGCACCGGTGGCATAAACAGCCGTTGGCGATCGCGCGGATATTCGTGATGATTACCATGCATCGTATAAGTGATTTTCTTTGCCAGCGGGTGTTCGCTTACCCAGTGGAAAATAAACCGGTGGGCGAGGTATTCAAAGAGCGTCCACCCGAGCACTGCCGCCATATAAATAAGACCGGTCTTTAACCAGGAATAGTGTAACGAAGTGCGGCTGTAGTAAAGCATATAGCCGATCATCGGCAGGTACATCCCGAAAATAACGATGGGATGTGTTTTTGTAAGCAGTTCCAGGTACC
>JBCNPS010000501.1:0-5594 GCA_039593235.1 Chitinophaga sp. | reverse complement strand
TAGCCAGTACGCCATCGAACTGCCGGAACATTTCCCTCGCAAAGAAGGCATCGGCGCTATATGGCCCGAAACAGAGGATCCCATTGCCTTTAGCGTGCCGGATGGCAGGGATAATATGATCAATTTCTTCCCGGCCTATCAGTCCTTCATCACCGGCGTGCGGGTTGAGCCCCAATACGGCGATCCGTGGCTGATCTATACCGAAATCCTTTACCAGGCTATCTCTCATCAGGTGCAGTTTGCCCAGGATGTTCTCTTTGGTCACATATTTCGCTACATCTGCCAGGGGCACGTGTTCTGTGAGCAATCCAACGCGCATATTATCGGCGGTCATGAACATGAGTACATCTTTTGCATTGAAAGAGTCTCTCAGATAAGGCGTATGACCGGTATAGTTAAAAGTGCCGCTTTGAATATTGTTTTTGTGGATAGGCGCCGTTACCAGGCCGGAGATATATCCATCCTTTAAACAGTTGATGGCTGCTTCCAGTGCCCGCGCAGCGTATTTGCCGCCGGTTTCATTCAGTACTCCCGGGGTGATCTGTACTTCCTCTTCCCAGCAGTTATACACATTCACCTGCTTATGATTAAGGCGCGTAAAGTCTTTGATGCTCTGGTAATTGAAATTGTTTTCATTCATCAGCTTCCGGTAAAAGTTGATGGTTTTGTTGGACGCAAAGATCACCGGCGTACAAAATTCCATCATACGCGTGTCCATAAAGGTTTTGATGATAATTTCGGCGCCTATGCTGTTGATGTCACCGATGGTGATACCGATTACCGGTTTGTTGATCTGGGTAGTACTCATGCTGAATTGCCTCAATGAATGGCAAATATAAAGCATTTAGCGGTTAGCTGTCAGCTTTTAGCCGGCAGCCTCCCCAAAAGCTAAAAGGAAAGGGCTAAAAGCTAATAATGCTTTATCTTTGCGCTTCACAATGTATACACTAAAGAAATCACTCGGCCAGCACTTTCTTACAGATGAAAACATCTCAAGGAAGATTGTGGAGTCGCTACCTGTAATCGACGGCCAGCAAGTGCTGGAGGTGGGACCCGGCGGGGGCGCCATCACAAAATACCTGTTGCAGCTGCCTGGTATCCGTTTCAAAGCCATAGAACTGGATAAGGAAAAGGTGGAGTTCCTGGAAAAAACTTACCCTGCCATCAGGGGTAAGCTGATCAATGAAAGCATCCTGGATGCCGCTTTGCCTTTTGAGGGCCCGTTCCGCCTGATTGGTAACTTCCCCTATAATATTTCCACCCAGATCATGTTTAAGGTGCTCGATTGGCGCCAGCAGGTAGATGTAGTAGTGGGAATGTTCCAGAAAGAAGTGGCACAACGTATTGCCGCTCCTCATGGGAACAAGGAATATGGTATCCTGAGCGTATTGTTACAGGCTTATTACAAGATTGAATATTTGTTTGAAGTACATGAAAACTGCTTCAATCCGCCGCCAAAAGTAAAATCTGCCGTGATCCGCCTCACCCGGCTGGAGCAACCGGCAGACATTGCCTCTGAGCGCAAATTTTTTGTACTGGTGAAAACGGCTTTCGGCCAGCGGCGCAAGCAATTGCGTAATCCGCTGAAAACGATGTTCGACAAGGAACTGCTGGCACAGGATCCCATCTTTACAAAAAGGGCAGAGCAGCTGACTGTGGCCGATTTTGCAGCATTATCCCATAAGATGATATGAGCAGAAAAGTATTAATTACAGCGAAAACACATCCGTATTTAATTGAACAGCTGGAAAACAAAGGGTACGAAGTAACCTACCTGCCGGCTGTTACATATGATGAAGTATACCGCGAGATCGGGGAATGTACCGGGCTGATTGTTACCACCCGTATCCATGTGGATAAAAAGATGATCGACCAGGCCGGGCAGCTTCAGTGGATTGGCCGTTTAGGTTCCGGAATGGAGCTGATAGATGTGCCTTATGCAGAAAGTAAAGGGATTCGCTGTGTGAGCAGCCCTGAAGGTAACCGCGATGCAGTGGGCGAACAGGCAGTTGGCATGTTGTTGTGCCTGTTGAATAATGTGCTGAAGAGTAGCCTGGAGCTCCGGGAAGGGATCTGGGAGCGCGACGGGAACAGGGGATATGAGCTGAACGGTAAAACGGTGGCGATCATCGGCTATGGCAATACAGGCAGTACTTTCGCGCATAAATTGCAGGGCTTCGACGTTAACATCCTGGCATATGATAAATACAAAACGGGTTTTGGTACAACGGCCGTGAAGGAGTCTACCATGGAGGAGATATTCCGTGAAGCAGATGTAGTGAGCCTGCATTTGCCACTTACCGCTGAAACAAAATACCTGGGCAATTCAGCTTTTTTTGCTTCCTTTGCCCGGCCGGTGTGGTTTATGAATGTGGCCAGGGGCAAGCTGGTGAATAACCGCGACCTGATTGCCGCACTCAGTAATGGCGTATTGGCAGGCGCCTGCCTGGATGTACTGGAAAATGAAAAACTGGCTACTTATAACGAAGAAGAAAAAGAACAACTGGCCTGGTTGCTGAAAGCCAATAATGTAGTGGTAACCCCGCATATTGCAGGGTATTCCCATCAGGCAAGCATCAAAATGGCCCGTATTGTACTGGAGAAACTGAATATTCTTTAAACCTGGCCCTACAGGTTGCTTTTCGGACATAAATGATTGATTTTCAATTTATTTATATCCGAAATAAGGAGCTTTTTTCTTTATACAAATTTCATTATATTTGCAATAATACCAGTAAACAACGCTTCTGTGCAAATGGAGGCGTTGATTTTTTTTTCTTATAACCAAAAAAACACAACAGGTTATGTCTGGCATAAATTACGTTACGAAAGAAACCCTTGATCAAATGATGAATGAGCTGACCTTACTTAAAACAAAGGGAAGGGCAGAGATTGCACGTGCTATTTCAGAAGCCAGGGAGAAGGGTGACTTAAAGGAAAATGCCGAATATGATGCCGCCAAAGAAGCGCAGGGTTTGCATGAAGCAAAGATTGCCGCACTGGAAAATGCCATTGCTATTTCCCGGATAGTGAGTGCAGATGCAATTGATACTTCGAAAGTGTCTATCCTTTGTAAGGTAACCATCACTAATGTAGCTAATAAAAAGACCTTCACCTACCAGATTGTTTCCGAAACGGAAGCAGATCTGAAGGCGGGCAAAATTTCGGTGACTTCCCCGATAGGTAAAGGCCTGCTGGGTAAGCATGTAGGTGAAGTGGCGGAAGTACAGGCGCCAAACGGACAGATTAAATTTAAGATCGATAATATAACTGCATAAGCCTACTTTTTCATGATATTTGCAGGGGTTGCATTCATTTGCAGCCCCTGTTTCTTTTTATCATGTTACTAAGAACTACATACTATGACCATCTTCACGAAAATTATCAAAGGAGAAATTCCCAGCTATAAGATTGCAGAGAATGAACATTTTTATGCTTTCCTGGATATTTTCCCGCTGGTACAAGGGCATACCCTGGTGATACCTAAAACTGAAACGGATAAATTTTTTGATGTAGCCGACAACCTGTTGCAGGAGTGGTTATTGTTTGCCAAGCCTATTGCACAGGCCATAGAAAAAGTGATCCCCTGTAATCGTATAGGCGTTAGTGTGGTAGGACTGGAAGTGCCTCATGCACATATGCACCTGATCCCGATCAATTCGGCAGATGATATGAATTTTTCCCGCAGTAAGCTGAAGCTCTCTGTAGAAGAATTTAAGGCAATACAGGCGCAGATTATCGCTGCAATGTAATGGTTATTTTGAAGGGATATTAAAGCGGAACCCCACACCGTGTACGGTTTCCAGCTTGATTTGCGGATCTGATTTGAAATGTTTCCGCAATTTGGTAATGAATACATCCATACTGCGTCCGAGGAAATAGTCGTCTTTTCCCCATACATTGGAAAGGATGTCTTCTCTCTTTAGCGTTTTATTGGGATTATTACAGAAATATTTCAGCAGGTCTGCTTCTTTTTGTGTTAAAGAGATAGATATATCACCATTGGAAGTATAGAGGCGGAGGTCTTCATAATCAAAGGTCAGTAGTCCTATTATATACAGGTTCGACTTATCTTTCCCGCGGCTCATGGTGCGTTTCAGGAAAACTTCTATGCGCAGGATCAGTTCCTGCATACTGAAGGGTTTACTGATATAATCATCTGCACCGGTTCGGAGTCCGGCTATTCTGTCTTCTTTTTCATTTTTAGAAGTGAGGAATAATATAGGAACATGGTCATTGAGTTCGCGGATCTGCTGCGCCAGTTGTAGGCCGTCTTTTTTGGGCATTACCACGTCGAGCAAACAAATATCGAATGAGCGTAACTGGAATTGTTCCCAGGCTGCCTGGCCGTCTATACTGTGCACTACATCATAGCCCGCTTCTTCCAATCGTTTCTTCGTAACCGCACCAATATTTTGATCATCTTCCACCAATAGGATTCTTGCTTTCATATCTGCCTGATGCTGATTAATATAAAAAAGCTTGTTATACAATCCCTGTATAACAAATGATGGTCACTTTTCATAGTTAAGCTGTTATCCGGGCGCATGGCCGTTAGCTTTTAATTGGGTTTTGAATTTCAACCAAAGTAACTACAATTTACGGATTTATAAAATAACCTTTTAGCCGGGTGTTTTTTACCTTGAAATCCTTTCAGGGTGCTGCTGAAGGAATTTATCCCAGCCCTTTGCCCTGGTGATTCCTGCAAGCGGATTACTTTCCTGGTAAAAGTGGCATACTGCCACTGCGAGGGCGTCTGTAGCATCAAGGTAATCAGGACGTTCTGAAATACTGAGGATGCGTTGCAGCATCAGCCAAACCTGTTCCTTATCTGCATTACCATTACCTGTAACAGATTGTTTTACTTTTTTCGGGGAATATTCGGTGACCTCAAGGCCGGCCTGAATGGCCGCCGCAATAGCCACACCCTGGGCGCGGCCCAGTTTTAGCATACTTTGCACATTCTTACCAAAAAAGGGCGCTTCAATGGCAAAGCTGCTTGGTTTATGCTGCTGGATCAACTCCTGTACCCTGCAATGAATCAGTTGTAGTCTTTCGTAGTGATCTTTGAATTTGGAGAGTTTCAACACGCTCATCTCCAGGAGCCTGGCCTTTTTCCCTTCGATAAGTATAAGCCCGTAGCCCATTACAAGGGTACCTGGGTCAATGCCGAGAATTATTTTTGACTTGTTTGCCAACAGGAGTTTATTTTTGCCAAAATTTGACTGTCTGAACAAAAGTACCAAAATAATTCTCAATTACTTATTAGGAGCGGGGCTTTTTACCTGGTTGGCATACTCTATCTATTCGCAACTCATCCATCGCGATAACCTGCAGGAATCTGTGCGGCATATGTGGGGAGCGCTACAGGAGAGAGGCTGGGTGGGTATTTTCCTCGTTATGGTACTTATGCTCTTCAATTGGGGACTGGAAGCCCGCAAGTGGCAGAAGCTGGTGAAGCCGCTGGAAGAAGTTTCTTTCCTTCCGCGTGCTCTGGTAGTTGCCAACCTTGGTTGGCATGCAGCAGGAGCGCCGACCAAGGTCGGCCACTACCGGGTCATGAAGATGCCGGATGGGGTCAGAGCCCCTTCGGG
>JBCNPS010000500.1:0-5607 GCA_039593235.1 Chitinophaga sp. | reverse complement strand
GAAAAGGGCTCTGCCCCCATTAGGCTGCGCTCATGACCCGCAATGTGCTCTTCCTCTGCAGCCAGAACCGCCTGCGCAGCCCGACGGCCGAGCAGGTATTCGCCGATTGGCCGGGCACCCTTTTATACCGGGAAAGAAGGTACTTTTTTACAGGTATTCCGGCCACAGGCGCCTGCAGGAGCGGCCAACAACAATACCGCGCCGGCCTTCCCGGATGGGGATATCGGCTTCCTGAGCGCTATTTCGCCCATAGGCACCAAGTTCCAGGATGCCGCACAGATGGGGCCTGAAAGCCAGGAAAATGTAATGCTGAACTATACGCCGGTAAAGGGCACTATCTGGATAGACCTACCGTAAGTTGCCCGGATCTGTTACAAAATTGAGGAAAGCATTGAACTTGGCGTTGTACTTACGCTTGTCCAGCTTAAAGTAAAAGGCGCCGCGCTTGGAGCTGAGCCTGTCTTTATCCTTTTGTTTGATCAGCAGACCAGTAGATAATACTTTGCGGCTGAAGTTACGTTTATCAAAAGTAACGTCGTACACTGCTTCATAGAGCAGCTGTAACTGTGGAATAGTGAATTTCAGCGGCAGCAGTTCAAAAAGGATAGGATGGATAGCCGCTTTGTAACGGAGCTTCTCCTGGGCCATCTTCACCATTTCGGTATGGTCAAAGATGAGGTCAGGCAGCTTACCAAGTGCGATCCATTCGGCATGGTACTCGTCGTTGATCTGCAGTTTGTACTGATTGATATCAATAAGGGAGAAGTAGGTGATGGAAACGGTACGCTCCACCGGGTCGCGGGCGGGTTCACCAAAGGCAAATAGCTGTTCCATATATACCCCTTCCAGGCCTGTGAGCTTATGTAATACCCGTGCAGCGGCCGATTCAAAGCTTTCATCGGCCTGCACAAATCCGCCCATCAGGCTCCATTTATTCTTCTGTGGTTCAAATCCGCGCTTGATCAGCAACAGCTTTAGTTCTTCCCCGTCGAAACCGAAAATGATGCAATCAACTGCCACCAGCATTCTTGATTGCCCTGAATAACGTGTCATACCAGCAATTATTTATATAAATATAACCCGGCAATTTATACTACGCTGCCGACATTAGGAAATTATATTGCAATATTCCTTGTTTATACGAACAATTGTTGTAACACCGGATCGGTATAATCAGCCACAAATGCCTTGATATTGCTATAAGCGGCAAACTCTTCCCGTGTATGCATAGTGGTTAATACAATGGCCTCCATACCTGCATTCAGTGCGGCTTCCACTCCTTTTGGCGCATCTTCAAATACAATGCAACTGCCGGGCGCTACGCCCAGTGCCTGCGCGCATTTGAGGAATACTTCCGGATCCGGCTTGCTGGTGGTTACATCGTCGGCGCTCACAATGGCCTCCAGGTAGTGGCGGATATGCAGGTTATCGAGCACATAATTGATATTAAATGTATTGGCTGCAGAGCCAATTGCCATCGGGATACCCGCAGCAGCAGCCTTTTCCAGGAAGGCCGGCAACCCTGCAATCAGCTCCAGGTGGGGCCTGAAAGCCTCCTGGTACAATACTTCTTTCTCGTGAGCAATTTCCTCCATCTGCTCAGCGGTAAAATGGTCTTTCCCGAAAACACGTACCAGCAACTCTTCATTTTTGCCATACATATGGCTTCTCACAATTTCCCTGGGAAGATTGGCGCCCAGCTTATTCAACATGTTAAACCAACCCTCCAGGTGATATTCCATGTCGTTGATCATAGTACCATTCAGGTCAAACAGAAATGCTTTTTGCTGCAGCGTCATAATGCCTCTTTTTGTAAGGCGCAAAGATAGCGATTTACGCGGATTTTGTCTGAGTCAGACAAAATCCGCGTAGCTATTCGAGTAGCTTTTTCAGCCCGGTTTCGTAATTGCTGATCTCTGCGGAGAGGGTGTCTACGAGCGGTTTGCGGGCGCTTTTGTCTCCTTCCAGTATGATGCTCCATCTTACCACCGAAGTGTCGTCCTTGTCGGGTAAAGACTCTACCAGGGCGGTTACCGTTGCATGCTTAATACCGGCAGGCAGGGGTGAAACGATGCTGAAAACAAAAAACTTGTACGACTCATGTACCTGGTCAATCATATCCCGGCGCTTGCGGTTGTCCGTGAAGGTGATGTCGCGGTAGCGGGTATCGTTTTCGGTAACGATCTGTACGTCTTTGATGGTTCCATTGGCGTAATCCTTTACCTCCGGCAGGTTGCGGATAATGCGCCATATTTTCACCGGTGAGCTTTTGATCAGCGTTTCATGCGTATAATCCGGGATGATCTTCTGTGCAGCCTGCATTTGCCCCATGACGGCGGTGCTGCAGCAGATGAACAACAATGTCAGTATTTTCTTCATAACGTTTTTGAATTACAGGTGATGCGGTTTACTTACCAAAAATGTCTTCCAGCTTACGGGTCAGTTCCTCACCGCGCAGGTTTACGGCTACTATTTTGCCTTCTTTGTTGATCAGGAAATTACTGGGAACCGCACGGATATTATATTCCTTTGCCACTTCATTCTTCCAGCCTTTCAGGTCGCTCACATGCGCCCATTCCAGCCCGTCATCCTTAATAGCTTTCAGCCAGGCGTCTTTCTTATCGTCCAGCGATACGGCCAGTATTTCAAGTCCTTTGCCATGATACTTTTCGTAGTTATCCAATACATTCGGATTTTCTGCACGGCATGGCCCGCACCAGCTGGCCCAGAAATCCAGCAACACGTATTTGCCGCGATAGTCGGATAGCTTTACCGGTTTGCCTGCGGTATTGTTTTGCGTGAAATCCATTGCGGTGGCGCCTATGCCGGTTTTCTTTGCAATAGCCTCCGCTGCAGCCATATCCGCTTTTTTCTGTTTGGCTTCCGCCAGCCACGGATATTCCTTTGACAATCGGGATACTTCCGCCAGGATCAGTTCCTTATCCTTACGGGGATGCAGGTAATCCAACGCATACATGAGCACAGGGGTATGAGGATTCATGCGCACAAGCAGTTTGATGCGCTCGCCCATGTCGTCCGACAGCCAATCGTAGTGCGCGCCCAACGCCCGTTCAAGTGCGGTATCTTTTGCCAGCGAGGCTTTGTACTGCAACTGCCCGTTAGCTATCATGTTCTGGTAATTCCGGTAGCTGATAAAATTCACTTCGTTGATCAGGTTGTTTTCCTTGCTGCCTTCAATAAAAACATAAGGTGGATTTTTGATCCGTATTTTAGCCGTATCTATGCCACGGAAATCTATCTTCAGATCATCCTTTCCCGCCCATATCGTAAGCCGGTCCTCTTCAAACTCGTTGAGAATATAGAACTGCGGCCGGGTGGCGTCTATCTTAATACTATAGGAGCCATCCGGCTTAAGATGAATAGTATCGATGGTTACGCGGTCGTCGCCTACCTGTTTTTGTACACGGAAGGGGAACTTTTGTTGTTGCTCAGCGCCGGGCGGGAACTTGATCTTCCCGCTTACCGTGATAAACTTTTTTGCCTGCTGTGCAGCGGCGGAATGAGTAATTCCTGCCGCCAGCAACAGCATTAAGGCTATATTGTGCTGGTATTTTTTCATCTGAAAAAAAATAATTTAAGAAGATAATTATTGCATAGGCGTCATTGGGATGGCCTTCATTACTTTAGCTTCTGCTGCGGGTTTTGCAGCGCCGCCAAACAGCTCCGCCAGTTTCTTTTCAATAGCGCCGCTGCCATCAGGTTCAAAGCCTACTTCCTTCATCAGTATTTCGCCATCAGGGCTGATCAGGTAAGTAGTGGGTACACCGGTGATGGCAAAACCGCTGCCGGCAATGTTGATATTATCCAGCGCCTGCTTCCAGGGATTGTTTTCCTGTGCCACCGCTTTCAGCCAGTCGGCTTTGCTTTTATCAATGGAGATGCTGTAAATATCGAAGTTCTGATCTTTGTATCGCTGAAACACTTCCCGCATATGTGGGAACGATTGCCTGCATGGCGAGCACCAGCTGGCCCAGAAATCTATCAGCAAATATTTTCCTTTAAACTGGCTGAAGGAAAGGGACTGATCTTTCTCATCCGGCAGTGTAAAGTTTTTTACTTTTTTGCCTACGGCAGAATTTTTAATCCCGTCGGTGAATTGATGGAACTCCCTGGCTTCTTTGGTTTGCTTCATGGCAGGCGATAAATCAGCGTATAGCCGTTCCTGTTGGTCGGTGCTCATCATCTCCCTTGCTTCTCCCAGGCTGAAAACAGCTGCAAAAGAATTAGGATGCTGCTTTACCAGTTGCTGCAGCAAAGGCACCAGGTACTCCTGCTGTAACGCCTTTTGCCTGGTTTGAAACTCCGCATAGCGGGGACTTTTTTCATCCATCCAGGGTTGTCCAAATTCTTTTTTTAATGTTTCGCTGATCTGTTTCCATGCAGCCTCCTTCTTTTTTTTGTAGGCCTGTAGCAGTTCCACGGCTTCGGAGCCTTTCACCACGGAAGCGCTCATGCCCTTTTCAATATCAGAGATAACGGTGTAGGTAACCGGTTTATCCATCAGGATACCGAAAGGCACATACATCTGGTGTTGGGCCTGGATATACTCGGGATACAACATCAGGAATACCGGTTCCTTAAAGGGAATATTAATTGAATAATGCCCGTTGGTGATCACCGCGGAATCGTGGTAGGTACGGGAGTAGATATACATTTTATTATACCCCTTCAGGTCGCCTTTAAGAGTGCCCTTCAATACAATCTGCTGCTGGGCGTAGCTGCCCTGGCTAAGCAGGGCGGCCAACAGGGCAATAACGATTCTTTTCATCTGGTGTTGTTTTAATGATTAATAAGCGGGATTCTGTTTGATCAGCCCCTGGGTGATATCAATTTCATGTTGCGGTACCGGCAAAGCAAAACGGGTGGCCGGCAATTGCGGGTTAGGCGGCGTACCCGTACGGATGGCATCGAACCGGGCAAAGCCTTCAAAGGCAAGCTCCCAGCGGCGTTCCTGTAATATCCTGCTGATCAGTGCAGCCGGGGTTGCAAAATCGGCGGCGGTGTATACGTGCGGCGGGCCATTTTTCGTATAGGCGCGGGCGTATACCTGGTTCAGCAAATTGATAGAAGTCGCGTTCACCCCACTGGTATGGGCCAGCGCTTCCGCCGCTGTAAGCATTACTTCCGCCAAACGGATCATTGGTACGTTATCGCGTATATTCATATCTGTGAATTTGCGCATAACCTGTTTCCCAGACAGGTTGAGGCTGTCTTTCCGCTCATCGCCTGCGCCGTAGGACGCTACAAAATCAGGGAGCGGGTTGTTGTATCCATAAACATAATAGATGCCGTTGTTATCGTTCGATTTGGAAGTTTTATTAAAGCTTTCAGGGAAAGCGAACAGTATTTCCCTGCTCAGCGGATAACTGCCTCCACTGGCGGAGTTATCCGGCCACAGCGTCCAGAAGTTGGGCTGCAACTGGTAGTTATTACCAGCCATAGCAGCCTGGGCATAAGCCGCTGCTTTTTCGTACTGGCGGCTGTACAGGCATATTCTTGCCGCCAATGCATTGGCAGCGCCTTTGGTGGCCCTGCTGCCCTGGCTGAGCGCATCCGGGCGAACGGCCGGCAGATCCGGGATAGCCG
>JBCNPS010000050.1:0-20355 GCA_039593235.1 Chitinophaga sp. | reverse complement strand
GTGGAATGAGACGCTACTCAGCAAACTTATTTTTTGGGATTGATATTGGTCCGGCGCTCCCCGATTTATACCTGATGAGAGCTGAACTTAAAGCCAGAGCAGGTGATTTGGCCGGAGCCGTACAAGATTTGGAAGCGCTGCGTAAGAAACGAATGCCTGCGGAAGCAGCGTCTGTTCCGTCAGATGTAGCCGGCAATAAAGAAGCCCTTGTCAGATTCATCCTGGAAGAAAGGATTCGTGAGTTCGCGACTTCCGGAAGCCGTTGGATGGATATGCGTCGGCTATCTGTTGATCCCGTTTACAATACTACAGTTAAATACACCCATGAGCTGTACGACGCTCAAGGAAATGTCGTCGCTACCTATAAGCTCAGACCAGAAAGGTTCGCGCTAAAATTCGGAGAAAGAATGTTGGCCCAAAACAAAGGGCTTGTTGAAAATCCATAAAATTGATTTATGCATAAAACAATGTTGGCTGCTGCTATCTTATGTGCTGCAGTTGTGAATGGCCAAACCAAATTTACGATTAATGCGAAGATCGCCGCTGGAAATCCGGTGACACGTGCAGTTTTAGAATATGATAATGGCAAGGTTTTCAAAAGTGATACAGTGAGTATTAAGCTTGGGAAGTTCTCCTTTAGTGATGTCGTTCCGCGGCCGCCACTATTACAGATTACCTTAATTGGCCCTGAATCTTCCAGGTTAGATCGAGACACTGCCGAAAACGACGATCAGGGATCTAAGAATATCGCTCTGTTCTACCCGGAGGGAGAAATGAATGTATCATTTGATTCCGTTGGTATTGCAACAGTAACGGGAGGAGGAAAGGAAAATAAGGCCCATGATGCCTTCCTAGAAATGCTAAAGGAAAACCAGAAGCTGGGGGATCAGGCATTACCTTTTGAACAGATAATCACAGCATTCATTAAGAAATATCCGGATGCTTATATGAGTTTTGATCTGATTGAAACGTTTGCTGGTGCCATTCAACCCTCCATCTTCGAACCGATGCTCACATCATTGAGTGCGCGACTTCGTAATACAGATAAAGCAAAAAAATGGAAAATTGCTTTAGATAGGGCAAAAAAGTTTGATGTTGGACAGCCATCAATCGATTTTGCCCTTAAAGATGTGGCGGGAACGCCTGTTTCGCTTTCTTCCTTTAGAGGACACTATGTACTGCTCGACTTTTGGGCGAGTTGGTGTGGTCCGTGCCGGGCAGCCAATCCCGAACTGCTTGCTGTTTATAATAAATTCAGAGATAGAAAATTCGAGATACTGGCAGTCTCCCTGGATAACAGAAAAGCCGCATGGATAAAAGCAATAGCAGAAGACAAGTTACCGTGGAAACAAGTCCGTGATCTTGAAGGAGCCGCAGGTAGTGTTGCGAAAACTTACAATATTTCTCAAATTCCACAGAACCTGTTGATCGACCCCAATGGGATCATAGTCGGTCGTAATCTGGGAGGAAAGGCGCTGGAGGATAAACTTTCAGATCTACTACTTAAATAACAAAAGTTTCTCTCCGGGGCATTATTTACTGCTCTCAATGAACCAAACTTTATAGTATGAAACAAATTACATTATTAATTTGCGGATTTGTCATGGCTATTTCCGCCTATAGCCAGGCTTTTAGCGTTAAAGGAAAGATATCCGGCGCAAATATACCCGTAACATTCGTGCTTGCGTACGCTGGCCAGGAGTTAAAGCAGATGTCCAACGATGGAACATTCAGTTTCAGTGGGACACAGTTTCCGGCAAATGCAACTTTAAAACTGATTCCGTATAATCCGCACCTTACATTGGAGGATACATCCTACTGGAGCTGGGTGAAGCCTTACTCGCATTTGCTGGGTGCAAGAACTTTTTTTCTTGAAGGCAATGTTACTATTAACGGCAAATCGATGAATGACGCAACTGTCAATGGAATGAATCAGAAATTGTATGAAACATTCAGACTCAAAGAAGAGGCGCTTACAAAATCTTTGGATTCAATTAGTTCATTGGGTAAAGCTACGGATGAACCTGAAGAAGATGAAAATGATGGACCGGAGCAGCCTGGAAGCGTTCCTTCCGAAGCCACGCAGAAATTATTTGCAAAACTAAGTGCTCTCAGACTCGGCTTTGTTAAAAAATATCCGGATAGTTATTTTAGTCTTAACCTGGCTGATGAGACGAGTTCTTCCGGGGACGTTGCAACGTTTAACAAAATGCTTGATGCATTAAGTGAAAGGATGCGGAAGACCGAGCGGTTTGCCAGTCTCAAAGTGATGGCAAAGGGATTTAACATGAACAAACTGGGAAACGTGGCAAAAGCATTTGAGTTGAATACTGCAACAGGTACGCCTGTGTCATTAACATCTTACAAAGGGAAATACGTTCTGATAGATTTTTGGGCAAGTTGGTGCGCCCCATGCAGAGCAGAAAATCCTAACGTAGTAAAAGCATATAACGAATTCAAGGATAAAAATTTTGACATATTAAGTATATCGCTGGATGCGAAGCGGGAGGAATGGCTGAAGGCGGTGAAGGAGGATCAATTGCCATGGACGCAGGTGATTGACAAAAAAGGTGCTGGTTCAGTAGCATTGGCATACGCGGTGACTGGTATCCCTGATAACGTTTTGTTGGATCCCAATGGCGTTATTATTGGTAAAGGGCTTCGTGGCGCTGCATTGCAGGCGGCTTTGTCGAAAGTATTGAAATAATAGTACTTATGTTTCAGCCGGCGGGATAATGGGAATCGTATATCCTGAACTCCTGTCTTCTGATCAATGAGAATAGCACCGTTGATGATAGAATTGCTGTTCTCCTTCACAGGTGCTACCAGGGTAATAGTAAAAATTTAATCCTAATCGGAGAGTAATGAGAAAAATAATCTTGCTTTTGTTGATTTGTAATTCAGCATGGGCGCAACAGACAACGCAAAAAGAATATAGCTTTGAGGATTTCAGTTTGAAAGTAGGCGTGGAAGAGCAGGAAAGATATTATAATGATATGCTTCAGCATCTATCACCAGCCAAGGCCACTGATTCGGCTACAAACGATTATCGCGGCGAACTTGCCTTTAGTTGGTTGGCTAAAGGGAATATAGAACGCTACAAATATTACAAGTCCGGTAACCCGAAATTTACGGCCCGTCAGTTCCTTTATCTCTGTAACGCTCTTGAACATCTGTTTGATGATAAAAAACAATATGCAGTTGTTGAACAGATTACAAGTGATATCTTGAATGACATCGAAAAGCATATTCTTGTAGATCCTATTGGTAGAACAGGAGTTTTGATGGAGCTGAATGCAGCGGCAAATGCCAGGTTAGGAAATGTTAATCTGGCAAAAGAAATGATCATGAGACCGTCTGTGGCCAAAGATAATTCCCGGGAATTAAAGTATTTCAGGGACTCAAAATCTAATTATCTCAACCGGTATGCTATTGTAATGTCGGCTGCCGGACAGGATCAGGTCGCATTTGACATATTGACAAAGGCGTTCAAAGAGGCTGATTCAAATCCTAATATGGTTGCGACATTCCGGGAGGTATATACAAAGTTGAAAGGTGCTGATAATGGTTTTGAGGCATATATTAAATCTCTGCAGGATGAAGCATACCGGAAGTATTTCAAGGAGGTAGAGAAAATGTATATTGCATCTGCCAAAACGATGCTTGAAGGATCTCTGCCTGATCCAAACCGTAGTGGTAAAATGGTGACCTTCTTCCGTGCTAAAAAGCCAGTTAAAGATTTGTCGATGTTGAATCTGGATAATAATGCGGTCAATTTGGGCGATTATAAAGGGAAGATTTTGGTGTTAGACTTCTGGACGACACTGTGTACGCCTTGCGTAGCTGCATTTGGAGGATTCGAGCGCGTTGTTGCTGATTATAAGAAAGATTCGCTGCAATTGTTTGTTGTGAATTTATTTGAAGACCAGGCTACCGTGAAGTCTTATGTAGCGAAAAAAGAAATATCCCTGGATGTTTTGCGGGATGAAGACAACGTAGCATACGATGTTCAGGGAACTCCTACCAAAATTGTTTTTGACCCAATGGGTAATATCAGGTTCTACGGTGTCGGATACGCAGGTTCAACAGATAGGGAATATTATAAGCTGAAGTCTATGGTTGAAATCATCAAAGCGCGTGCAGTAATTGCGGCTAATGCGAGGAAGTAAGGCGCAATTGTCACCGTGAGAGTGCCGGATAAAGGAGTCCGGTGACTATTGACACATTGCCATAGACAGAAAATATCAAACATGTACATATGAAGCAAATGATTCTTTTAATATTGCTCAATACACTGACACTTTTGGGATTTGCACAAGATAATCATCCTGTTTCTTGGAAATGTTACAGTGAGAAGATCGCTCCTTTCACCTATAAAGTTCAGTTGCACGCTACTATAGAAGAACCATATCATATCTATCCTCAACAATCTTCCGGTGGTGGCCTGGGTATGCCCACTCAGATCAGGTTTACTGAAAACGCGCATTTAGAGTTTGTCGGTGCAATAGAAGAGAAAAGTGATGAGGCTGGTGGAGGAAAAAGCGCCGCGCATTATGCGAAAGGCGTAACCTTCTCACAGGTAGTGAGACTTAAGGATGACAGTCCTACCAAATTGTTCTGTACGATTAAATACATGGCCTGTAACGACCAGATGTGTCTTCCTCCATCAATAAGAAAATTCACATTTGAGCTGAATGGTCAGGCAGGAGGAAATGCTGAAAGCCGTATATCGGAAGCTGCTTTAAAAGACAGGAATGTTTCTTTTGTCTATGAAGATTTCACGATGGCCAATACTGAAGGTAATTCAATCTTATCAAGGGATATTACTATGAAAAGCAAATATACCTTCATTGATTTTTGGGCAAGCTGGTGTGCGCCTTGCAGGGCGCAGGGGCGCGGACTTATCCCGTTGTATAATAAATATAAGTCAAGAGGATTGGATGTTATCGGCGTTTCACTTGATACAGATAGTACCGCCTGGAAAAAAGCTGTAAAGGCCGATGGATATAGCTGGGCTAACCTTAGTGATTTGAAGGGATTTGATTCCGATATAGTTAAGAAGTATAATATTACGGCGATTCCCTGGAATTTTCTGATTGACGATAAGGGTAATATCATTGCAATGGGGCTTCATGGTGAAGAGTTGGAAGCAAAATTATCCGAACTGTTTAAATGATAAGTGAACCACTAACCATTAAATAAAATAGTGTCATACTTGCAGAAGTGTAGTATGGCACTATATTTCAGCTATTGAAACATAGTGAAGACTAATTGCTTTTATAATTTCCACAAACTACTTAATTTTTTAAGTGCTCCCCAAAGTCCGGAAGGATTTTTATGAAATGGCCGGCCGTGGTCTCGCTCCGGCTATTATTTAATCTGAATACACCGCTGTACACTATTTTTATGGATAGAAATACGATTATTTTATGGCTTCTATTTCTTTTGGGAGGCATCACCGAAAATGGATTTGGTCAATTAAATCACAAAGCTAATCCAGTTGAAAAACTGATTAGTGACGTGATAGACAGCTCATTTAATGCTTGTGTATATATTATTGAGTATGATACCTTATCACGTAAAAAAGGAGAAGGAATGGGTTTTAGTGGTGTTGTAGTATCCAAAGATGGACATATTCTTACTGGATCTCATGCCGTCGAACCTCATCAGGTCTACCTGGTTACGTTTCCTGATGGAGACAGTTGTATTGCTTCCGGGCTTGGCCGGATCGGCATCCAAAAAAAAGGACAGGATTTTGATATGGCAATGATTAAAATTCTGCACACTGGAAAATGGCGATACGCGAAAATGGGACGCAGTGCAGATTTGGTCCCAGGACAGCCTGTTGTAAGTATATCGTACCCTGGCTCATTTTACAAGCCGTTACCAAACATCCGCTTGGGTAAAATAAATCATGTTGGTGGTCCAGGTGGCTATATTGAATCCACTTGCAAAATGGAGCCCGGTGATTCAGGCGGACCTCTATTCGATGCTGAAGGCCGTGTGGTCGGACTGCATAGTTGGATTAAAGCTAACGAAAATGAGAATTTTGATGTGCCGATAGACGCATATTTAAAATATTGGTCTGCACTTAGTGTTGCGAAGGACTATGCCTCGTTACCGGTGGCTGATATGTTGCCTTCCATAATGCCCCGTAATAATGGGGATTCCGGCTATATCTCTGTAATCGGTAAGACTAATGCAGCGTCCAATAGAAGTGTAGTACAGATCATAAGCGGCACAGGTGATAAAGGCTCGTTCATTAAGGGTGCTGTCATAAAATTTGGCGGCAAGATTTACATTGTTAGCAAAAGCTCTATGGTAAGGCAGAATCCGAAGCTTTTATATAGAAGTGGAAATATACCCGCTACAATTCTTATAAGGGATAGGGAAAACGACCTGATTCTTTTAACAGCTCGTGTAGATGATAAAGATGCTGTTGATATAGACGCTGCTGCCTCTAATGGGAAGAGTACCTCACTTGGGAGATTACTATTTACACCAGTCAATCATACGAGAACTAAAGTCGGTATATCGAGTAGTTCTTTTATTTCAATGGAACCAAATTACAGTATAGGATTTTTCGGGGCCGATGCAACTTACATAGACCGGAAAGTTACTATAACCAGCATTAGAACGGGTAGTGCGGCGTGTGGTTTTCTTAGAATCAAAGATCAGGTAATCAGTATCAATGATGTGAGCATTGACAAACCGGAATATTATGGACGTGAGTTAGCTAGATGTTATGCCAGTGAAAGTATTCAGGTATCGGTTAGGCGGAATGGTAAGCTGTTACAACTAAAGTTTCCGCTGCCGGCATATCCAACTGGTAAACATGTTTCGTACGATTTTCCTGGAGGAACGAGTATGCGTTCTGATGGTTTTGCAAAGGTGCTTATACAAGATGCCGCTATAAGAGCCGATGAATGTGGCAGTCCTGTTTTTAACATTGCTAATGAATTTATCGGGATTAATATAGCCCGGCATAGCAGAACGTCTACAGTAATCATGCCCGTTGATGTAATTGTAGGTTTTATTGTTAATTCATCGAAAGGCCAACATGCTGTTAACAAGTAAACTTTAAATTAAGTTGGCAAATAGGATAACAGGTACCATTCGCTGGTCCAAGCTGGAAAGGATTAGCCGTATGGCTGGGAGTATCGCTGGGGGAATGCATCGCGCCTTTATTTCTCATTCTTGGTGTGTTTACCCGCCTTTCAGGAATAATGGTGGCTCTGGTCATGCTTTTTGCGCTTATCCTCGCACATGGCGGCTCTGCGTTCACCATCGGTGAAACCGGAGGACTCGAAGAAGAGCTGGCAATGCTGTTTATGCTCTCAGGTATAACGTTGTTTTTTACTGGCGGGGGAAGGTATGTTCTGCTGAGACCTAAAAATATTGTTCCGCAAAGAAAGTTTTTAGTTTCTTCGCTCAGAAAAATTAATGATCAAGTGACCAGGATGACTTACGAACGCCGTTTATCCAGGTAGAAATCAGAAGAAGTAGCAACATTAAGACCTGGCCGATGAATGACGCTATATGAAATTTAATATCAAATGCCATGGAATTTTTTAGAACCGAAAGACTCATTATCCGCAGATTCAAACCCGGCGATGCCGCGGCATTGTTTGACTATTTTGCTGCTCCAAGAGTAAACTGTTTTGTGCAGGAGAGGCTATCGACCATCGAAGACGCGCTGGCCGATGTTCGCAAAAAAAGCAAGGATGGTTCACAGTTTGCCGTCTGTCTGCAGGAAAATGATTCCCTGATAGGAAATCTTTTTGCAATGAAAGAAGAGGATACTTACAACGTTGGATGGAATTTTAATAGCAAGTTTGAAGGAAATGGATATGCCATTGAAGCAGCAAGGGGATTGTTTAGCTATCTTTTTAAGGTGAAAAATGCAAGAAGGATATATTGCTATGTGGAGGAGGACAACATGCGTTCCCAGAAGCTTTGTCGGCGACTGGGAATGCGTCAGGAAGGTCTGTTTCTTGAATTTATTTCCTTTGTTAATAACCAGGATGGCACGCCCAGGTTTGAAAATACACTTCAATTTGCAATCTTAAAAAAAGAGTGGGACACCCTGGGATAAATTCAACCGGCAGGAGAAGAAAAGAGTGCTTCTGAGGAGTGTATTTAGCGCTCTTATCGAATTCCTTCAGTCTTAATTTTTAAGCATATCAATAACATTCTTTCTGTAGAATTTTCCGATTGGCAGTATAGTACCGTCTTTAAGGGAAAGTTCACCACCAGAAATTTTTGAAATTTCCCGGAGCGCTACCAAATAGGACTTATGTACCCTGATGAAAAGTTTGGGGTTCAGTTTGCTTTCAACCTCCTGGGTGGTGATTTGACTGAGAAGCATTTTTTCACGGGTGTAAAATTTGACATAGTTACCGTAACTCTGTGTATAAAGAATGGAATCGAAAGATAGTTTCACGATGTCATTCTCCACTTTTAAAACGATATGATAAGGCTCTTCCATAGGCTGATCTATATTCCTTTTTCCTGCGCTTAGGCGATTGATTACCTTGTCAATAGCAGAAAGAAAGCTTTTGAAGTCAAAGGGTTTTACCAGATAGTCAACAACATCATATTTGTAGGACTCTAATGCATGTTCTTTATAGGCAGTAGTAAGAATAACGAATGGTTTGTTTGACATCGCTTCCAGCATTTCCATGCCAGTTAGGCCAGGCATATTGATGTCAAGAAACAGAATATCTATTTTATGATGGTACAAATATTCCATGGCCTCAACAGCAGTAAAGAAGGCCCCGTTAAGTTTGAGATGCTTCAGTTGTCCTATAAAATGTTTCAGAACACGGTGTGCTCCTTCTTCATCGTCAACGATGATACAATTAAGTAAGGTCATATTATTTGTTTTTCAAGGGTCAGTATCAGTGTGGTCTGGTAACTGAGCTCCGATTGCTTTTCATTTAAGCTAAAGCCGCTTTTATAGATATAAGACAATCGTTGTTTAAGATTATTCAGGCCAATCTTTGTTGAAGGTTTTAGAAGATTTTTATCAGCCAGGGAATTTTCGATAGTCATATGCAGCTTGTCATTTTGGAGTTCAATGTGGATATGCACAAACCAAAGTTTGAGATTCAGACTATGTTTAAAGCTATTTTCAACCAGAACGATCAGCAGCAGCGGTGATATCTGGTACATTCTCATTTCTTCATCTGAAGGTTTGCATACAAATTGGATATCACATCTTTCACCGATCCGCTCTCTTTCCAAATCAATATAATTCCGGATAAACATCATCTCCTCGGGAAGGGAAATCTTGGAAACGTTGCCATTTTCAATCTGATAACGCATTAGTTTAGATAACTTCACGATAAGATCCGGCGTTCGCCCTGGATCTGTTAAACTCACCCCGTATAGATTATTAAGCATATTGAAAAAGAAGTGGGGATTGAGCTGGGAGTGCAGAGATTTCAGACGCATTTCATTCAGTAAGTTCTGATCGAGGTTACGACGTTGTAATTCCATGGCGTAACTCTGCATTAAAGAGAGGGCCATGATAGTAACAGTACTGATGATGCAGATCACAAAATGGTACAAAAAGTTTAATGCCAGCTCATTAGGGTCTAAAAAATCAGGCTGGATCCAAAGAAAGTCTGCAAGGTATAGCAAAGATGCTCCCAAAAAAATGACGATTAAAGAATAGAGCGCATAGATGAAATATTTCTTCAATAAATAATATCTGAAAATATAAAACCGGTGAAGTTGGGCTTGCACATAGAGAATAACAAAAAAAACAAAACCTTTTAGAAAGTTTTCAAAAGAATTGATAAACATCCATTCATGGAGCATGGTCAGCACATACATTGCACAAAATATCATAATCTCCTGGACCCACATTTTACGCATGCCAATTGTGATTTTATTCATTTGTATTTTAATTATAATTAATTAAATTATAATATGTAGTGTATTAGTTGGATGCTGCAAAATTGTCAAATCAAAATTAAAGCGGAAAGTTAAAATGACCAACGACTTTTAACCCTTAATTCAGCTATTTCATCCGTTTTGTTTTCTGAGCTGCTTTACTTGGCCTTGTTTTGTACCATTAAATTTTTACGGATGAAGGAATTATTAAAAAGAATACGGCAGCAGGTTGTTCTCTTCGCAATTACATTGATTTCGATGAATACCTTTGCTCAGACAACAGAAAAACAGGTGGAAGTAAAAGGAAGCGTGGTGAGTGGAACGGAAAATGTTTTGCTGGTGGGCAGTACAGTCATAGTGAAGGATGCTAATGGTAAAGTGGTGAATTCTATGATCACCGGTAACGATGGGTCATTTAAATTCAAGATAAAGCCATCGGTTTCTATAAGCATTGGAATTAATTATATTGGCTTTAATGAATATCAGTCGGGTATTATAGAAGTGAAGACGGACGACTTGGATTTGGGCAGACTGTACCTGGAAGAAAAAAAGACCCTCCTTCAAGGGGTAACCGTATCGGCAAGCAGAAAGAAGCCACTGATTCAAAGTGCGAAGGACCGGATCATTTACAATGCAGCTTCGGATATCAGTAACAAATCAGGGAATGCGGCTGATGTCCTGCGTAAAGCGCCGATGCTGACCGTAGGAGCCAGTGGAGAGCTGAAATTGCGTGGCAGCTCAAATATTAAGGTGCTTATTAACGGAATACCTTCACGTATAATGGCCAAAAACCTTAAGGAGGCATTAAAAATGATTCCTGCAAGCTCCATCGTTTCTGTAGAGGTAATGACCAACCCCTCTTCCAAATATGAGGCAGAAGGTGCGGCCGGAGTGGTCAATATAATTACTAAGAAAAAGCTGAAAGGTACCAGCGGAACATTAGATCTCACCGGCGGAAATCTGGAGCATACAGGGAATCTTTCCCTGAATATGAGTGCTGGAAAATTCAATTTTACCGCCATGGGGAATTATAGTGAGGAACGTGAGAAAACTGGTTACACCCTCGACAGGATTAATCTCCATAATGGGCAACAGCTAGGTACTCTTTTACAGGAATCAGATATGAGGCAAACCACTAAAGGTGGTTCTGCCAATTTATCGGCACAGTATAAAATCGACTCGTCACAAACCCTGGAAGGAAGTTTTTCCTATTGGAATGGGGTTTGGCCACAAAATGGAGGGCTATTTAACAGGTATAGCAACGCAAACCAGGTTCAGGAGTATCGGCAAAAAATTCAGCAAAGAGGGAAATTCAATTTCACTGAATGGGTCTTGAATTACCAGAAAAAATTCAAAAAGAAGGGGCAAGAACTACAGATTATTGGTCAGACATCTTTTTCGTCGGATGTTTCTAATTATATCACAGAGCAGTATAAGTCAGACGGCAATTTGGCCTTTCGCGAGCTGGGACCCAATAAAAGTAAGGAGAAGGAATGGAGTCTTCAGGCCGACTATTCCCATCCCTTCGGCCAGGCAGGGAAAACGACACTGGAAACCGGGGCTAAGTATTTGGTAAATAATTCTAACAGCACATACGAAGTTATAAATAGTTCTATGCCTGTAGATCCTTCCCGTTCGGGAACGATGAGTTACAGACAGAATGTCTTTTCGGCTTATGCCACTTTGAATTTTGAACTTGGAAACGACTGGACTTTACGTCCAGGGGTCCGTTTCGAAAATACAGATATTAATGCATCATTTCAGAATAATTCCCCTTACTCCCGAAGGTTTTCTAATTTAATTCCCAACTTATTGGTGGTAAAGAAATTTGGAGAGCAGCAGGAAATAAAGCTGGACTATAACGAAAGGATACGACGCCCATGGATCATGGATCTAAACCCCTATAGCAATGCCGGAGATCCACTTAATATTACGCAAGGTAATCCATATCTGAAGCCTGAACTTACTAGGAAGCTGGAGCTTTCACATACTTATACGGGCGAAAAGGGAATGTTATTGATCAGCAGTCTTTACTACAGCGCTAATAAAAATGCAGTCGAACAGATCTCCAGGGTTGATCCAAAGGGAATATCGTATACCATGCCCGATAATATTGGTGAAAGTACGAGGATGGGGCTGAATTTAAATACTGTTTTTAATCCTTTGGAAAAATGGACTCTAAATGCGGGTGCTGAGCTGTTCCATTTAAAGTTTCGCAGTAAGTCTCTTGGGCTAGAAAACAATGGAACATTTTTCAATACGAGTATCAGCAATACCATTACCTTGACAAAGCAACTTCAGTTTAGTGCTTCTGCAGATTATGGAAATGGTTTTATCACCCTGCAGGGCAAAAATTCAGCTAATTACTCCTATCGGTTTGCAATAAAGAAAGACTTTATGAACGATAAAGCAAGCCTTACCCTGACAGCAATCAATCCATTCCAGAATCATTTCCGGGAAACGGTGTACGCTTTTGCTCCTACTTTTCAAAGCACCCAGATCAACAGATTCTATAATAGGGCTGCGACGTTAACGTTTAGCTGGCGGTTTGGTGGCCTGCGTGCAGCAAAGGAAGAAAATCATTTTTCCGATCAGTCGGACGACAAATCTCCGAGGAGGAGAAGAAGATAATGAATAGGATATTACATTCCTGGGATCAGAATTAAATAACATCCCGCGTTTCTTCTATTAAATGAACTATAGAAAAAAGCCTTTATGTGAAACGGTATCGTATTACAATGGTAGTATTTTTTATCTTATCTGCCGGGATTGTTCTCGGTCAAAATAGGATAAAATACTATGATGTTCTTTATAAGAATAAGGTTGTAGGAAGTACTGTGATCAGAAAAGCATGATGGAGTTCTCAGCAGATATCGATCTTTTTATTTAAAAAGTATCCATTATTGGAAAAGAAGAAGCTCGTTTTGAGAACGGTGTTTTGAAATCAGGGTCTGTGTTTAGAAAGGTCAATTAAAAAATACAAACTGACAATTGGATAAGACGTTCGGGCAATAATTATATTGTTTACAATGGAGAAAGATCGAGTCAACTATCAATAGAGGAAGTGCAAGGCAATATGTTGAGCGTTTTTTTCAGTGAACCGTAGTGATACTTTCGACCGCCCCAACTGGAATGCTTTAGAGGAGTTTCTCCAAAAACGTAGAGATCTGGTCCAATATCTGGTTGTCTTAGAGTTAGACCGCTTCAGCAGGGAGCTGACCAAGGCACTATTTAGCATGTTTGGGCGTGCATTGAACTTTTCAGATTAGGCACACTAGTGGAGATACAATTATCGATGGCTGGAAGTTTCCCTTTCAGCCTGTTTCCCGCTTAGGATGGTCAATACGAAGTCAAACCGATCTATTTCTTAATTTATCCATTGATTATTTGCCGATATTATGTATAATAATTTTAAATTTACACAATTAGTCGATAATTTGGCTTTCTAGGCTTTTGTATTTTCTGTGAATTGAAGTGAAAAAATAACTTAACACCCTCTATGCTATGAATCCAGAACAAGAAATATCCGAACCTGTTGAGCCAGAGATACAAGCGCAGAATATAAGAACACTTGAAAGTGACATCCTTGAATTTACAACATCATTGCCATTCTGGGAACAATACTTGTCGGAAAAAATTCTAGCCGGTTCAGAAATCACTGATGAGGATTATGAAAAAGCATTACAATACTTTCTAGAAGATGTTGGTTTACTCGAAGCGGAGAAAAACAGACCTAAAATTAATATTGTATGCAGAGATCACACAGGTACCTATAAGGCCGATCTCCAGCTCTCCAAAATATTGTGGGTAGAAGGCGTCAACGCATTAGTTCCCGGGCAAGTTTTGGAATTCGGAAAAAACCTAACCATCGTTTATGGAGCTAATGGTTCAGGAAAATCGGGATACATAAGGTTGCTGAACAACGTTTTTATCACTAAGGGAGAGAAAACGATATTGCCCAATATCCACAACTCAGCGCCAATCGCAAAAAAAGCTGAGTTTGAATTTTCAACTTCAACTAATAGTTACACGTTGAATTTCCCTGTCGACTGTATGAGGAAAGAGTTCAAGCAGTTTTCTACCTTCGATGAAAAGGCTGTGCACGCACACTTGAACAATAGAAATCAATTTGAATTCCGCCCAGCAGGCCTTTCCTATTTTTCCAGCATAAACGAATGCTGCAAAAAAATGGATGTGTTAATCCAACAAAAAATAGATCAGCATGCACAGTCTTTCAATCTAATTGCATTGTTTGATGGAGAATCCGAGATCAAGACCTTGATCTCACAACTATCAGACAAGACCCAAATCGAACACTTTACAGAATATAAAGATTTTACAGAAGAGCACAAAGCAGAACGAAAAAGGCTGGAGGAGGCTAAAGCTGGTTTGATTGGCCTAAAAAAGGATAAGGAAATTAGCGATCTTGCTCAAATCAAAATTCAGCTTGCTACACTTAAAACCGGACTGATCAATATAAACCGGCATTTCAGCTCAGATCAGTTAACAAAAACTGCAGCAAAGATTAAGGACTGTATTGAAAAAGAGAAACTTGCCACAGCAAATAACATCGACCAATTTAAAAAAGAAAATATTGTGGCCGTGGGCGATGCTCCCTGGAGAAACTTCATCCTTGCTACAGATACCTTTGCGCGCCTTCAAGATAAGCCGTCTGCTACTTATCCAATAACGGATGATTTATGCCTGTTGTGCCACCAACCACTTTCTGATGAAGCAGCAAAGCTAATTTCGTCTTATTGGACTTTTATCAAGAGTAAAGCTGAACAAGACTCCAAAGAAGCGCAGGACACGTTGGCAACCGCCAAATCCGCCTTTGAAAAACTAGATTTTAACCTTATTTCCGAAGCTACCACCCTGTATAAATGGCTTTTCGAAAATAAGCCCAATGAACTGGTTATATTTAACAAAGTACTGGCAGAACAAACAGAATTGAGAAATAAAGTTATCACCTATATTGACAACAAAAACGATGAAATACTGACTGAAGCACAGTCGCGGTGTACCTGCGGAGCTGCGTTGACTGCCGGCTTCAGTAAAGGCCGTAACAAATACTATCTATATTATCGGTGCGTACATGAGCCGTGGAAAAACTATAGGGGAGAGAAGCTGCACGAAATGGTGGACGAGCTTCTTCATAATTTGTCTTTTTCTGCCAGGCAGTTGCGGATAATTATTTCTAAGGTGAAGGAAAAGTTTGATGAACAGCTGAAGAACAGAGCCACCGTTATTAAGAATAAGGATAAGGCGCTGGCTGAGGTAAATAAAAAGATCAACGATCTGGAAGAAAAGTTAATCAACGGTGTCATTGAAAATTCCACCTACAAAAAGTGGTTCAGCAAACTTTCTGGTGAACGGTCTTTGCTACAAAGTGATATTACAAAGTTGAAGGGAGATATAAATCAGCGCTGGTCTAAGCTGGAAAAGGCTTTGCCGTATTTATGTGATATGAAAAATCTGTATCACAAGCTGGGTATAAACGCAAAACAGAAACTTTTAAAGATGTGGTTCAAACCTACTCTCATATTTGACGGGGAGGTACTTAGAACCAACTTATTGCACCCCAGCTTAATGCATAACTACTTGAGTATAAAAGAAAAAAGGCTGCTCTTTGTTGAGCAGCCTTCTCTGAGTTTTGCCAAAAACTCCATAAGTACCCCAGATGGGAGTTGAACCCACACTCGCATTGCTGCGAACGGGATTTTAAGTCCCGCGTGTCTACCAATTCCACCACCAGGGTTTGTTTTGTAGGGAATAATCGGAGCGAAAGACCGGGCTCGAACCGGCCACCCCGACCTTGGCAAGGTCGTGCTCTACCAAATGAGCTACTTTCGCATTATTATAAGAACTTTTTTTGTTGGGATTGCAAAGATAGCAATCTTTTTGAAGCTGCAAAATTTTTCTCGCGCTGAATTAAAATATTTTACGAATGTATCTAAGGATTCAACTCATAGGCATATTTCACCATGCCCATTAGCTCTCTCCCTTTCCCATAGCACGTTTCACTCAAAGGTAAACCGTCCGGCTGATATTCATATTGCCAGATCGTATACGACGACGTTTGTGCGTTCACGGTAGTCATTTTCACCAGCTTGCCCTGTGTATTATATTCAAAGATATAGTCCGGCAACATACGCTTTTTTGCAGGCTGATAACGGTATACATCTGTAAGCCGCCCTGCTTTGTCGTAGTTATAATACACCCGTGTGCCCCGCCGCTTGTCCAGCTCTTCAATCACATTGCCCGCGCTGTCTGTTTTAAACGCTACTACCGTTGAGTCGTTGCCCTTGCGCTGTATCAGCTGCTGTAAATGCCCCGAGCTGTCGTAACGGTAACTCCGGCTTTCATCGAAACGCAGCTTGCTGTCGCGCGCGGTAGAGGTACTGCTGATGTACTGCAATCGTCCGCCTTCATCATAGCGGTATAATGTGGTAGTTATACTGGCGCCGGAGCTGTCAACCGTTTTTGTCAGCTGCCCTTTGGCGGAAAAGGTGGAGGTCATTGCGGAGTAACCGGTGGAACTGGATTGTGTTTGCGCCTTCATCTGCCGGTAGGTAGGGTTCAGGTTACGTTCACAACGGAAATCCCGGTCCGGCTGCATATCGGCATCCAGCGTCAGTACCTGCTGGGTTTTTACCTTGTTTTCTTTCAGCAGCGCCATGGTGGCTACTGTTTGCTGTGTATTGTAAATATCCTGGAAGTAATATTGACTAAAACCACTGGTCGCAAATGCCAGTATACCCAGTGCCAGTAGAATCGTTTTCTTCATGCCGTAAAATCGCTGATTTTGGAATGTTCAAAGGTAAAACGCAAAAATCATATTAAAATTTTTTAGCCGGATAATCTCCGGGTATATTTCATCTTTTCTCGTTATCTTACCTGTTACAACCAAAAATATCTAAATCTCTTGAAATCACAGCCCTTACGCAAGGAGAAGAACTGTCTCAACTGCGGAACAGAAGTCCCTGAACGTTATTGTACACACTGCGGACAGGAAAATGCGGTACCTCATGAAACGTTCACGCACCTGGTGAAGCACTTCGTGGCAGATATCTTTCATTATGATTCCCAGTTCCTTACCACGCTTAAATACCTGCTTTTCAAACCAGGCTTTCTTTCACGGGAATATATGGCCGGCAAAAGGGTACGCTATGTAAACCCTATAAAGCTCTACGTTTTTATATCTTTTGTGTTCTTTTTTGGCCTGTTCTCGCTGCAACACAACAACGAAGAGGAACCAGGCGAAGCCATTACCACAAATGCCATGGCCCGGGAGAATGAGGGTGATTCCGTGAAAACAGCTGTTGCCGCCCTGGAGGAAGCGCTTTCTACCGATTCATCTTCTTCAGGTAAAAAAAGAGAACGAATAAGCACTAATATCAACCACTATGAAACAGTAGAGGAATTTGATGCGAAACAACAGTTATTGCCGGACTCATTGCGGTTTCACGGTGCGGAAAAGATCATATACCGCAGGATCATCAGCATCCGCCAGAAATACGGAACAAACGCAACAAAGGCCATTATTGAAATTTTCAAGCACAATGTGCCAAAGCTGATGTTCATCCTGTTGCCGATTTTCGCCTTATTCATGACATGGATGTACAGGGGCAGAAAATGGTTATATGCCGACCATGCTATTTTTGCCATTCACCTTCATACTTTTGCTTTTATCATCGGGCTTGCAGGCCTTATCCTGGAAGCTGTTTTTCATAACGATGTATTTATGACGATCGGCTGGTGGCTGATCTTCATTTACCTGGTGCTGGCCCTGTGGAACAACTACGGCCAGAGTTTCCGGAAATCCCTGCTGAAGGGCATTTTGCTGGGAATTGCCTATCTGTTCACAGCCGGTATTGTATTCGCTGTATACATTGTCCTGATTTTTACGATATTTCTTTAACTTTAAAAGATGCAACCGGAATTTATTATCATACACCAGCAGGTGGCGCCTTATGTAGCCCACATCCAATTGAACCGGCCCAAAGAACTGAATGCATTGAATCTGCAGCTCATGAGCGAACTGAGAGATGCCCTCAAAATGCTTGATGCCAACGATGAAGTGCGGGCTATAGTGCTCAGTGGCAATGAAAAAGCTTTTGCCGCCGGCGCCGATATTAAACAGATGGCCGGCCAGTCGGCTATCGATATGTACAACATCGACCAGTTCAGTACCTGGGATACTATCAAAAAGATAAAGAAACCCATTATAGCTGCGGTGAGCGGTTTCGCCCTCGGCGGTGGATGCGAACTCATGATGCTTTGCGATATGATCGTTGCCAGCGAAACGGCCCGCTTCGGTCAGCCGGAAATAAAACTGGGCGTTATGCCCGGCGCCGGTGGTACCCAGCGCCTTACGCGTGCAGTAGGAAAGGCCCTGGCCATGGAAATGGTGCTCACCGGCCGCTTTATTACCGCGGAAGAAGCCCTCCGCGCGGGTCTCATTAACCGTATTGTACCTGTAGAACTTTTTCTGAAAGAAGCTATTAAATTGGCTGCAGAAACAGCCGCCATGAGCCCGGTAGCCCTTAAAATGGCAAAAGAAGCCGTTTTGAAAGCTTTTGATACAAGCCTGGAAGAAGGATTACATTTTGAACGTAAAAATTTTTATCTTCTCTTTGCATCTGAAGATCAGAAGGAAGGCATGCAGGCGTTTATTGAAAAAAGATCTCCTGTATTCAAAGGAAAATAGCACGGAACTTTATTGAAAACCATTAAACTTTTTTATTATCTGACTTGTTAACCTTCCGCTGATAAAATTATGTTGTTAACTGCCGGGAGAGTGGTGCCCGATAGTTGTTGTACGCCCCGTTTGTATCAAAATTAAAAATTTAACCATGACTGGGAGAAGGATTCCTGTTGCATCACTTTTATCGTTCATTTTCTATGCGTTCGCCTGTAACAGCCCCGCTCAGAAAGTAAGGGCCATCGTATTGGCCGACCAGGCCAACCTGCCGCCAACTGATACCATGATCGCCGGTGGCGATACTATCCAAACAGACATGGTGGCTTCCTGGAACAGCTTCCTGCAATTCAGCGGCAAGTATGCCACAGAAAGCGGACTCTTTGAAACCGAACCACTGAAGAGCAGGCTGGCTGCGCTGGTAGGCAAGGCTCGTAAATCTTTTTTTGAAAGACTAAAAGTAACGCCGCCTATAGAAGTGGAAAATAAAATACTCTTTAATGAAGGTTATATGCCGGGCAAATCAGGTTATGATGAAGCCGTTATTGCTATCGACATGGACCGGGATATTATTTACATCGGCTTTACGGTGAACAGGGAGCTGATGCTCTTCAGCGAAAAAGGAGATACCGACTACCCGGAAAAATTCCTGCAGTGGATGCAGAAATATGAACGCTGAAAAGCAGCAAGGAAGACCGCCGGTCTTCCTTGCTGCTTTTATCTTAATTATCAAATTTATTCTTCAATGCTGCCAGCTTAGCCTGGAAATCGTTCAACGGCGCCTCTTTGGCTGCCGGCCTGTTCGGCCTTTTCTGCTGCTGTTCGCCACGGGAATCTCTTCCTCCCTGCTGCCGGGAACCACCACCTTTCTCATTGTCTTTCATCGACAAAGAAATACGCTTACGGGCCACATCAATTTCCAGCACGGTTACCTGTACTTTCTGATTCAGCTTTACTGCTTCATTCGGATTGCTGATAAATTTATTGGAAAGATGGGAGATATGCACCAACCCATCCTGCTTTACGCCAATATCCACAAATGCACCAAATGCAGTGATGTTGGTAACAACGCCCGGTAACACCATGCCTGGCTTTACATCCTCCATTTTATGAATGCCTTCGGCATATTCAAAAATAGAGATCTCGTCGCGCGGATCGCGGCTCGGTTTGGCCAGCTCTTTCAATATATCTTCCAAAGTAAGCAAACCTACTTCCGCATTCACATAGTCTTTCGGATTGATCTGCTTCCGCAGTTCTTCTTTCGCCATCAGGTCCTGGACAGTGCTGTGCTGCTTGTCCGCCATTTCTTTGATCAGGTCATAGCGCTCAGGATGCACGGCCGAATTATCCAGTGGATTATCGCCATTTTCAATACGCAAAAAGCCCGCGCACTGCTCAAATGCCTTGTCGCCCAAACGGTGTACTTTCTTCAGCTGCATACGGTTGCTGAATGCGCCGTTTTCCTTACGGTATTTTACAATGTTTTCCGCAAGGGAAGGACCCAAACCAGAAATATACGCCAGCAGGTGCTTGGAAGCAGTGTTCAGGTTCACCCCCACATTGTTCACACAGCTTACCACCACGCGGTCAAGGCTTTGTTTCAGCGACGACTGGCTTACATCGTGCTGGTACTGGCCCACGCCAATAGCCTTGGGATCTATTTTCACCAGCTCGGCCAGCGGATCAATCAGCCTGCGGCCAATGGAAACGGCCCCGCGCACGGTTACGTCGTGATCAGGGAACTCTTCACGCGC
>JBCNPS010000005.1:0-43161 GCA_039593235.1 Chitinophaga sp. | reverse complement strand
ATCATTGAAGAAGTAGCTGCCATTCACGATGAGGTTTTTGCTGAAGTCCTGGTTGAAGTTGAGGCCAGTGTTCCAGTTACGGGTGATACCGGTGTTATTGCCTCCGCCCAGGGCCATCTGCATACCCCGTCCGCCGCCGCGGCCACCGCCTCTTCCGCCGCCACCGGCGGAGCTGAAGCTCATGGCATCCTGTTGGGTATATCCCATATTGTTAACGTTGTTACCTCCGCCAAGCAGCGACATTTGCTGGTTTTCCCTGAAGCGGTTTAAGCTGAGGGATACGCCGTAGCGATCGTCTGTACCGTAGCCGGCGGTAGCGCGGCCAAACAATCCCTTCTTTTTATCTTTTTTAATAGTGATGTTGATCGTTTTTTCCGTTTGTCCGTCGTCGATCTGGGTGAATTGCGCCTGGTCTGACTTACGGTCTATCAGCTGTACTTTATCGATGATATTAGCCGGCAGATTTTTGGTAGCCAGCTTGGGGTCGTTGCCAAAAAAGGGTTTACCATCTACCAATACCCTGGTAACGGTTTCCCCCTGGGCGGTAATAGCGCCGTCTTTATCTACCGTAACACCGGGAAGCTTCTTCAAAAGATCTTCCACTACTGCATTTTCACGGGTTTTAAAAGCATCCGCATTAAATTCAAGGGTATCTTTTTTTACTACAATGGGCGGCTTTTCATCCAATATTTCCACGGCATTGAGGTTTACTCCTTTGAGCACCATCGGGATGTTGCCGAGTGATAATTCCTTGTGATCCTGGTTAACCTGTAATGATCTGTTGATGGGTTTATAGCCCAGGAAGCTTACGTACAGCCGGTAGGCGCCGTCGGCCACATTGGCCAGTTCAAAGTTGCCTTTGTTGTCTGTCATGGTAGTGGAGGCAACGCTGGAATCTTTTGCATTCAGCAGTACTACCGTAGCAGCCGGCATGGGATCCCTGGAGGTAGAGTCAGTCAGTTGGCCTTTAATCTTTCCTTGTTGAGCCTGGGCCTGCACATGTATAATGCCCAAACCCAGTATCAGCAAGAGTTGTATAAGTTTCTTCATAATAGAAATTAACAGGAAAGGGGAAAGTTAGGATGAAATTTATTTATTGTTGTTGCCGCTTACGTAATTTCTCCATTTCCTGTTTCCTGATTTCCCTCATTTGTTCCTGGCTCACTTTTTCCGCACCTGCAGGGAGGGCAAGATCCGTATCTGTTATGGCTTTCAGGTTAACGCTTTTTGCAGTGAAAGCGCGCCTGCTACCTTCTGCAGAAAGGACTACGGCGTTGCTGTCGGGCAATAATCCGTTCACCGGGGAGAAACTGAATGGCAGTTCGGTAGTGTACCAAACGGTGTAGGTATCATCCTTCAGCTGTATGGTGGCCTTTTTGCAGGTATAACCGGCTATCTTTTTTGTTTTGTCGGACGCTTTGTTATTAGCGGTAAAGATGTAATCTTCTTCTGTGTAATAAGTTTTCTTATCATCGCCAAAGGTGCTGAACACCTGCTCATACTTTTTATTAGCCAGGTCTACATACTGGGCGTTGAAGCCGCCGCCGCGTCCCATGCCCATACCCATACCTCCGGGCCGGGGTCCGCGCTGGTTACGGGTAGAGGTATCTCCTTCGGGGCGTTGTCTTCTTCCGCCGAAACCGCCGCCTTCCGGGCGTTCTGTGGTGAGCTTGCCAATGTTGTTGTTAAAGGTGAATACCTGTTTGAAGGTGATCACATCCGGGATGTCGGGTGCATCATCGCCGCCCCGCTGGAAACCACGCATACGCTCCGGGTCTGTTTTAGCAGTTACTTCATATTCTATTGTACCTGATTGTTGTGCAAACACGGGGCTGGTGGCAGATAGCAGCGTAGCTGCTGCAATGAATAAACGGATAGTTCGGTTCATACCTGATTGATTTTATGCTACAAAAGTGGATCTTCGCTTTCATTTTTTCGGTTAAAAACCTTTATTTACTGTTATTTACTGTTAAGGGCTGTCTGTAAGCGTTAATCTTCCTTATTTACTGTTAATTACTGTTAAGGGATTGTCTTGTTTTCCCTGTGGAATGGATAGTTTTGTAAGGATCTTAAAATCTTTCATGCGACAAAGAATCAGAAATATTCTCATCCTCATGTCTGTCTGTATCCTGGGCATATTTCTGTTCCAGGGATACTGGCTGTATAATTCCTACAAATTAAGGGAGGAACAGTTCAATAAAGAGATCAATGAATCGCTCCGGATGGCGGTATTCAACAAACAGTTTTCTGATGTACGCCGCTATATCCGTTATTTTGGGAAAGATAAAGACTCGCTGAAGCTGCCCATGCGAGGGCTGGCCAACCAGCTGGAAGAAATAGGGATGCCCAAGGGCCGCCACTTCAAGGGGCAGCATTACGAGCGCTATCCTGGTCCGCCTCCCAAAGAAACTTTCCAGGGGGATTCCCCCAGTACGGTATATGTAGACACCCTGGCCAGGCAGATCTCTGAATTTCTCATTACCAGCAACTTACATAACGATAGTACCAATCTTAAAAAACTGGACTCCGTATTCAAAGTGGAGCTGGCTAACCGGCAAATTGCCACGCCCTATGAGCTGGATACCTTTCACCTGAACTACAGCGGCTTTGAAAGAGAAACATTCAGGGACAGTATCCGGCGCAGGGAACCCAGGCAAACGGCCAAGATTCCCTTTAACCCTGCCAGTAACCTGTTTGTACAGGCCATCTTTGAATCGCCCCTGCAGTTTATTTTACAGAAGATGATCTGGACCCTGCTCAGCTCACTGGTATTACTGGTGCTTACTACCCTCAGTTTTATATACATGCTCAGAACCATCCTGAAACAGAAAAAGCTGTCGGAAGTAAAAAATGATTTCATCAATAACATGACGCATGAGCTGAAAACGCCTATTGCCACAGTATCTGCGGCAGTGGAAGCGTTACAGAACTTCAACGCCCTGAACGATCAGCGTAAAACGCAAACCTATCTCGATATCTCAAAGAACGAGCTGCAGCGCTTGTCCGATCTTGTGGAAAAAGTATTGCATATTGCCGCTGAGGAAAAAGAAGATATTGAGCTGTTCAGGGAAGAAACAGACCTGAACGAGGTCATTGACAACATCCTTTCCAACCACCAGCTTAAGGCCGGAAAACAGCTACAGGTGCGCTACGATAACAACCTGGCAGGTAAAACAGTGTATGTGGATAAAACCCATTTATCCAATGCGATCAACAACCTGGTGGATAATGCCATTAAATATTCAGGAGAACACGTACAATTGTACCTGCAAACCAGCCTGGAAAATGGTATCTTAAAGATCAGGGTGAAAGATAATGGTGTGGGTATTCCGAAGATATACCAGGGTAGTATTTTTGATAAATTTTTCCGGGTGCCAACCGGTAACCTGCATAACGTAAAAGGATTTGGCCTTGGATTAAGTTATGTACAGAAAATAGTGGCCATGCATGGCGGTTCCATACATGTGCAGAGTGAGCCGGATAAAGGCAGTGAATTTACTATTGTCATCCCTTCTGCTTAACCATATAAAAGAGATTTATGCCCAAAGTATTATTGATAGAAGATGAAGTACAGCTCGGACAAATTGTGAAAGACAGCCTTGAAATGAGGGGGTTCGAAATGTTATATGCAGCCGATGGTAAAGAAGGGCTGCGTATATACCAGCAGGAGCGCCCTGATGTGGTGGTACTGGATATCATGATGCCTAACATGGATGGCTTTTCGGTGACTGCAGAAATCCGTAAGCAGGATAAATTCACGCCTATCATTTTCCTGACGGCCAAGTCCCAAACGGCAGATGTGGTGAAAGGGTTTGAGCTGGGCGGAAATGATTACCTGAAAAAGCCTTTCAGCATGGATGAGCTGATTGTGCGGATCACTGCACTGCTGAAACGTTTTGGCGACAATCCCGGGGCCCGCGAAATGGAAGAAGGCGCCGTAACCATTGGTCAATACATCTTTAACTATACCAAGCAAACCCTTGCCAGGAATAATTCCATTGAATTTTTGTCGCACCGCGAAGCTGCCATTTTACGCCGCCTGTACGATAACAAAAATGAAGTGATGGAGCGTAAAGCGGTGCTGTTGGATCTTTGGGGAGATGATAATTTTTTTAATGCCCGCAGTATGGACGTATTTATTACGAAGCTCCGCCGGTACCTGAAAGACGACTCCCGTGTTCAGATAGTAAACATCCGGGGGGTTGGCTATAAGCTGATCTTTTAGTAGTTCACAGGGAATGATCAATAACCGCAACGAGGTATAAACCGATCTCTTAGCTGCCCATAGCCGGGTCGGATTCGAAGGTAATGCATACCCGGGTGCCGGCTACGGTGTTCTCCGCACCAGGCCGGTCGGAAATTTCAATGTTGAATTGTTTATGGTACATGTTTCGGTAAAGGGTGGCCCTTTCCATGCATATTTCCATGCCCCGTGAGTGATGGTTACCACTTTTCAACCCTTCATGATGATACTGCAGTGCCTGCGCTCTTCCTATGCCGTTGTCTGTTATTTCGCAGGTATACAGGTTAGGCGCCAGCTGCATCCACTGCACCTGTAGCTGCCGGTTCTTTTCCTTATGCATAAGGCCATGCCAGATAGCATTTTCCACAAAAGGTTGTATCAGCATACAGGGTACATACAACTGCGTTGCAGCGATCCGGGGATCGGTAAAGAGCGTATACTCAAACCCGTTATTGGTGCGTAATTGTTCCAGTTTCAGGTAAAGCTCCAGCATGTCTGTTTCTTCCTGCAACGGGATAAAGTTTTTATCTGCCAGCATTAATACTTTTCTCAGCAAGCCGGCAAACCGTGCAATATATTCCTGTGCCAGTGCGGTTTCTCCCATCATGAGCGTGGTATAAATGCCATTGAGGCAATTAAACTGGAAATGAGGGTTTACCTGCGACTTCAGGTTTACCAGTTTAAGCTCTGCCAGTTGCTGGTTTAAAAGTAGGGTTGCTTCTTCCTGCCGGTGGTTGTTCCTGATCAAAGCTTCGCTACTGCCTTTGAGGAGAAGGTAACGGGAACGGTAATGGAGGGAAAGGAGAAAAAAAATGACAATGCCGGCTGCAGCCAGTAACAGCATAACAGTGTTTAAAGTGACAGGCATAACCCCCTTGATTTGCTCATGAAAATATACATCATTTCCGGGAAAAAAGGAGCAGTGTGGAAACCTCGCCAGTTTACGCCTAAACGCTTATCTTTGTTGTTTATGGAACAGTTAGTACAGCAAATAGCAACCTATAAAGAGGAAATAGCGGCTTTTACGCCGGCAGGCGCAGCGGATCTGGAACAGTACCGCATAAAATTCCTGGGTACAAAAGGTATTGTAAAAGCTCTTTTCGGGGAGATGAAACAGGTACCGAATGACCGTAAGAAAGAATTTGGCCAGATACTAAACGAATTTAAACAACTCGCAGAGGCCCGCTATGAGCAGTTCAGTGACCTGAAAGAGGCTGGTGGCGCTGATGCAGGTGATATAGATTATACTTTGCCGGCAGCCCCTCACCGCTTGGGCACCAGGCACCCTATCAGCCTTGTAAGGAATAAGATCATCCGCATTTTTGAGCGGCTGGGCTTTACTATTGCCGAAGGCCCGGAAATTGAGGACGACTGGCATAACTTCACCGCCCTGAACCTCCCGGAAAATCACCCTGCCCGTGATATGCAGGATACTTTCTTTGTCAGCAAAAATCCCGACTGGCTGCTGCGTACCCAAACTTCCTCTGCCCAGGTAAGGGTAATGGAAGAAGGCAAACTGCCTATACGCATTATCAGCCCGGGGAGAGTATACCGTAATGAAACCATTTCCGCCCGTGCACATTGCTTCTTCCACCAGGTAGAAGGATTGTATATAGACGAGAATGTTTCTTTCGCAGACCTCAAACAAACACTGTATCATTTTGTTCAGGAGATGTTTGGTGAAAACACCGGTATCCGTTTCCGCCCTTCTTACTTCCCCTTCACGGAACCAAGCGCTGAAATGGATATTGTATGCTTTATTTGCGGAGGTACCGGTTGTAATGTATGTAAACAAACCGGCTGGGTGGAAATACTCGGTTGCGGAATGGTACACCCGAAAGTACTGGCTAACTGTGGTATTGACCCCGAAAAATATTCAGGTTTCGCCTTCGGAATGGGGATAGAACGCATTACCATGCTGAAATACCAGATCAAAGACCTGCGCCTGTTCTCTGAAAATGACACCCGTTTCCTGGAGCAGTTTGAAGGTGCAGTATAAATATTATTACCAGGCTATCCGGCCTAAACATCAATGCAACGAAACATCCGCTGCATTGATGTTTAGGGGGATGAAAAACCTCAAAAAGTGATTCAAACTATTGTCGTATGCGGCGCGGGCACTATGGGCGCCGGGATAGCGCAGATAGCAGCCTACAGCGGATTTACTACTTTGTTGTTTGATATACGGCAGGAGGGTCTTGACAAGGCCGGCGCACAGATTGAGAAGAGCCTGTCGGCAGCCGTTGAAAAAGGTAAACTAACCCCTGCAGATAAAGCCGGTGTACTGCAGCGGCTCCGTTTTACCACCAATATCAACGACTGTGTGGCCGATGTGATCATAGAAGCTATTGTAGAAAGAATAACGGCCAAAACCGCACTCTTCAACCAGCTGGCAGCTATCAATACTGCTGAAACCATTTTTGCTTCCAATACCTCTTCCCTGTCTGTTTCTGAAATTGCTTCCGCCGTCAGTGTTCACCCGTCGAGGGTGGTGGGTATGCACTTCTTTAACCCTGCACACCTGATGAAGCTGGTAGAAGTAGTAAGTGGAAAAGAAACAGCCCCGGAAGTAGCCGAAGCTATTTATGAGCTGGCGCAGAAAATGGGGAAAGTACCGGTAAGGGTAAAAGATGCCCCCGGTTTTATTGTGAACAGGGTAGCCCGGCATTATTACCTGGAAGCCATGCATATTGCAGAACAGGGTCAGGCCGACTTCAACACCATTGACCAGCTGCTGGAAGCAGCCGGGTTTAAAATGGGGCCGTTTGCATTAATGGACCTGATAGGTAATGATATTAACCTCGCAGTAACACAGTCGCTGTACGATGCTTTTGAACATGCCCCCCGCTTTAAACCGAACGTATTGCAGGAACAACGGGTAAAAGAAGGAAAGCTGGGACGTAAAACAGGATTGGGTTTTTACAGGTACGAACAATAACAGGTTTTAGTTATTTTTGAACCTTCTTCAGAAAAAAGAATTTTAGTCTTCATGATTTTAGTAACCGGCGGTACAGGTTTTTTGGGTAGTCATTTAATAAGGGCATTGGTTGCTGCAGGGAAACCTGTGAGAGCGCTGTACCGTAAACAACCTTCTCCCCGGTTGCAGGATATTTCAGATAAAATAGAATGGGTACCCGGCGACATCCTGGATGTATGCGCCCTGGAAGATGCGATGCAAGGCGTAACCCAGGTGTATCACTGTGCGGCAGTAGTTTCTTTCCAGGCAGCCGACAAAGACCGGCTCCTTAAAATTAATGTGGAAGGTACCGCTAACGTAGTGAATATGGCGCTGGATGCAGGCGTTAAAAAGCTGTTGTATGTAAGCTCTGTAGCGGCAATCGGAAGGGCAAAGCCCGGGGCTGCTGTAAATGAAGAATGTGAGTGGGAAGACAGTAAAAATAATTCCCGCTACAGCATTAGTAAGTTCCAGGGGGAAATGGAAGTATGGAGAGGTATTGCAGAAGGGTTGGAAGCTGTAGTTGTTAATCCTTCCATTATCCTGGGCGCCGGGTTCTGGGACGATGGTTCAGGATCCCTGCTTAAAAATGCCTGGAAGGAATTTCCCTATTATACACAGGGTGTAAACGGTTTTGTGGATGTAGAAGATGTAGTAATTGCCATGATCCGGTTAATGGACAGCAACATTAATGAGCAACGGTTCATCCTCTCGGCCGATAACTGGAGCTACCTGCAATTATTTACCACTATGGCGCAGGCGCTTGGTAAAAAGCCTCCCCATATTGCAGCAAAGCCATGGATGGCGGAAGTGGTTTGGCGGCTTGAAAAGGTGAAAGGGCTCCTCACCGGAAAGCATCCGCTGATTACCAGGGAAACCGCCCATACCGCCCAGCTGAAGGTATACTATGAAAACAATAAGATCCTGGCCGCCTTACCGGGATTTCAGTTCCGGCCACTGGAAGAAACCATCCGCAATATTTCAACCGCCTATCTCCGCGACCGCGGTATAACCTCCTCTCAGGATTAAAGCGGATTTTGTCTGACGCGGATTTTGTCTGACTCCGGATTACGCTGATTTTGCTGATTAGCCGGATTTTATTTTTTTTGATTTTAAAGATTAAAAGGATTTTGGGAGATGTAAGCGAAAGTATTTGCTTACATCTCCCAAAATCCTTTTATAAAAAAATCTCATCGCTTACATCTCCCCAAATCCTTCAAAAATCCCAAAAGTCAAAATCCGGCTAATCAGCAAAATCAGCGTAATCCGGAGTCAGACAAAATCCGCGTCAGGCAAAATCCGCGTGGTACTTAGAACAGGAAAGCGGCTATTGCGGCTGCCAGTGTTTTGCCAATTTCAGGAGGCACGTCCCTGCTCATCCACACCCGGGGTTTTTCACCAGGGATCACCGCCGCCACGGGTTGCCCGCGGTATTGAAATTCATAGCATACGTTTTCATACGAATTAACCTTACCATACCGGTTATTGGCGGTAATGCGTATATCGGTGTCCGTAGATCGGAGCACGCCCGCCGGTTTGTTTTCATTCAGCTCCAGGTAATGAGGGCTCTTAACAATCATTTCCCAGCGTTTTAAGGGCTCATTCTTGGTGCCGTTGATCAGTGCGTAGCGAAGCTCCGTACCGGCCGGTAACCCGCTTAAATATGACGGCAAATCACGGTTCGAGAACACAATGGCGGTAGTATTCATGGTTTGTATCAACAGGTGCTCCTCATTACCGTTCAGATAAAAATTAAAGGCGTTTTTAGGGTCTTTGATGAAGGTGGCTTCCGCTACCCCGTTTTTACGGGAAGTAGTGGAATAAAGGCCAAAAGAAATGGTTTTAGCGGTAAGCCAGCCGTCTTTCACCTTCACAGGCCATTCCTGGTCGTTGGTGTATAAGGACGATCTGGTAATGGTGGGTTTGGTGGTGGTGCAGCTCCAGAGTAACAGGGGGAGCAAAGCGGTAAACAGATATTTCATGAATGGGGGTGGTTTGACTATTGAAACGCCGGGAGGCTTGTTAGTGCTTCCCGGCGCTGAAGGTTATCTGGTTTCTGTAAGTTTTGACCATATTTCGGGGATACGTTTTATCCAGGCAAGTTCTTTCTTTTTCTCCCTGGCTTCTTCTGCGGGGTAACCAAAGTACACTTTACCTCCTTCGAGGGAGGAAGGTACACCGCTTTGTGCGAGTACAACGGCGCCTTTACCGATGGTAAGATCTTTATTCACCCCTACCTGTCCCCAAAGGATCACATTGTCTTCGATTTTAGCTTTACCGGCAACGCCTACCTGTGCAGCAATAAGGCAATTCCTGCCTATCACGGTACCATGACCTATATGGATCATGTTATCCAGTTTGGTACCCCGGCCAATGATGGTATCGCCACTTACGCCTTTGTCGATAGTACAGCCGGCGCCCAGTTCCACATCGCTTTCAATGATCACTCTTCCGCAACTCTCCAGCTTGTCGTACATCACTTCCCGCTCAGCTCTTTTCTTAAAGTAAAAAGCGTCTGCACCAAGCACAGTACCTGCATGAATAATTACGTTGTCGCCAATTTCACAGTGGTCGTAAATGGTAACGTTGGGATGAATGAGACAGTTCCGGCCGATACGCACATGATTGCCAATGAATACGTTGGGCTGAACAATGGTACCCTCTCCTATTACGGCGCTGTCGCTGATGGCTTTGGTTGCTGCTTCAAAAGGCCTGAATCTTTTAACCAGTTTTACGTATGCACTGAAGGGATCGTCCAGTACCAGGATTGCCTTGCCTTCAGGACAGTCTACCTTTTTGTTAATGATAATGATGGTTGCTGCCGATTGCAGACTGGCGTTATAGTATTTCTCAAAGTCAACAAACGAAATATCCCCGGGTGTAACCTTATGTATTTCATTGATGCCTGTGGCCATCAGTTGGCTGTTGCCAACCAGCTCTGCGCCTATATATGCTGCTATTTCCGTTACTGCAACAGGTGCTTCGAACTTCATATACTCTGAATTATTGAATGATGTTTAAGAAGCAACAAAGGTAGTAAATCGGTGATTGCAACAATCAAAATATGAAGGCATGATAACTGAGATCCGAAAGTTTCAATCTGCTGTTATCCACAATTATTTTAGTAGTGTGAATAAAATTTTTTGTAAATTTTTTCTTTTGTGATGAAATTCTTTTTAATATTGTGTAGGGAATTTTGTTTCCCTGTACTTACTAACCCATTCACATAACAAGAAAGTCTGATTGTTCCAACGGTCAGACTTTTTTTATTGCCGCTGAAACCCGCATGAATAAAGCGTTACAGCAGACTACATTTTTATCTTTCTAAAATTCACTCCTGACCGATCCTCTTTTTTATACCCTTTTTACAGTAAATTCGTAAACCGGGCAACCCCCTCTTTTTTTCAATTTTTGGGTTTTTCTACCCCAAAAGCAGGGAAATTGTCTTATCCGGGATGATGATGATTATACTGATTTGAATTTTTATTTGCTTTTGCATTTAACCGGTCATTAATAAAGTAATCTGCATCATCATCATCATCCCGGATAAGGCAAAATCAAAAGACTTTATATAGCCGTGCTAAATAATTGTGAATGTGGTACTTGTCGCCACAGCCTTGCATCAAAGGCCATACAAATGTTGCGGATGAACGGCCTTCCGGCGGGTGTAACCAACACCTTTTGAGGCAGTACCTGTACCAGGCCATCCTTCTCCGGTTCCTGTAATCGCTGCAGCCCTTCAATGATCGCATCGCATTGTGTATCTGCCTTGCTCCAGGTAGTTTCGAAACTGCACATCAGCTCATGAATATGCTTCCGCAGCAACCCGTCTTCTTCATTCAGGATATGGCCCCGCACAACAGGAAACTTTCCTTTGTTCACCAGCTCCTGGTACTTATCCACTTTCTTTTCATTCTGAGCATAAGCATACCAGCTGTCGCCAATGGAAGATGCTCCCAAACCAACCAGCAGGGAGGTATGGGAGGCCGTGTATCCCATAAAGTTACGGTGCAACCTGCCTTGCAGGAAAGCCTTGTGCAATGCCTCTCCCGGCAGTGCAAAATGATCCATACCAATCTCTGTATAACCATTGCTGTCGAACAGTAATTTGCCCAGCTCATACAGCTGCCTTTTCTCTTCATCTTTAGGAAGATCCGCTTCGGTATAACGTCGCTGACCGGTTCCTTTTATCCAGGGAACATGTGCATAACTGTAAAAAGAGATCCTGTCGGGGTGTAACCGGACAACCTTATCAATAGTGTCCTGCATACTTTTCAATGTTTGCAGCGGCAGCCCGTAAATAAGATCGAAATTGATGGAAGTAAAACCGATCTTCCTGGCGTTCTCTACTACAGAAGCCACCATTCCGAAGGGTTGCAAACGGTTAATGATTTCCTGTACCCGCATATCAAAGTCCTGTATGCCTAAACTGATCCTTCGGAAGCCCAGGTTGTATAACAGTTGCAGATGCTCAGGAGTGGTATTGCCCGGGTGGCCTTCAAAGCTCAGGCTGGCATCGGGCAGCAGTTCGGCTGTTTGATAGATCCCGTTCAGCAGCATCGCTAAATTTGTTGCGCTGAAAAAGGTGGGAGTGCCTCCGCCAAGATGTATTTCCCGGATACGCGGCCGCCCGCCGAAAGTAGCAATATACAGCTGCCACTCCTTCAGCAATGTTTCAATGTAAGGCGCTTCTACCCCATGGTTAACGGTAATGTGTTTATTGCAACCACAGTACGTACACATGCTTTCACAGAAAGGCAGGTGAATGTATAAACTGATCCCGTCTTTACCGTTCGATTCCTGGAAGGAACGTTTCAGTAACGTTTCCCATTTTTCCGGGTGAAAAGTATGTTCGTCCCAGTAAGGAACAGTAGGATAGCTGGTATACCGCGGTGCGGCTACGTTATATTTACTGATGAGGCTCATGTTGATTTCATGGTTTATGACAACAATTTTCAACTACATGTTCATTGCCGGGTGTAAGCACAGGGCTGATATATGGAATGCCCAGGTTCAGACCACGGAGTATCAGCAGCACTCCCATGATACTGATGGCTACTGGTATCATGCTGCGTATCCGGTTGCGTACCGGTAAGCTAACGAGGTGACTGAAATAAGTAACACCGGCCATAGCGGGTAAAGTACCGGCGCCAAAGGCTGCCATGAACAGCATTCCTTTCAGCACATCGCCGGAAGCAATAGCGCCCGCAATACCCAGGTATACCAGGCCACAGGGAAGAAGCCCGTTCAGGAAGCCAATGGCATACAACGTACTGAAACGCTGCTCATGTAACAGGCTGCCCAAAAGGGATTTTATTTTTGAAGTAAAAACATTGGGAAGATGCCTGCCTTTTGTTAATCTTACGCCGGCGCTTTTCAATAGTACCAGCAGCAGGAGTGAACTACCGGTAATGATGGATAACCACTGCTGTAATCCACCCACGTATAATTGCCTGCCCAGCCAGCCAAAAAACAATCCAAGGATGGCGTAGGCGCTAATGCGGCCGGCATTGTATAACCCGATGCCTGCCAGCTTCCGGATGCCCTTCAGGTGCTGTACAGGCAGCGTTAACGCAATAGGGCCGCACATGCCTATACAGTGAAAGCTGCCCATAAAACCCAATATGAAAGAGGCGATCATAATGTGTATATCTTTTGTAAATTTTTAAATAACTAACCAGGCTCAGTTAATATTTACCAATTGTTCCTGGTAGTAAGGCAAATTGTTCATAGTCCAGGCTACTTTCACTTTATACTGTCCGCGGATAAACAATCCCCTGTTAATGAACTGTTGCCCTTGCACATCGGGTTGAAGAGGGATTAATATATCCTTACCGGAATCAGAGGGCCGGTAAAAAGTGAGTTTACCGGTAACGGGCTGACTCCGCAGCTCCCGCGGAAAAGAGATCCGTACCCCGGTATCTTCCTGCGATATACTTACCGGCGCCGACAGCCTGCCGGCATTTTCTTTTCCATCAATTACCTGCTGGTACTTCAATTCTTCGCTGTAATAGTCGGGCGTTACCATATCAATCCTGGTACGCATGCTTTTGGTGACCAGCGTTAAAATGCCAGCTGCAAATGCTACGAATACTATGATGATCTTATGTCCCCAGTTCATGGTAATCTTTTTTTAAGATGATATAATGCTTTGTCTTGTTTATTGCACCGGTCCTAAAAACGTGGTGCGTATACGGGTAATCCTTTCCTCTTTTTCATAAAGACCGATATATAAAGCAGATTTACGCTGATGCACAGCCTTTTTTGGTAACACGATAAAGAAGGTGCCTTCTCCCTGTCCTTCCGCCCTCACATGGATCACCGCATTACCGATCATGGCCACCACCCCGCTTTCATTTTCCAGTTTCAACCCCACCGGGATGTCCCTGCCTGTTTTATTCACGAGCTTTATACGGTATAGGTTTGACAGGCTATCCGCACCTCTTTCCTGGTACAGCATGCCCGCAGTGCGCATAATGGTGCCGCTTACCGGTTTCCTGCTGCCCAGCATAAAGCTGATAGCGATGAGTAATGCGGTGAGCACGGCGGAGTATACTTTAAGCCGGGAGGTAAAACGCAGTTTTTGTTTGCTGGCAATACCGTTTTCAGAAGCATAGCGGATCAATCCTTTCGGCCGTCCGGTTTGTTCCATCATGAAATCGCAGGCATCAATACAGGCGGTGCAGTTCACGCATTCCAACTGGGTACCGTTCCGTATATCTATCCCCGTAGGACATACCTTTACACATTGCATACAATCAATACAATCGCCCTGTGCCCGGGATTCGTTTTTGCGGAACTTTCCACGTGGTTCTCCCCTTTCATAATCGTATGCTACCAGTATGGAGTTCCTGTCCAGCAATACGCCCTGTAAGCGGCCATACGGGCATACGATGGTGCAGATCTGTTCCCGCATAAAGGCAAACACGCCATAGAACACCCCGGAAAATACCATGATGGCAATAAAGCCACCGGTATGCGCCGATAATGGCTCGTTGATGATGCGCCCCAGTGCTTTGGCCCCGATGATATAAGCGAGGAAGATGTTGGCAATGAGGAATGACAGGGCGTAAAAGGCGAGATGTTTTCCTGTTTTCCGGATAATTTTATTGGTGTTCCACGGCGATTGCTGTAACATTTTCTGCGCCGCAGCATCTCCTTCTATCCAGTATTCCAGGCGCCGGAATAACATTTCCATAAAAATGGTTTGTGGACACATCCACCCGCAGAAAAGCCTTCCAAAAGCCATTGTAAACACCACTATGAACAGGATGAAGGCCAGCATGGCCAACCCGAAAATGAAGAAATCCTGCGGCCAGAAAATAGCGCCGAAAAGGATAAACTTCCCCTCCACCACATTCAGCATAAACAAAGGCCTGCCATTTATGGAAATAAACGGCAGGCTGAAGAAAACACTAAAATACAGGAGGCTTACCCAGCTACGGATATTATACCAGCGGCCTTTGGGCTGCTTTGCGTATATCCAGTTGCGTTTGCCCTGCCCGTCAACGGTAGCTATTGTATCTCTGAATGTGCTGTTGGTCATAACCGGTGCTTTATTCTTTCTGTCCCTGTGGTTCTTTGGCATTTGGCGGATTGGTGCCGTGTAAGGTTTTGATATAGCAGGCTACCTGCGCCAGTTGCTTTGGTGAAAAGTCTTCCTGCCACGATTTCATTCCTTTATCGGCCACGCCGTATTTGATTGTTTTAAACACTTCGTTGAGCTTACCGCCATGCAGCCAGTAATCGTCTGTAAGGTTAGGGCCTACCACTCCCTGCCCCTGTGGCCCATGACAGGGCGCACAGTTGGAGATGAACATCTTCTGACCTGCAGCGATATCTGCCGGTTCGGTAAGCATGGTCACATTGTTTTCGTCGATGTTATTGGCTGCTTTTTTAAGGTATTCCTGTTTGGCAACGGCCGCCTTTTCTTCTGCAGCCGCCAGCTCTTCCAGCTGGCTGGGAGCTGAGTGGGAAATTTCGGTACGCCAGAAGTATACCACGCCAAAACAAACGGTGAATATAAATCCCCATTTCCACCAGGGGGGCGTTGGATTATTAAGTTCATGAATGCCGTCGAAGTTATGCCCCATGTCTTCCTCCGCTTCCGCTGCGGCGCTTACCGTTTTGGTTTTATTGATCTTTTCGAACCAGGATACTCGTGGCTTGCCTGGTGCGGGCGCCTTTGCCGGTTTGCGTTTTCTTTTGATGCCCACCAGGTAGCGTAACAGGAATAAAAGGCTGATGATCACTGCCAGTTCCAGTACAATAACGGATACCAGCAGGTAGAAAGAGGTTTGCGACAGCTTTGTAAAATAAGGGCTGGCAACCTGGCTGGCCTCCTGTGCGAAGGCGCTGTTCCCGATGAGTGTCAGCACGACAATACCCCCGGTTACCAGTATCTTGCCGGCATCTTTCTTCATCTTCTCCCGGAAAATATCCATAGCGCCCAGCACAGCGTTAGCGAGGATACCGATAGCCAGTAATAATCCCCCGGCTACCGCCAGTAATACAAGGGCTACCGGGTCAGATAGCTCGGAAGGCCCCTGTGCTCCACTGTCTGCAAAGGCGGGGATACTGCATAATAAACTGCCGGCCAATAGCTGTATAAACTGCTTATTCATGATGTTTCTTTTATTGGGGATTTGTATCGTCATTTTCTAATGGAATACGGCTGATATGATCCACCATTTTTTTATCTGCTTTAAAAGCCCATAGTGAAGCCGCCACAAAAAAAGTGGTAAACAACAGCAGCGATGCCATCGGGTAAACGCTGATGCCGGCTATAGATTCCAGGTAGTTAATGAACTTCATGATATTGGATTTTAAAGTTCAGCTTTATCTGCTACCGGCGCTGGTTTGGGGGCCGACTTAATATCTTTCCCCATTCTTTGCAGGTAAGCGATTAACGCAATGATTTCACGATCGGCTTTGATAGGCAGCTTATCCTTTTGAAGGGACGCTGCAATTTGTTGCGCCTGTTTTTCGAGATCGGCATTGGCCTGTTGTTCATAACCGGCGGCGTAGGGTACACCCAGTTTCCGCATTACGTTGATCATAGCAGGTGTTTTGCTTTTATCTACCCTTTCTTCAAACAGCCACGGATAAGCGGGCATAATAGAACCCGGCGACATAGAAGTAGGATCCAGCATATGGTTGAAGTGCCAGGAGTCAGGATACTTGCCGCCAATCCGCGCCAGGTCGGGACCTGTACGCTTGGAACCCCACTGGAAAGGATGGTCGTATACAAATTCACCGGCTTTCGAGTATTCACCGTACCGGGCCACTTCATCGCGGAAAGGGCGGATCATCTGTGAGTGGCAGGTGTAGCAGCCTTCCCTCAGGTAAATATCCCGGCCATGTAATTCCAGTGGTGTATAAGGCTTTACGCTGCTGATGGTAGGGATGTTACTACGGATAAGAAAAGTGGGCATCATTTCCAGTAATCCGCCAATGGCTACCACCACCAAACTGAATACTACCAGTTGTATAGGCCGGCGTTCTATCCAGTTGTGCCAGTGCGCTTTACCGTGCGTAACAATTTCTTTGGGCAATGCAGGAGCTTCTGCTGCTTCGTTGGCAATAAAGGCGCCCTTGCGGATCGTTTTGGAGAGGTTTACCACCATCAGTATAAGCCCGCTGATGTATAATACGCCTCCCAGTGCGCGCAGTGCATACATAGGCACTATGGTGGTTACTGTTTCCAGGAACTGGTATTTCAGTTGTCCTTCTTCCGTAAACTGTTTCCACATCATGCTTTGGGTAAAGGCAGCCCAGTACAGCGGGATCACATAAAAGATGATGCCCAGTGTACCAATCCAGAAATGGGTATTGGCCCATTTGCGGGAATAAAGTTGCGTTCCGAAAATGCGGGGGATCATCCAGTAAAGAATACCAAAAGTGAGGAAGCCATTCCAGCCCAGTGCGCCTACGTGCACATGTGCAATGGTCCAGTCGGTATAGTGACTGACGGCGTTCACATTTTTCAGCGACAGCATCGGTCCCTCAAAAGTGGCCATACCGTAGCAGGTAAGCGCTACCACAAAAAATTTCAGGATGGCGTCTTCCCGCACGCGGTCCCATGCGCCGCGAAGGGTAAGCAGCCCGTTGAGCATACCTCCCCAGGAAGGGGCAATCAGCATAATGCTGAATGCGGTTCCAAGCGATTGCGCCCATTCAGGCAAAGCAGTGTACAGCAGGTGATGCGGGCCGGCCCAGATATAAATGAAAATCAGCGACCAGAAATGGATGATGGACCAGCGATAGGAATATACCGGCCTGTTGGCGGCTTTAGGTACAAAGTAATACATCAGTCCCAGGTAAGGGGTGGTAAGGAAAAATGCCACTGCATTATGCCCGTACCACCACTGTACCAGTGCATCTTGCACGCCCGCATACCAGCTGTAACTTTTGAACAGGGATAAAGGAAATTCGAAAGAGTTGATAATATGGAGCATGGCAATGGCTACCCATGTGCCAATGTAAAACCATATGGCTACGTATAAATGTGATTCGCGCCTGCGGAGGATAGTACCCAGCATATTGGCGCCGAATACCAGCCATATAAGCGTGATGGCAATATCGAAAGGCCATTCCAGCTCTGCATATTCCTTACCGGTGGTATAACCCAGAAACAGCGTGAGGGCGCCTCCGGCAATAATGGCCTGCCATCCCCAGAAATGGATCTTACTCAGCAGGTCGCTGAACATACGTGTTTTGCAAAGCCGTTGCAGCGAATAATATACGCCCATGAAAATACCATTGCCCACAAATGCAAAAACCACGGCGTTGGTGTGTACAGGTCTCAGCCTGCCGAATGTGATGGGTGCAAATCCCATGTTAAGGCCGGGAAGCACCAGCTCCAGCGCTGCCCATAAACCGGCCAGCATGCCTATTAGCCCCCAGAACATACAAGCGTAGGCAAACCATTTCACCGTGCGGTTGTCGTAATAAAATTTTTCGAGTGACATAGCGGTATTTAAAAGGTGTTGATAAATGCGTTTATTCGTTCACGTTATCTGTCTTATCATCAAAAAGGATACGGTGGGCCGGCGAGAAATCATCTTCAAACTGACCATTTTTTACTGACCAGATAAAAGCGGCGAGGAAGCCCATTGCTACGAGTAAACTAACGCCGAGTAAAATGATGATAACGCTCATGGCTATTTATTTAATGAGGATAAACCTTGCTGTTTCCAATGCCTGCAGGGCATGTATTTCATTGGCGCCGAAAGAGAAAACATCACCGGTTTCGAGGATGGTTATCTCTTCATTGAGCATAAATGCTATCCTCCCTTCCAGTATAAGTATCATGGCATGGGCCGGCGATGTATGCGGCGGGATCTGGTGTCCCTGCTGCATAATGAGCAGGGTGGCGTCAAAGCGTTTTGTTTTCAGTATAGCACAACTCTTCACTCTTTCATTTCCCGCTACCTGCATTACGTTCATTACTTTCATGGACGATGTGTTGTGATGTAATTACCCTGCTTCTTTTCCGGCATGCCTCACCCGTTGCGTGTAAACAGCCTTTTTTTCAGCGACTGTTTACACGCACATTTCGTACGGGCTTATTTGAGGTGTTGCTTAGATTTACTGTGTGTGTATCGTATAATAGCAAAGGTAAAAGGAGCTTGCCATTGCTACAATGACTTTACTCAATCAGGAACATGACTTTTATCATTCAATTGCGCCAACGCTTTACTGTAAAGTATTTTTCCCTGCCATTCGCTGCATGCAAAGGTGACCACTATAATGCTGATGGAGCTGGCGGGCATCAGTATAGCTGCTACCAGCGGTGATAAAATTCCCTGTACGGCAAAGTATAGCCCCGTAATATTATATAGCAGCGACAACACAAAGCTGACCAGGATGATCCGTTTGTTCGCTTTGCATAAACGGATGAAAGATAACAGCAATGGCAGTTGCTGTGCATGTAATATACCATCGCTCGCAGGGGTGAAATTGTTACTGTCTTCTGTTAATGAAATGCCGATATCGCTTTGTTTCAGCGCGCCGGCATCATTTAATCCATCGCCGATCATCATTACCTTTTCTCCTTTTTTTTGCAGGGAGATGATATAAGCGAGTTTATCGGCCGGCTGCTGTTCGAATAACAGTGTGGCGCTATTGCCCATCAACTGTTGCAATTGCCTGATAGTATGGTTGTTATCACCGGAAAGTACGGACAGGGAGTACCTGGTTTGCAGTTGTTGTATCAACGGGCGTAAGCCGCTGCGGTAGCTGTTGCGGATCGTAAACAATCCGTATAGTTTTTCGTTGATAGATACATATACCACGCTTCCTGTTTGTTCATTTTTTTGGTGAGCGCCTGTGAATCCTGCATTGCCCAGGCGGATGAAATATCCATCCACCCATCCGCATACGCCTTTGCCGGGGAACGACCGGAAATCGTGTGTTTGTTGTGGCAACGGATCGCCGCAATACTGAACTATTGCCCTGCTTAAAGGATGTGTGGATTGCGCTGCCAGTGCGGCTATTCTTACCTCCTGCCCCGGTGTAAGCGAATTGCCGTAATAAATAACGGAACTGCCGGTTTTGCCGGTGAGCGTACCGGTTTTATCGAATACAATATGGGTAACGCCGGCCATGTTTTCAATGGCTTGTGCATTACGCAGGTAAAACTTATGCCGGCTGAGGATCCGCAGGATATGCCCGTTGGTAAAGGAAGAGGCCAGCAACAATGCACAGGGGCAGGCAATGATGAGGATGGCGGTAACGGCCGGCCATATACGACTGGGTTCATACATCCACCAATAAGAGGCGGTGAGTGCGGCAATGAATAATACCACCCATGTAAAGTAGCGGCTCAGGAGGTGTACGAAAGACACCTGTTTTTCTTCCCTGTTTTTCAGTTCATCACGGTTCCATAAACTGGTCAGGTAACTCTGCGCTACTTCCTTAATGACCAGTATTTCCAGGTTCCCGTCCAGCTGCCTGCCGCCGGCATAAATAATTTCCCCGGTAGCTTTGCTAACGGGCGCACTTTCCCCGGTAACAAAGCTGTAATCTATCAGCGCTTTCCCTCTTACAATAATGCCATCTGCCGGCACCAGTTCGTTATTATGAACGCGGATGGTATCACCGGATTTTAATTCCGGCAGCGTTACAGGAAATTCCTTTTCTTCCTTTATAACGTTCACGGCTATAGGAAAATACGCGGTGTAGTCCCGGTCAAATGAAAGTCCGCGGTAGGTTTTATCCTGCAACACTCTTCCTATGAGCATAAAAAAAACAATGCCTGTCATAGAATCAAAGTATCCCGGCTCACCATTGAATACCTCCGCGAGGCTCCGCACAAAGGTGACGAAGATAGCGAGCACAATGGGCACATCTATATTGAGGAAGCCGTGTTTTAAGCCGCTCCAGGCCGACTTATAAAACGCCTGTGCGCTGTACAGCAGTACCGGTAATGCCAGGGCCAGGTTCATATACCTGAACAGCTGGTTGAATGTTGGATCAAGACCCGCCGCCCCCGCAAAGTAGTCGGGGAAGCTCAGCAGCATGATATTGCCGAAGCAAAATCCTGCAACACCCAGTTGGTATACCAGCCGCCGGTTAACAGCGGGTTTTTTATGTTGCAGGTCCTGCAGGCTGATATAGGGTTCATACCCGATGGCGGTTAAAGTTTCGGCCACTTTTCTTGAAGAGGTTTGGGTATGGTTATAAATGACCAGCACTTCTTTCTTACTGAAATTAACAGTTACGCGCTGCACTCCTTCTTCCAAACGGTGAAGGTTTTCCAGCAGCCATAAACAGGAGCTGCAGTGGATCTGCGGTATATAAAAGGAAATATGTGTTTGGATGTCATCCCTGAAAAGATAGAGCTGTTGTGCAATTTTCTCATCGTCGAGAAAGGCGAATTTATCGTTTCGTACCGCCACCCGCCGGCTGATGCCCGGGCCGGTGTTAAGGTCGTAATATTCGCAAAGGTTGTGTTGGTGCAGTATTTCATATACTGTTTTACATCCTGCGCAGCAGAATATTTTATCCTGCAACGTGATATCGTTATCCGTACAATTTTCCCCGCAGTGATAGCAGGCGGTATGGGTATTGGCGGAGAAAGCGGGCATGAGAATGGTCTTTTGAACTATTACAAAAGTACCGGTAGCTGCGAAGGGGGGCAATGATATGCGTCAATGGGGAATATGATATTTGTCAGGAACGGGCGTTACTCCTGCAGGTTGGCAGTTCTGACGATCTCGGGCATATCCAGCAGGCGGATCTTTTTACCTTCCAGTTCTATCATGCCATCTTTCTTAAATTCAGAAAGCAGCCGGATGGCGGATTCTGTGGCAGTACCTACCAGGTTGGCGATCTCTTCACGGGAGAGGCGAACACTGAGGGTGTGGCCGTCTTCCTCGAGGCCGTAGGTTTCCTTGATAAAAAGCAGGGTTTCGGCAAGACGTTCTCTTACCGGCTTTTGCGCAAGGTGGGTGATTTTCAGTTCTGCTTTGCGCAGTTCGCTCGATAAAATGCGCATCATTTCAAAAGAAAGGGAGGCATCTTTCTGCAGAATGTTGAGAAACAGGTCTTTAGGTATAAAACAGATAGAAGAATCTTCCAGGGCGGTAGCGGTAGCCGTATATCTCTCATTACTCAGCAGGGCCTTATAGCCCATGATATCCCCGGCTTTGACCAGGCGTATGATCTGTTCCCGGCCATCATCTCCACTGTGCGACAGTTTTATTTTACCGTCATTTACACAGTATACACCAAAAGGATAGGCGCCTTCGTGGAAAATCACCTGGCCTTTCCTGTATACAGAGCATACTTTGGCATCTGCAATCTGATCCAGATTGCATTGTTCCGCCTTGCAGAATATTGACGAAAAGCGATCCTTACAATGATGACATGAAGGATTGTGGAACGGTGTAGCCATAATCAATTTGCAAAAGTACTAAATTACGGCTCCTTAACCAAAGCAAAAGCATTCGTGGCGCTTTATTATTATATTATTTATAAACCATACGAGGTGTTAACCCGGTTTACCCCGGAGGGGAACAAAGCCTGCCTGGCAGACTATTTTAAGGTGCCTTCAGATGTATACCCGGTAGGGCGTTTGGACTACGACAGTGAGGGGCTGCTGATCCTTACAAACGACAAGACGTTGAACCAGCAGCTGTTGCTGCCACAACATGCGCATGAAAGGGAGTATTGGGTGCAGGTAGACGGCGCTGTTACACCCGAAGCTGTGCAGCAGCTGGCCGCGGGGGTATCCATTAATGTAGACGGGAAGTTATACCGCACCAAAAAGTGCCGGGCGGAGATCTTTGAGGAAGAACCATTGCTGCCGCCGCGGAATCCGCCTATCCGTTTCCGTAAATCCATCCCCGCGCCCTGGATCAGGATGGTACTGCAGGAAGGCAAAAACAGGCAGGTGCGGCGTATGACGGCAGCTGTTGGCTTTCCTACGTTGAGGCTTGTCCGTTACCGTATAGAACAAATCACTGTGGGAGGCATGCAGTCGGGCAATATGATGGAACTAAGCAGGGAAGAGATCTACCGGAAATTAAAGCTGAAGACGCGATAGTTATTGCTTGCTGGAATAACGGTATCATCAACTACGGCCACTTCATCACTTCATCGGAGCATACAGCGCCGCATCCGGGATGGTGAAATATCCCCGGAGCCGGTTGTGGCTCCCGCTTTTTGCTTTAAGCTTTATGCTTTCAGCTTTTTTAACTAGGTTTGTCACCTACAAATTTCTATTATGCTGAAATCAATGACCGGCTTCGGAAGGGCAGAAAGCGCAAGAGGCGAAACTAGTATCGTAGTGGAGATCAAATCGCTGAATGGTAAGCAGTTTGAGGTGAATCTGAAGTTTTCTCCTTTGTTACGACCCTATGAATTTGACATCCGCACCCTTATGCAGCAAACCTTGCAGCGCGGAACCCTGGATGCAACCATTAACATCCGCCAGAATGGCGCCACCCGCCCGGTTGTGATCAATACAGACCTCGCAAAATATTACTACCAGTCTATTACCATGCTGGCCAACCAGCTGGAACTCCCCCAGGGAGATATGCTCAATGTACTGATGAAGCTGCCCGAAGTGGTAAGCCCGGCTACAGAGCAAATGACCGAAGAAGAATGGAAAGATGTGGAAGATACCCTGCGTGAAGCACTGATAGATCTCGATACGCATCGCCAGGATGAAGGACTGATGCTGGAAGCCGATCTGCAGCAACGTATTGATAATATCGACACTTATATGCAGAAGGTCCGCGAACTGGACCCGCTCCGCAAAGACCGTATCCGCCAGCGTTTGGAAGGATTGCTGGCCGAGCATGTAGGAAAAGAAAATGTAGATGCCAACCGCCTGGAACAGGAACTGATCTTCTACCTGGAAAAACTGGATATCTCGGAAGAATTGTCCCGCCTGGAAAATCACCTCCGGTATTTCAGGGAAATTTTGAAAGACAGCGACTCTGCCAAAGGAAAGAAGCTGGGTTTTGTGTTACAGGAAATAGGCCGTGAAATTAATACTACCGGCTCCAAAGCTAACGATGCCGGTATACAGCAATGGGTGGTGCTGATGAAAGATGAACTGGAAAAAGCCAAAGAACAAGTATTAAACGTTTTATAGTAAGGCGAATACCGTATGAACAAACTTTTCATGGCCACAGCAGGCTTGTTACTTTTGGCTGCAGCCTGCAAGCCACCTAAAATGGACACTTACGAAAAGAACCTGGAAATTCCCGGGCATGAGTGGACATATGACTATAAACCATCTTTTGAAGTAAAAATACAACCGGAAGATACTGCGTACCTTTACAATATCTGTGTAAACATCAGGCATACAGATGCCTACCCTTACAGTAATATATGGGTGTTGGTAGGTACACAGTATCCGGGCGACAGCACAGTAAAGGAACAACGGGTAGAACTGCCGCTCGCCGATGTAACAGGTAAATGGTCCGGTTCCGGCCTGGATGATATTTATGAACACCGTATCTTCATCCAGCAACGTGCTATTTTTAATAAACCGGGTACCTACAGGTTTACCTTTGAACAAAATATGCGGCAAAATCCGCTCCCCTATGTGATGAATGTTGGCTTGCGGATTGAGAAAGCCGGCACAAGGCCATGATGAAAAGAATTTTCAATAAAATGCAGGAAGGGAAGTCCGTTTCCTTCGTTTATTTTTTAGTAATGGCGTATACAATTGCCGCACTGGTATGGTGGGGCATTTTGCTGTTCAGACAAAGTGAACAGATCCGCGCCTTCGAACAACAAAACCTTTCTCTCAGAATAGATAGTCTCGCACAACCGGTAGAACATCAGCTGGAACTGCAGCGGATCAATAAAGAAGAACGGATGCGCGCCTTCAAATACCTTGGCGAAGGGCTTATCTTTTTAGGGATCATTTTACTCGGCGCGCTCTTTGTGTACAGGGCCGTGTGGAAATATATGAAGCTCAGCAGGCAACAGCAGAATTTTATGATGGCAGTTACACATGAACTGAAATCACCTATCGCTGCTGCCAAACTGAATCTCGAAACCATCCGCAAACACAGGCTCGATGAAGAAAAGCAACTGAAACTGATCAATAACACCATCCGTGAAACCAACCGCCTCGATCAGCTATGTAATAACATCCTGCTGGCAGCGCAACTGGAAACACACAAATACCAGGTGTTTAAAGAGCCCCTGGATTTTTCAGCCCTGGTGGAAAACAGTATCAAAGATCTTGGTGGCCGCATCGGCACTCACCAGATCATAGCGGACATTGTGCCACATGTATGGATGGATGGCGATAAGCTGACCTTACAAATTGTACTGAGCAACCTGGTGGAGAATGCTGCAAAATATGCCCCTAAAAATACCACCATCTTTGTAAAACTATTTGAAAGCAACCAGCAACTGAAATTACAGGTGATCGATGAAGGCCCGGGAATCCCGGAAGAAGAAAAACTCAGGATCTTTATGAAATTTTACCGGGTAGGCAATGAAAATACCCGTAAAGCAAAAGGCTCCGGCCTCGGCCTGTTCCTCACGGCCAAGATAGTGGAACAGCACCGTGGCAACATTGAAGTGAAAGACAATGTACCCACCGGCAGCTGTTTTGAAATATCATGGCCTGAATATTCCGTGCAAACGGCGTAAATTAGATAACGGATTGATGAATACCGGAATCCGGATTCGATGTAAAATCAAACAATAACACATGAAGGAAGCGACAAAGGCATCAATACTGTTGGTGGAAGACGAGGAAAATCTCCAGGAAGCCCTGAAGCTGAACCTGGAGCTGGAAGGTTATGAAGTTACCGCAGTGGACAACGGCACAGCTGCTCTGAAAGCAGTTAAAAACGAATATTTCGATCTCATTATACTGGACATTATGCTGCCTGAAATGGATGGTATCGCCGTATGCGAAAACATCCGTATTCAGAATAATGAAATCCCCATTCTTTTCCTGAGCGCCAAAAACAGCAGCGCAGACCGCGTACTGGGCCTCAAAAAAGGCGGCGATGACTACATGACCAAACCCTTTAACCTGGAAGAACTCCTTTTAAGGGTGGAAAAGCTCATCGTAAAAAATAAAAAGATCCAGGACAAAGACAGTGTACCCAATGTATACCGCTTTGGCGATAACGTCATCGACTTCGCCGCACAGGAATGTGTGGGTAAAGATGGTAAACATTATGAGCTGAGTAAGAAAGAAGCCATGCTGCTGAAGCTGCTCATAGAAAATAAGGGGGAAGTGGTTACCCGTGAGAAGATCCTCCAGGTGGTTTGGGGTTATAACGTATATCCCACCACGAGAACCATCGATAACTTTATTCTCAATTTCCGTAAATATTTTGAAGAAGATAGCCGGAACTCCCGCTACTTCCACTCTGTAAGAGGCGTGGGCTATAAGTTCACCGAAGCCTGATACCCGCATTTGGCAAATGCAGCAGTAGATAAGTATAACCGTCTCCGCTGTATTTGCTGAAAGCGGAAGGCCAGTTAACCCAACAGCCACTTTTCACCCTATTCTCCCCAGTTTCCGGTAAAAACCCGCCTCATAGTAAATCCCACTTTCTATTGGAGATTAATTAGCCGATATTTATTGCGCTTATAAGAGTAGAGAGAAGTATACTTCCTATAAACCTAGTTAGTGGCACAATATACTGATATCGTCTTTGCTGCGGAGTGGCCCTTCTGGCTGTTTTTTTTGTTAAGTCTCGTTACCCTAATAGTATTTTTTACCCTGCGGGAAAGAAAAATCAGGAGAGCCTCAGCGAAAGAAATCACCAAAACCCATGCGTTGATTAACCTGGAACTCCATGCTTTCCAGGCGCAGATGGACCCGCATTTCATATTCAACAGCCTTAATGCTATCCACCACTATATCCTTACTACCAGTACGGACATGGCATCGCTGTATCTAACCCGCTTTTCCCGGCTCATGCGGTTAATGATCGGTAATTTCAATAAGGAATGGATTTCCCTCCAGGACGAGCTGGATGCCCTGGAACTGTATATCCAGCTGGAACAGCTGCGTTTCGACGAACAATTCAACTACCAGCTGATAGTAAGTCCTGAAGTGAACCGGCAGTTCACCCTTATCCCTCCCCTGATCATCCAGCCTTATGTACAATACGCCATCTGGCACAGGATCCTGTTGCGGCCCGAAAAATCGGGCGGGCAACTCCGGATCATCCTCTCAAAAGAAAATGACCGGCTCCAGATCCAGCTGGAAGACAACGGCATCCTGATCACTGAAATGCTGGATACCACCGGGGAACGGCAGGCCTCGGGCATAGATATCGCCTCGGAACGGCTGTATATGATGAGCGAAAAGTATCACATGAAAGCCAGCATAAAATCTTTGCAGGTATATAACGAAGAGCGGGAGCCTTCCGGTAACCGCCTTATTATCAGTATGCAGCACGTGGCCGCCCGCCAATCACTGGCCGGCTAGGCTTTAATTGGTAATGTGCGGCAAATTGCTTAATTTCTACGTGGATAATGGAATCAAAGACCATATACTTTACCACAACATTATATCTGAACTACCTTTCATAATCTGATCCTACATGCGTACCATTATCGTGGACGACGAGAAGCACAGTCGGGATGCGCTGCACATGATGTTGGAGAGGTATTGCCCGCATGTTGCTGTACAAGCCCTATGCAGCAGTGGCACTGAAGCCCTGGCTGCCATTGAACAATTACATCCCGAATTAGTGTTCCTGGATATAGAAATGCCGGGGATGGATGGTTTCCAGGTGCTGGAAGCATGTAACTACCACTCTTTCGCTGTAATTTTCATTACCGCCTATGATCAATACGCCCTACAGGCGATCCATCACAGCGCATTGGATTATTTGCTTAAACCTATTGACAGTAAGGAACTGAAAGATGCCGTGGAAAAAGCCGGTACCCAATCTACCACTGTTACGGCGATAAAGGTGGATAACCTCCTCCATTTCCTGCAGGAACACCTGAACCAGGATGAACGGCTGGCGCTGCCTACCTCCAACGGTTTGCTTATGGTTACTGCCAGGAATATCATCTATTGCAAGGGTGCAGGTACACAAACCCGGTTGCATTTACAGGAGCCGGAAAAGCCGGTGATGGTGTGCCGTACCCTGGTAGAAATGGAGCAATGGCTTGCTGATAAAGGATTTTTCCGCGTGCACAGCTGTTTCCTCATCAACCTGTCTTTTATGGAAAAATATATTAAGGGAGATGGCGGGGAGATTATAATGAGCGATGGATACAGTGTGCCGCTGGCGCGGGAAAAGAAACAGGATTTCCTGCAGCGTATTGAAAGGTTATAACCGCTTGATGTAGTTACAACTGATCCAACCGTTTTTACCATCCGCCAGCTCAATTTTACAGAAATCGCGGGTAGCATCCGTGATCCGCACCTTCATACCCTCTCCTACCTCAAAGGCATCGCGGCTGTTTTCATCAGGGGAAGTTTTTGCCCGGATATTACCGTTCATTACAATACCTGCTTCATGGTTGTTGGACCACAGGTAAGTATCTACAGACATAACCAGGTACAACGCGCATAGTGTACCCAGCACATAGGCGCCCCAGCGTATAAATTTATTCCTCCACCCGGGGAGGTATACATTAAGCACAACAGCAGCAACGAGCAACCAAAAGAGAATAACTGTACCTGCTGCCCAGCCATTGGCTTTATGGAGATGTTGCAGTTGTAACCACCATTGCTGGAAAAACACCATCGGCAATTCTTCCACAAAGCCGTTTACTTTCTGGTTGGCGATGGCAAGATTGTGTTTCACGGCCCCATCGTTGGGCGATAATTGCAATGCTTTCTCGTAGTTATAAACTGCCTGCCCGGTTTTACCGGCTTTGTACCAGGCGTTTCCCGCGTTGAAGTAAAGCGCTTTCTGTGTATGGCCTTCATCCAGTAACTGCTGGTAAACCCTGGCCGCTTCCGTGAACTTACTTTGATTAAAGAGCTTGTTCGCTTCCTCAAACCGCTGCTGCTGATTTTGCGGCGGCGTTTGCGCATGGCCTGCTGTAAAAGCCAGCAGGCATATAAAAGCCAATAATACCGGTTTAATTTTTCTGTAGTTCAGCATTTCGTTTAATTCTTTAATGCATCTTCCAGGTTGGTGATAATGCTCACTGCCTGTTCATAAGTTCCCTGCATTTTACGGTTATCCTGTCCGGGTGCATACAAGGCTATTTCACAATTATCGATCAGGTTAAACAGGTCGTGCGTATTGCTGCCATTAATATGACGGGCGCTCAGTTTATCCTGTATCAGTTGTTTGCTCAGATCGGCCATTGGTATTTTCAGTTTGGAACTGAGGTACCCCCAAACAGCGCGGGATGTTTCTTCATAGAAGGCTTTGTCCTTACCTTCTTTCAGGTAGCGGGCAGCCAGTTCCAGCCGTTTCAGGGCTACTTTATTAGCGTAGCGGTGCTTCAATACGGCCGCATTGGTAGTATTGTAATCCCTGCGGCGTTTGTAGAAGATAATACCGGCAGCAATCAGCAGCGGCAATAGCAGCAGTGCATAGAACCAGGGGCTGAGAATAAACCAGCTGTGATTCCGTGTCCAGTCGAGGATACCGGTTTCATTTTTCACGAGCTCATTTTTACCCGCGCTGAAATCCTGTTTATCCTGCTTTATATGTTTGCCCTGTTCAATCTGGATGTTGAAGGGTTGGGAGCGTAATGTTTTGTAGCTGTTGGCTGCCGGGTCGAAGTAAGAAAATTCCACAGCAGGGATGGTATGGTCGCCTGCTTCCTGTGGCATCAGCACATATTCAAAAGTGCGGCTGCCGGAAAGGGGATTGCTGTTTTTCTCTATATCGTCGGTTACTTTCGGATCATATTTTTCGAAGCCGGTAGGCGTTTCCACCTTGGGGGAATTTAGCAGGTTCACATTACCCTGGCCACTGATGGTTACCTTCAGTGTGAGGGCGTCATCGGTGGTGAGTTTCTTTTTATCCACCACGGCAGTCATGTTAAAGTTGCCCACTGCGCCGTTGTAGCTGATGGGACGGCCATCTACAGGAACCGGTTTAACGTTGATCTTTATCGGGTTGCTCTGGATTTTGTAAGGAACATCCTGGTATTCCACTTCCGGGCGATTGAAGAAATCATCGAAGAAAGGATCTTTAAAAGCCGGATCATTGAAGAAATCTTCGAAAGGATCCCTGCCCCTGCTGCCACCTTTTTTGCTCACCATTTTCACGAGGCGCACCTGGTTGTCCACTTCCACAGGGTCCAGTTCGAGGGTGCCCGACTGCAGCGGGAAAAGCAATGTTTTCCGGATGGTGAATACTTTATAGGGGATGCCATTTACCCTTTCTTCAGTAGCCTGTGGCGGGTTAGGCAGTTCAATGTCTTTGGCGGAAAATCCTTTGAATGCCGGTACTTTGGTGACACTGGAATTTGTAGGGAGCCGTGTATAAAGTTTATACGTAGCCGTTAGTTGTTCGCCTTCGTATAAATTGGTTTTATCTACATCTACTTTGAGGAAAATATTCTTCTTCAGTTTTTCATTGATGTCTTCTCCTTTTTTGAGGATCCCTTCCTGGATATCTTCATTGCCACCGGAAGATCCGCGGTGCGGCGGAAAACCGGATGATGGAGGTGCGGCCTGCTGTTGCTGTTGTTGAGCATTGCCTTTCCTGACTTCAATTAAAACCGGGTTTGATTTAACGAGGTTGCCGTTCACACGCGCCTGGGCGCCGGCAATGGTAAAGCTGCCCACATGTTTGGGTTGCAGCAGGTAACTTAATGCAATATATTCAGAACGTTTTCCATTGAAAATGGATTGTCCCTGCATTTGGGAAGGCCCTTGCAGTACTTCGAAGTCCTTAAAACTGGGTGGAGTAAAACTGGAAATATTAACACCATTTTCCAGCATAAACTGGATCTGGAATGGTTCATCCAACGTCACGGCATTATTGCTCACAGTGGTAGTAAAGCGGAACTCCTGTGCCTGAGCACAGGCTACCGATCCTATACAAATCAAAATGGCGTAAATACACTTCCTTATGCAAAATCTGTACATCATAATTATGTCAACAAATTTAACCAAAGCCGCGCCGGAAGCGCTGTAAGACCCCGTTAAAAGTTAGTTAAATCATTCTAATATGTTCTTATTCAGTTATCTTGAAAAAGAACATTCCCTGCCCGCTGAAAAATCCAATATAATAAGATGTTTAAATATCTCCCAACATAGGTCTTAGTACAATTTCCTCCACTACGGTTTGCTTTGCCATTGTCCAGGCGGCCCATATTACAGCGGCAATATCTTCGGGAGGCATCATTCTGTTGGGGGGAGCGTCAAAGCCTTCCCAGGAAGCGGTTAAGGTGGGTCCGGGACTAACCGCTGAAACCCCGATGTAGTGTTGTTTCAGTTCTTCCCGCAGGTTTTTCGTAAACCCGAGCAAGGCGTATTTGGTAATGCTGTAGGCGCCGCCATTGGGATAGGCCCGGTAGCTGGCGGTGGAACACATGTTAAAAATATATCCTTTGCGCCGGGTGATCATAGCGGGTAATAATGCACGGGTAAGATGATAAGCGCTGTATACATTTACTGCCATCATCTTTTCCAGTAGTCCTTCTTCTTCCTGGTGAAGCGCTCCGGGCACAAAAATGCCGGCATTGTTCACGAGAATATCCACCTGCGTAAATGCAGCAGTTACTTTAGCGGCAAATGCCAGTACCTGCAATTTATCTTCCATATCCACCACTTCTGCCAATACCGTTACTGCAGGGTTTTTCCGCTGAATATCCGCTTTGGCCAAAGCCAATGTATCGGCATGTCTCGCACAAATCGCCACATTAAACCCTTCCAGCGCCAGTTTTTCTGCTATAGCCTTTCCGATGCCCTTGCTGGCGCCCGTAATTACTGCATTCATAGTTTCTTTCATTAATGCAGTAAAATAAGGAATTTACTTTGGAATACAGCAGCGCCCTTCTCCCATCTCTGTGGTATTTTGTACCTTTGCGGCGTCATGAAATACAAACATCTTTTCTTTGACCTGGACCATACACTCTGGGACTTTGAAACAAATGAACAGGAAACACTGCTGGAGCTGTACAACAGCCATGGCCTGGAAAGCAGGGGAATACCATCTTTTGAAGCATTTTCCGTTTCTTATGTGGAACATAACGAACGCCTGTGGGATCGCTTCCGTAAAGGATTCATTACCCGCCGTGAGTTGCGCGACAAACGCTTCCGTCTTACACTGGTTGATTTCAAAATAGGCGACGAAAAACTGACCCAGAAGATCAGCGACGAGTTCCTCGAAATATTGCCGTATAAAAAAGCACTGTTCCCGGAAACGAAAGAAACGCTGGAATACCTTGCTGCAAAGGAGTATCCCATGCATATGATCACTAACGGCTTCGAGGAAACGCAGTTGCTGAAAATGAAGAACGCGGGAATTGATCACTACTTCACGCATATTGTTACCTCAGAAGTAGCGGGCAGCCTGAAGCCCTACCGGGAAATTTTTGACTACGCTATCACGAAAGCCAATACCAGCGCAACGGAGAGCATTATGATCGGGGATGCCATGGAGCTGGATATAAAAGGGGCACATGGTGCAGGAATGGACCAGGTATATTTTAACCCGGCTAAGCCGCCGGTCGATTTTCAACCCACTTATGTGATCGGGCATCTGCGGGAACTGAGAAATATTCTGTAAAAAAGGAGATGTATCAAAAATAAATGAGGCACTGAGCTTTCCTTGAACGGTGGCCGGCCTCCGTCAGGTATTCAAATAAAAAGGGGGGTATCAAAAGTATGATACACCCCTTTTTATTTATGCTGCAGCGGATGCCTGTATGCCCTGAACTTTCGGGTACAGGCCTGGTTTATCGCTGTGCTTTCGCTTTTGTTTTGTTTGCCGCAGCCATTCTCAGGCTGGCGGTTTTAGACGGCTGCTGGCAGCAGCTTTTACCTTTGGCGGTGGTTTTACAGGTGGCAGCGGCGCCATCCTTTTTGGACTTGGCAGGTGCTTTGGTTTTTTCCTGTGCCAGGGCTACACCTGCTATCAGCAGTAATGCGGCTGCGCCGGTAAAAGCTTTCTTTATCATGATAAATGCCGTTTAGCTATTAAAGATACTAGATTTTAGCAACAACTGTAATACCGCCCTGTACTACCTGTTCCAGCTGTACGGTTACCTCTGTACCAATGGGCAGGTAAAGATCTACGCGGGAGCCGAACTTGATAAAGCCCATTTCCTCGTTCTGGCTTACTTCCATGCCTGGTTTCAGGTAGTTTACAATCCTGCGTGCCAGTGCGCCAGCAATTTGTCTTACCAGGATATCCGTTTTACCATTACCAATTACCACGGAATGTCTTTCATTTTCAGTAGATGATTTCGGATGCCAGGCCACCAGGTATTTACCGGCGTGGTATTGCGATAGTTTCACATTACCGCTGATAGGATTACGGTTTACATGCACATTGGCAGGGCTCATAAAAATAGATACCTGCAGGCGTTTATCCTTGAAATATTCCGGCTCATATACTTCTTCAATTACCACTACTTTACCATCGCAGGGAGAAATAACCAGCGAATCACCAGTTGTATATTGCCGGGAGGGAATACGAAAGAATGAAACGATGAACAGGAAGAACGCAAGGGAAATAATGGATACCGTCCAGCATAGTGCCGGCGCGTTACCGAACCAATAAAATACTGCTCCGTTTATTAACGCCAGTACCAGGAATACAAGGGAAATGGTAGCAAATCCTTCACGATGGATCTTCATTGTTTTTTTATTAGATGTTTGATGTTTGTGATTAGTCTTGGGTGCAAAGGTACTTTAATTCAATTTTTTTCGAATACGAATGTTTTGTTAACGCATCATGAAAAATTGAACATAAATCCAGGCGAAAGGAGCTGCCAGTAACAGGGAATCAAACCGGTCCATAAAACCGCCGTGGCCGGGCATGATCTTACCGGAGTCTTTTACGCCGGCCATTCTTTTCAGCTTTGATTCTATCAGGTCCCCGATGGTACCGAATACAGCGGCAATGAGGGCCAGTACGATCCAGTGCTGCAACGCCAGGTACCGGTAACCCCAGAAATGCCCGTAAATGCCGGCGGTGGCCACCGCGAGGATCATGCCGCCTACTGTACCTTCAATGGTTTTTTTGGGCGATATAGCCGGTGCAAAAGGGGTGCGTCCTATCAGCGAGCCTACAATATAGGCCATGGTATCATTGATCCAGATGAATATAATAAGCAGCAGGGGAATCAGCCAGCCGGGGGCAGTTCCCACATTTTCAGGGGTATAATGAATATCGATGGCATTTACCCGGATATGGATCAGCAACCCGAAAGGGATGATCACATACAGTAACCCAATGGCAGAGTAACCGATGTTCTTTAAAGAGAAGTCCTTACTCATCAATACTTCTCCCAAAGGCATCACCAGCAGGAAAATCACGGCTGTCCACCAGCCAAGCAATCCTGTGGGAATACCGCCTATTTCAAAATTATCTCCCGTAAAAGTAAGCAGTATAGCTGCTCCTGCTATGGTAGCGCCCCATTTATGCCAGGATGAAACACCGGTATAGTCGGGATCAATCCCGCGAAGCAGCCTGAAGTACTCCTGGAGGGCAAAACAGCCGATCAGGAAGAAAAGCAGGAAAAAAGTATAGTCGGCCCATAGGATCCCTCCCAGCATTACTGCCACAAACACAAGCGCAGAGGCAGTGCGGGTGAAAAATGTCTTCATTATGGTTGTATCTGTTGATTAAATTCTACCCGCAAAAGTGGATAAAAATACCCTACAGAGCAAATTCCCTTCAGGAACCACCCGGGAGGCACTATTTACGGGAGATCTCACTTATTCTTCCTCTTCCAGCTGGTTCGGATCGCCGGTAGGCAGGTTATTGTGATTATGCACCAGGTCTCTGGCTATTTTTTCCTTGGATTCATGCACATATAATTCCACCTGTCCGGGCAGGGTGATGTTATAAGACGACGACTGCCGGTTAAGTAAAACCGCTTCAATATCGTTATCCAGTAACATTCCCTTTACTATTTCGGCTTCAAATGGCCGGTCGCTTGAGAAAACTTTCACCCAGTCTTTTTCCATAATATTTGCTTTAATATCTTTTATAAAGATTAAAAATTTTCGTCTGCTCCTATTTCTTCTACTTCTTCCCCATCCTTTCTGTTTACCGGGTCTGTCATCAGCATGGGCGTTGATTTCTTACTTAACGCCCAGAACAGCCCAATGGTTACGGGAATGCTCAATGCTATATAATACCATTCTACTGGTGTATTTTTCATCGGGTCTTCCTTTACCATTCCGTGTTGGAACAGGTATAACAGTGTTACCTGCAGCCCGTTGTTCAGGATATGTGCAAAGATGCTCAGCCAGAGATTGCCGCTGAGCACATAAATGGCGCCCAGTGCAAAGCCCATTACCACGCGGGGCAGAAAGCCCAGCATTTCACCGTGGATGGCGCTGAAAAGGATAGACGTAATAAATACGCTCAGCCATACTTTCCCGGTAGCTTTGATGATGAGCCGCTGAAAAACGCCACGGAAAAAAAGCTCCTCTGCAATGGCGGGCACAATGGCTACCAGTACCAGGTTGATGAACAGGTCCTGCAGGGTGGGCATCTTCAGCATAACGCCCAGCAGCTTTTCGGCCATATTCTGCAGGTCGCGGGCAGATTGGGAAATAGGCCAGGTTTCGTTCCACTGTCCCAGCAGGTTGGCAAAAGGTAAACTGCCGTACATAGCCAGTAATGCCAGGATTACCTGCAAGCCTGTTGGCGTTTTCAATCCCAGGTATTTTGCCGGATAAGGTTGCCACAGGTAAGCAAAAAGCGCCGCCGGCACAAAGAATGCCACGATGGTATAAAGGAATTGTGTTATTTTCAGATAGCCGATAGAGTTAGGGTCGGTAAGTGTGCCCGACTGAAGCGCTTCCAGCGTTTGACCGGTTACACCCGGCGTAAGCGCCTGGAGCCCGTAAAGGTAGAGGGCAAAGAACCCAAAGGCAAAGCCCAGGAATGTTACAAACTGCAATGAAACGGGTGACTGCTTCAGATAACCGGACATAAAAAGATACTGTATTTTTTGCGTAAATTTACAGCGCGAAATTAAGTTTTTGCAGATGCTTACCGCTTACCGCAGCTGCTGAACGATAGCCGTTACTGCAAAGAAATCCTGCTTGTAAAAGAAATAGTATATAAAATATTAAAATAATAACTCCGGCAAAAGCTGCTCTGGTTATATAAATTATGGTGAAGATAGGAAATATTGAACTGGGACAATTCCCTTTATTACTGGCGCCCATGGAAGATGTGAGCGACCCGCCTTTTCGTGCAGTATGCAAGGATAACGGGGCCGATCTCATGTATACAGAGTTCATATCTTCTGAAGGATTGATACGTGATGCTATCAAAAGCCGTAAAAAACTGGACATTTTCGATTACGAACGCCCGGTAGGCATCCAGATTTTCGGGGGAGATGAAGAATCCCTGTCGCTGGCTGCACAAATTGTAGAAGCCACCAACCCCGATCTGCTGGATATCAATTTTGGCTGTCCCGTGAAAAAGGTGGCCTGTAAAGGCGCCGGCGCCGGTATCCTGAAAGACATCCCTAAAATGGTTAAACTTACCGCCGCTGTTGTAAAGGCCACGAAGCTGCCGGTAACCATTAAAACCCGTTTGGGCTGGGATGAGGAAACCAAGAATATTGAAGACGTAGCGGAAAGGCTACAGGATGTAGGCATCAAAGCGCTTACTATTCATGGCCGTACCCGTACCCAGATGTATAAAGGCAGTGCCGACTGGACCCTTATCGGAAAAGTAAAAAACAATCCACGCATACAAATCCCTATCTTTGGTAACGGTGACATATGTACGCCGGAACAGGCCATCGCCGCCAGGCAGAAATATGGCGTGGATGGCGTAATGATAGGAAGGGCCGCCATCGGGTATCCGTGGATTTTCAGGGAGATCAAGCATTTTATGAAGACAGGCGAACATTTGGCCCTGCCAACTGTTTTGGAGAGAGTGGAAGTCTGCAAAAAACACCTTCACCAGTCAGTTGCCTGGAAGGGAGAAGTGGTAGGCATACTGGAAATGCGCCGGCATTATACAAATTACCTCAAAGGGTTACCGCATATAAAGGAATTCAGACAACAATTAGTAACTTACAATACATTAGCTGAGATTGAGGAAGTATTAGACGCGGTTGTGTTACAATACAAGGACCATATATTCGAAAGGGCTGCTCCACAGTTAACTGCACACGATTTTCTGCCGGCAGATAATGAAATGGCCGGTTGTAACGTTTACGGATAAACGGATGAACCCCGGGATATAAAAAAATAAAAATTACTTTCACATGACCACAATTAAAAATCTGAAAAATGAAGTCTGGAAAGACTTACAGATTAAAAACAAATCTGCCCTGCGTAAAAAATACGCTGTTTCAAACATGGGGAGAGTGATCAGTTATCATGAAAGTACCGAAGATGGTAAGCTGCTCACGGGGTCTACCGTGGAAGGCTATACGGTATTAAACGTAAAGCCAGCAGATAGCTACCAGTCGCTCTACCTGCACCGGGAAGTGGCTAAACTTTTCAGCAAAAAAGGAGGACGGGCACATAAATATGTGATTCACCTGGACTACGATAAAAAGAACAATAAAGCTTCCAATCTTCAATGGGCCACCAAAGAGGAAATGGAAGAACATCAGCAAAAAAGCCCGGCTAAGCTGGCCTACAAGGAAAAGCAACGCAATCGTGTGAAAGGGCTGAAACTAAACGTTTCCAAAGTGAAGAGCATCAAACGCCTGCTCAGCAAACCCGGAAAGAAAACAATGAAGCAGATCGCTGAACAGTTCGATATCAGCGAAATGCAGCTCTACCGTATCAAAAGCGGTGAAAACTGGGGACACGTAACACTGGATTAAAGCCTGGTTTGCCAGGACTGATCATATATGATGTTGTCTGACAATGGCCATACACTTAGTATGGCCATTGTTACTTGGCCTAAGCCGGCTTTACGTATAGCGGCGGCCGTTAGAGTACTCCCCGGGTCATTTCCCCCAATACCTTCCTGTAATGTGCGCTGTTCTGCAGCACCGGTTCATAACCCAGCAATATCACCTGTTTTCGTGCACGCGATAACGTTACCAGCAGCTTCCTGTCTACCTCTATCTCCTCTTCTTCCCATTGAAACTGCCCGAGGCATTGCAGTGTTTGCACCTGCGCAGCATGATATACTGCCAGTGATACGATGATGATGTCATTTTCGGAACCTTGGAACCGTTCTACGGTATCAATATTGATATCCTGCAGCGCTTCATCATCTGCAATCAGCTCCCGGATAAGACTGATCTGGGTTCGCCAGGGTGTTACCACTCCTACGGTGTCTTTACTGAAGCCTGCTCCGTAACGGGCTTTCAGGTGATGCAATAAAGACGCTACCCATTGCGCTTCTGTTTTATTCATTTTGGAACTTGCCTCGTAAGGGCTGCCAATAAATATTTTTCTTCCTAAAGACAGGATCCGCTCCCAGCCTAAATGTTCCTGAACGGCAAGCGGGTCAAAACCGGCTTTTTGTTCGTCCTTCCCGGAAGATAACTGTCCTGCGTAGTAGTGATTTACCAATGCCGCGATGCTGTCGTGCATCCGGAAGTGAGTATTCAGCATGCCCCAGGCATGGCGCCAGTGGCTTGTTTTACAGCGTTGTATCAGCCGTTCAAAAATGGAGGTCCGCAGATCCCGGATGCCCAGCTCCTGCAAAGAGGGGTCTTTCACCTGGCAAAACCAGGCTTCCTGCGCCACTACCGGCGGCAACTGGTTCTGATCCCCTATCAGGATAAATTTCCGGAAAGGCATCAGCAGCCCCAGCAACTGGGGTTCTGTTAGCTGGGAAGCTTCGTCCACAATTAAGGTATCGGTAGGAATCCCCATCATTGTGAGCTGTTCCAGCCGTGTAGCCATTGTAGCCACTGTGGCTACAAATACCCGGTGTCCGGTAATATATTTCCTGGCGTCGTCCAGTGAGCCTTCCATACAATACTGCCGCAACGTAAGCGCAGCATCAGAGTTACGCCCGCCCATACGCAGGTGCCTGATATCCTTAGCGGCCAGTTTGTGGCATATTTCTTCCACTGCTTTGTTGGTAAAGGCAACAATCACCACATAGTGGTCCTGTTTTATCATCTCTCCCACTATGGTGGTAAGCATGGAAGATGTTTTACCTGTGCCGGGAGGCCCCTGCAGCAGGTAGTAATCCTGTGCTTCCAGGGCCTGTTTCACGATCTGTTCCTGGTTAAGATTAAACATAGCCGGTGTGGTATGCTGCAGAGGATACCAGCGTGGCGTGGCAAGGCCCAGCAGCATATTGGTGCGCTCGCGGTAAAGCGGGGAAATTACATGAAAAAGGGATGCAGTGGCCGTCCAGTAGTTGGATTCGTAAATGTCGTGCTCAATGATCCATTCATCGAATTGCCGGAGGAAATCGAGGGTCATCTGCCGGTTATTCAGGGAAAACGCCAGCTGGTTTTTCCCGAGATCTTCTATCCTGCCCTTTAGCAGCTGTTGCTGCAAAGGTTGTAATTCTGTGCTGGTACGCGGATAAATAATAGCTGTATCTCCCTTACGGAAATTATGGCTAACGGGCACGACTATATCAAATAACACCGAGCTGTTAACGGGATCAAATTCCCGGAACCGCAGCCCCGGTATGATATTGAAGCGCGACAGCTTATCCTTTTCCTGTTGCAGCCACAACGCAGCAAAGCCGTCGGCATCTTCTTCGCGGTTAATTTCTGAAAACATGCCACACTTTGCCTGCAGGTATTCCCGCAGCATAAAAGCAAGGAACTCATGATAGTAGGCTTTGGCCACAGGAGGCGCTGTTTGCCATGCCTGTTCAAAGGTGGTGAAATGAGCTGCGCTGAAGGAAGGCAGGCCCAGCGCTGCTGCGGTGGTAATAGCGCCAAGTATGTCAAACTCTCCTCCTGCAAGCCGCAGCAGCATGGCAACAACTTCGTTGCGTAACAGCAGGAGGTCATTTTCCGTATGGTGGGTACTACTTACATTACGCAAAGGAGTGGTAGCAGCTGCGGAGTACAGGATGGCGGAACCGCCCTTCCGGTGCCGCCCAAAGGCCGATCGCAGCAGGAGGTTATACCCTACCACCTGCATTTCATGGTTCTTCCAGGTGTTGAAGTCGGGGCATTTCCCGCTTTTCAGCTCAAAAATTTCTTTCCGGTATTCGTCGCTGTCGTCTTCCGCCATGAGGTCAAGCCGCCCTTGCAGTCCGTATTGGGCGGAGAAGAAGGTGGGTTCTATCCTCACCGGTTTATCCTGCAATTCCTTAACGGTATTGTGCAGGTTGCCCCAGTGTTGCTGCCGGATATCGCGGAACATTTCATTGATCTTTTCCCGGCCGTAAGCGGCTGCCTGCAGCACGTTTTCTGCCACTGCCTCTACAAAGGAGCTTTTGAAATCTATGTCCCGGTTACGGAGCATTTCATCCAGCAGGGCATTTACCAGGTTACCTTTGAATGCCGCCGGGCCGGAGGCCTGGGGGGTAAGTTTTTTAACAAGATATAATAACCGGTTGGGACCTTTGTGGGTAAAGCATTCTGCCAGGTCGCTGATGTCTATCAGCAGATCCGGTTCCAGTACCACCTGGCTTTCGCTGGTAGTCGTGTATTCGTGACCGTTAACACCCTGCCGGCAATGAAGTATATGAATGGTGTCGTACGGGCGCAGCAGGCCATGCAGGGATACCACCAAAGCTGGGTCCATATGTTCCAGCAGGAGCTGGAAATCGCCCTGTTCATCATTTTTAACATCCAGTAACAGGGTATACTTACCCAACGTATTGGTGTTGAGCGCGCCAACGGCAGTTACCATGCATTTCAGCAGGGCGAGGCTGCCGGGCCGGTGCTGCCAGGCAAGCGATAATTTGTGTGAGCCGGTGGAGGCATATAAGGTAGTGAGTTCAGGCGGTGGCGTTGCCTGGTAGCACCAGGCAACAGCTGCTGTAAGGGCTTTGATGCACAGGAGGTGTTCGGCTTCCTGCAGGGGAAACATTCCCCTGGTGGCTTTGTTGGTGAGTATACGGAGGGCGGTCAGTTGCTGGTGGATATCCGGGGGAACGGTTTGCCGGTCGAAATAAAACTGCATACGTGCGAAAAGATTCCCGAAAGAGCGGGTTTCTTTACTGGTCAGATCCCGGAAAAGGATTTCCAGTATTTGTTTATAGTGACGGGTCTTGTCTTCCGTATCTGCTACACTGTGGGCTTCTTTTATCCTCGCGTAAAACGCAGCTGCTGTGTGTAATGCCTGCATACTGCAAGGTAATGAATCGTTGCCGTTTGCATGGATGCGGCATTTGTTATACCTTTCTTACGATTTATAATGTAATCTTCATTTTTTATGTCAGCCAAAAAAATAGCCATTATAGGTGGAGGAAATCTGGGCTCGGCCATTGCCCGGGGATTGCTGAAGAGCGGATTTTCAAAGGCCGGCGATATCATTGTTACCAAGCGTGATACCTCTACCCTTACTGATCTGCGTGAGGCAGGAGTGCAGATAGAAACGGATAATGATATTGCCATCCGCGGAGCGGAAATAATTGTAGTAGCATTAAAGCCCTACAATGTGCGGGAAATATTGCAGGAGTTCAAAAGTTCCTTTGACCCGGCAAAGCATATACTGATCAGCGTGGTGACCGGTGTAAGCATCGACGACCTGGAGCATGTGGTGCCTGGTATGCCGGTGGTACGGGCCATGCCTAATACGGCTATTGCCATACAGGAATCTATTACCTGTATTTCTCATAAACATGCCACGGAAGAACAGATCCGGTATGTGAAAACTATGTTCGACCAGCTGGGCGCTACGGTAACCATAGATGAAAAGCTGATGGATGCCGCTACTGTGCTGGGCGCCTGTGGTATTGCCTTTGCACTGCGCTTTATCCGCGCAAATATCCAGGGCGGTATTGAAATAGGTTTTGATGTGCGTACCGCCAGTTTAATTGCGGCGCAAACCGTAAAAGGAGCCGCAGAGCTGCTGATCCGGGAAAACCGCCATCCGGAAGAGGAAATTGATAAGGTAACTACGCCTAAAGGCTGTACCATTGCCGGGTTGAACGAAATGGAACACCAGGGCTTCAGTTCTTCCCTGATAAAAGGAATAACAGCTTCTTACGATAAAATTGTAAAAGACTAATCTTTATTTGTCATAAGATTTTAAAGGTGTAGAACTATATAGCAACACAGCCAGTAGGGCTATCTAATAGTCTACATTCACCTTTAGAATTAGGATTAGTTGGATCGATACGACAGCAAAAAGTAGGAGGTGCACAATCTCCGAGAGATTCACATGGAACAGGTGCTCCTGTAGTGGAAAAGCCACCAAGTATCTTTCTCATTTGCTCCTTTGAAAGCATTGTACCCTTTTGAGACTCTGATAAGCACGCCATATTATAGTATTTATAATGTGTAATTAATATAATCGGTTGTTTAAATAAAAATAATAACATTAAGATAATAAGTATTTATAAAATATCAAATTCTAATTGATTCTTTACTAACGCGTAATATTTTTTCTTTTTTAATATTAATTCATTATGATTTCCTTCTTCTATGATTTCTCCATCTTGAAGGACAATAATTTTATCCGCTTTTTTAACCGTACTCAGTCTATGTGCGATAATAAGAACTGTTCTACCCTTAAAAAATTGATGCAGATTCTCAATAATTATTCTTTCATTAATAGTATCCAATGAATTTGTAGCCTCATCAAAAAATAAATATTCAGGATTTTTGTAAATGGCTCTAGCGATTAATAATCGTTGTCTTTGACCATGACTTAGCTTAATGCCGTTCTCTCCTATTTTAGTATTAAATGTATTGGGCAGCGAATTTATAAACGTATAAATATTAGCTATTTTACAGCTATTTATTAGACTTTTTTGATTGATACAATCCTCATTAACTGCAATATTTTTAGCAATGGTATCATTAAATATAAAGCCATCTTGCAAAACAACTCCACAGGATTTCCTCCAATGACCATGTCTTATTAAGCCTAAGGAACATCCCGAATTATCAACGTCATTATATTTCGTTCCAACGAATATTTCGCCCTCATATTTTTCATATATTTTTAAAAGTATTTTCAATAAAGTTGTTTTTCCACTGCCACTTGTTCCTACAATAGCGGTCACTTTACCGGCGGGAATAACAGTGCTTATTTGTTTCAGGACAGAAGCTTTATCAGCACTTGGATACGAAAAAGTCAAGTTACGAATTGTAATATTTTTTGATTTAGGCAACACATTAATATATTCTATATCTGTATCCTCCTCATTTTTTAAATTATGAATTTCGTTAAGTCGCTCCATGCTTATTTTTGCTTTTTGCGCTGCCTGAATAAAATTTATCCATTGTTCAAGAGGACCATCTAGCTGGCCTAATATATATTGTATTGCTA
>JBCNPS010000499.1:0-5611 GCA_039593235.1 Chitinophaga sp. | reverse complement strand
GAACAGCTGTAGAATCCAGGGTGATGAAAATCGGGGAGAAACTGCCTTCTGTGCGCATACTCAGCAAGCAACAGGGGATCAGTTTAACCACGGCGTTCCAGGCTTACTATCACCTGGAAGCTAAGGGGCTGATTGAATCCAGGCCCAAATCCGGTTATTATATCCGTTTTAATTCCAGGCGTATGCCAGCTATGCCGGGCACCTGTGCGCCGGTAAAGAAGGCCAGCGAAGCTACGGTGAGCGATATGGTGATGGAAGTGTTCAGCCATATGAGGAATCCGAATATCCTGAATTTCTCTGTGGCCACGCCGCCGCCGGGACTGATGCCTGCCGCCAAAATGGCGAAGGCGGTGGTACATGCGCTGCGGGAATTACCCAACAATGGTATCGGGTACGAAGAGTTGCAGGGCAACAAGCTGCTGCGCGGGCAGATAGCGCGTATGTCGCTCGCGTGGGGCGGAGCTTACACGGAAGACGATGTGATCACTACCAGCGGTTGTATGGATGCGCTTACACTGTGCCTGTCGGCCATCACCAGCCCGGGTGATACCATTGCCATTGAAAGCCCGGCGTATTACGGCTCTATGCAGCTGGCGGAGAGTTTGGGGTTAAAAGTGCTGGAAGTGCCTACCCACCCCGTTTCCGGTGTTGACCTGGAATACCTCGACAAAGCCATTCCCCGTCATAAGATCAAAGCCTGTTTGTTTGTAACCAACTATAACAACCCGCTGGGTTCCTGTATGCCGGATAAAAATAAAAAGGCGCTGGTAGATATGATGGTGAAGTATGATATCGCGTTGATAGAAGATGATATTTACGGCGATCTTTATTTCAGCAAGCAACGTCCTGCCAATTGCAAAACGTTTGATAAATACGGTCATGTGCTGCTATGCAATTCCTTTTCAAAATCGCTGGCGCCGGGCTACCGCGTGGGCTGGACCATACCGGGTAAATACAAGGAAAAGGTGCTGTTAATGAAACAGAACCATTCTATTGCATGCGCTTCGCTACCACAGGCGGCGGTAGGGCATTTCCTGGAAATAGGCCGCTATGAATTTCACCTGCGCAACTTGCGGAAGGTGCTGCACACGCAGTGTTTACGGTATTCGCAGGCCATCAGTGAGTATTTCCCGGAGAACACCCGGATATCACGGCCACAGGGAGGTTGCGTGCTATGGATAGAACTCGATGAATCCATTAATACCTTTGAACTGTTCCAGCAGGCGCTGAAACATAAGATCAGCTTCTGCCCTGGCCGGATCTTCTCTTTACAGAATAAATACAACAACTGTTTGCGCATCAGCTTTGGCCCCGTATGGAGTAAACAGGTGGATGACGGGTTGAAAACACTGGGGAAACTGATCAGGAAAATGGGCTAAAAAAGCGAAGACCGGAATAAGACTATTCCGGCCGCTGTTAAACCTACAACTTATATCTTTTTAAGTTGCCGCCAGGTACCCGTATAGCAAGCGGTACCCGGCGTAACAACCAAAGGGGTTTGCAAACATCCTAAACAACCGTTAACTGTAAATCAAGAGTTTTGTCTGACTCAGGATTTTGATGATTTCGCTGATTACACTGATTTGATTACTTTGGATTTAAAAGGATTTGGGAAGATAGAAGCGGATTCGCTAATATCTCTCAAAATTATCTCCAGACGCTAAAAATAAAATCAGCGTAATCAGCGTAATCATCAAAATCCTGAGTCAGACAACCTCCGCTTCGGTCCCCGCTGCCGGTGCAGCATTTGCACAATGCTGCACACTGCAACGCCAGGATCATTTATTAAGCGATCAACGGATGTACCATAAGGCCGCCGTCTACATTATATTCTGCACCAGTAATAAATGAGGCATCGTCCGATGCCAGGAAAGTGACAAGGCTGGCAATGTCTTCCGGTTGCCCTAACCTGCCCAGGGGTGTGATGTTGCTGAGATGCGTTCTCGCCTCATCCGGCAGCCCTGCTTTTTCCAGTAGCGGCGTACTGATAATACCCGGGTTCACCGTATTCACCCGTATTTTCCTGTCCGCCAGTTCCCTCGATAAGGTTCTGCCCAATGAGTTCAGCGCTGCTTTGCTGGCCGATAATACGGCTGCGTTGGGCGTTCCTGTATATGCGTTCAATGCAGACAACAGTGTGATAGAACCACCATCATTGATGAGGGGAAGTAATTGCTGTATGGTGAAATAAGCACCTTTGAAGTTAATGTTCATTAATTCATCGTATTGCGCCTCTGTTACCGTTTCAAACGGTGCTAATTTCGCCACACCAGCATTTACAAATAAGGAATCTATTTTCCCGAAACGGCCCTGCAGGTATTCGTACAGGCGCCGTATATCATTCATGTCCGACTGATCTGCTTTAAAACCTTCTGCCGGGTGGCCCAGTGCGTGTACGGCCTTTTGTACCGCACCAGGTTTCCGGCCTGTTATCAACACCTTTGCTCCTTTTGCCAGAAATGCCTTTGCTGTTGTGTATCCTATTCCGCTGTTACCACCAGTGATAACAATTATCTTATCTTTCAGAGATGACATGAATGATGTTTGTTTGAAAGGTTAACCAATTAATGGATGCGTAATAATTCCCCCGTCGATATTGTATTCTGCACCTGTAATAAAAGATGCGTCGTCTGATGCCAGGAAAGAAACCAGTTTGGCGATTTCTTCCGGCTGTCCTATCCTGCCTATTGGTAATGCCTTCGCTAGTTGTTCTTCATTGATCGCTTCTTTTGGAATACCTGCCTTTTCAAGAATGGGGGTAGCTACCGGTCCCGGGTTTACAATATTTACCCGGATCTTCCTGGAAGCCAGCTCCCTTGATAAGGTACGTCCCAGCGAATTAAGGCCCGCTTTGCTGGCGCTGTATACCGATGCTCCCGGCATACCTGCGTACGCATTTACAGACGACAGTAAAATAATGGTACCACCGTCGTTGATCAATGGCAGCAAATGCTGCACAGTGAAGAAGGCGCCCTTCAGGTTAATGTCCATCACTGTATCAAAGGAGGCTTCCGTTACACCGGCAAATGGTTCCATTGCCGCTACGCCTGCATTTACAAACAGGATGTCTATTTTACCATAACGGTCGCGTACATACGCCGCCAGTTTTTGTGAATCTTCTATCTTTCCCTGGTCTGCAATAAAACTATCTGCCTTTCCCAACGCTGCTGCGGCCTGCTGTACGGCCTCCGGCTTGCGTCCTGTAATTAATACCTTTGCTCCCTTTGCCAGAAAATCTGCTGCTGTTGCATATCCTATACCGCTGTTACCGCCCGTGATAACCGCTGTTTTATTCTGTAACTGATCCATTCTATTGATTTATTTAAGTTTATCAATATTTAATTTTCAAAAAAAAGAGAAATTATCTCTTCATCAATCAATTAATTTAAAAGTATCAATATATATAAGTATAAAAAAAGCTGTTGGTTACCCGCCCGGTAGCACCCCAGCCCCTTTGTACTTTATTTAACTCAACTGTAAAAAGAACATCGACAATTGTTTCATCATCTCCTTATTGAGCGTGAGCTCCAGTGATCTTCCATTTTTTACGGAATGCAGCACCCCACTATCAACCAGGATCTTTACATGATGCGACACCGTAGGCTGCGACAAACACGTAAACCCGCACACATCACCACAAACCAGCTTTCCCTTCTTAACAACCTCCATTATAATAGATAATCGATGTTTGTCGGCGATGGCATTTGCTGCTTTTTCTATAACTGCTAAATCCATAGAACAAAAGTAATACTATTTTTGAAATATCGAAATATTTCGATGAATTTTTTTTTTCGGGAGAGCCATTTTTCACGGTTAACTGCGGTTCCGGTAAGTCGCCGGCGCGGCCCTGCCATTTTTAAACAGGCTGTTCTTACAACTTCTCCTGCTACATCAGCTACCATGTATGAACATACCTGCATAATTGCATCCGGCATATTTTATACTATCTTTAGGCGCCTGCACTACGTAAAGTGTAACGGATATGCCAAACAACTATGACTATGAAAACCATGAAGCACCTTATTTTACCTGTAACACTCCTTACTTTTGCAGCCTGCCACGAAAGTAAAACACCGGAGGAAAAAGTTCCGACAGATGCCGCACCGCCGGCGCAAACCATTACTGAAAGCGCCAGCCAGATTAAAGATCCCTGCGCCATACTGCATACGCCCGATAGTATCCAGCTCGAACATCTTAAAAAAGATAACGGGGAAGAAGCGTTTTATACGATCAATGAAGATTACCAGAACTACATGACGGATGCGCGCGCCTTTCTCGAAGAAAAAGGTGTAAAGATCATTGAGCCCACCGGGGGAAAGATCAGTTTTCATGCTGCCCAAGGAGGCGCCACCACGCTTAATCTCAGCGATGTAAAATACAATTGGGAAATGTGGCTATTTGATGGCGACAAACTCCATAAAGTAGATATCATGGATATTGAAAACGAGTATAAGAAATACATGAAATAATTTTCAGCAGGGGCTGACTAAAAAGGGGACCTCCTGCCGGGTAGGTGACGTTTACGCGATTCTCAGCGTCTTCATTTTACTTTTTAGTCAGCCCCTTTTTTTATTTACTCCAGTGGTCATACGCCGCCTTCGCAATTTTAGCGATGGTTCCCTCCCGCTCCTCTTCACTGGCTTTCGAATCAGCTACAAATACCGTAATAGCCAGATGCCGCCCGTTTGGCAATGTAATAATCCCCACATCATTGGTGGCACGGGTCAACCCGTTACTGGTACCGGATGTACCGGTTTTATGCGCCACCACCGTGCCTGCAGGCAGTAATCCTTTCAATCTTTTTGCCCCGGGTTTTGACGTGATCATAAGATCCATTAAATAGTTTTTGCTGCTGTCGGATAATACCGGTTCCATGTAAAATATTTTCAGCAGCTGCGTCATAGCCATGGGCGTGGCCCAGTTCTTATACTGGATCATTTCATTGGGCACCTGCACTTTTTCGGTGGTAGCAATGGCAATCTGTTTCACGCCAAGACTGCGTACATACGCATCTGCATTGGCCGTGCCGCCAAGCAGGCGTAACAATACATCGCAGGCGCTGCCATCGCTGGCGCGGATATTATGACCGATCAGTTCCGATAATGTCATGTCAAAATTCCCTTCAGGATGCAGATCCCGGATCAGGCTTGCCCCGTTTCGCGGTATCAGGTCGTTTTTAGTAACATGAACGGATTGATCCAGGCGGAACCGGCGCAGGTCTACCTGGTGGAGCATAGCCATGGCAATCGGGAATTTGTACACGCTTTGCATAGGAAAATGTCCGTCGCGGTTCAACGAAACCGTGTCCCTTGTTTCCAGGATTTCTGCATATACCCCAACTTTTCCTGATATATTTCCGGCAATGCCTGCAATTTGCTGACGGAGTGTTTGCTGGCCGCTGGCCATTGGGAGATATACAACGGATGCAGCCACTGTGGCTGTTATAAACATGGCGACATGCTTTATCATATAGCAGGTTTAATCAATACAAAAAACAAATTAAAGGCTTTTCCGGCAACCGGGATAAATTATGCATTTAGAATTTCGCCGCCTTAATATTATTTTAGGCCTCAAATAGCGCAGAAATTGAGTAAACCGATATTAGTTATAA
>JBCNPS010000498.1:0-5614 GCA_039593235.1 Chitinophaga sp. | reverse complement strand
CACAGAGCTATAGCGTGAACTAATATAGTTATTTTATTTGTTAAAGCAGGAAGGTTGCCGGGAAAAACGATCAAATCAGCGGGAAATACGGGCATGCAGGTTGACCGTCTATTCTTTTACCTTTGAACCTCAACATTACCGGATGGAAAAAGTAAACAAGTATTATAGTGATCTTTCCCCTTTATGCCTGCGTTTAATTACAGGGATTGGGTTCATGGTGCATGGATGGGCCAAAATCAGTCGTGGCACCGGCGGGTTTGAAAAACTGCTGACGCAGACAGGTGTGCCTTTCCCTCATATAACTTCAATCATAGTACCCTATATAGAACTGCTGGGCGGATTAGCTCTTTTGCTGGGAGCATTTGTGTCAATTATCGCTATTCCACTTATTATCACCATGCTGACAGCTATGGTGACCATCCATATAAATTACGGATTCAGTTCGGTAAATACAATTGGATTAACGCCTGCGGGGCCACGGTTCGGGCCTCCGGGATATGAAATAAACCTTTTGTATATAGCGTGCCTGGTTTCGCTGATGTTAACCGGTGCAGGCAGGTTCTCTATTGATAACCGGAGAAAGAACTGATTCAGAATAATAAATCAACCTGTTTAATAATGCAAAAATCCAGTGATTCCTGTAACATGGACATTGCTGGATTTTTTTATCGGAACTTTTTCAGCAGCTCCTCCTTTTTCCGCCGCGCTACGGTTACATAGGCGCCGTTTTCCAGCTCTATTTGTCCGCCTTCGCCACGGATATAACGCTTGATATAACGGAGATTGATAATGTAGGAATGATGCGTGCGAAAGAACAGGTCTGCCGGTAATAATTCTTCGAAGTCTTTCATAGTACGACTCGCCAGCAAACTGGGATGGTTGGCGAAATGAATAGCGGTATAATTACTCTTTGCTTCAAGATATACAATATCCGTGATGGTGAAGAAAAGCAGGCCGTCCCCGGTGGGAATGGCGATCTTACCCAAAAGGGGCCTGGTGTCAAGGTTTTGCTGCAGTACCTGCAGCTTTTCTTCGGTATGTTCCTGCGATTGCTCCCTCACCCTACCAATGGCTGATTTCAATTCTTCAATGTCAACAGGTTTGAGCAGGTAATCAAACGCCGCATACCGGATAGCCTTGATGGCATATTGATTATAAGCGGTAGTGAAAATAAGGTGAAAATCCTTTTGTGGAAGCAGATGTAGCATTTCGAAGCCGTTCATACTTGGCATTTCAATATCCAGGAAAACGATATCCGGTTTTTGTTCCCTGATAAGATGCAGACCTTCTGTACCGTCTGCCGCTTCACCGATCAGTTCTATTTCCGGGCAATAGTCGTGCAGTTTTTCCCGTAAGGCAACGCGGCCTTTTTTCTCGTCATCAATAATTATGGCTGTCAGCATTACTGAATTTTTAATAGTACCTGAACCCGGGTGCCGGCGGGCTTTCCTTCGTTCTTCAAATCTGTTACGGCTACAGAGGCATATTCTTCATTATTAAAAAACCTTACCCTGTCTTCCCCCATCTGCATGCCATAGGAATGGTCATTTCTCTTACTTCCGCTCCTGATGGTGTCCCTGCCTACACCGTTATCTTCAATAACATATTCAATGTGTTCTTCGTTTTTGGTTACCGTAATCGTGAGCCTGCCATTGTTGTCGGGCCGATATCTCAGTCCATGCAGGATGGCGTTTTCAACATATGGCTGTACCACCAGCGGCGGCACCTGGTAGTCGTCCAGCAGCAGGGATTCATCTGCCCTGATAGATGCGGTGAATTTATTCTCATCCCGGAGCTGTTCCAGGTCGATATATAATTGCAGCGTTTCCAGGTCTTTCGCCAGGCTGATCACGTTCTGTTTGGAGCTGTCCAGCACATTGCGCAGCAGCTTCGCAAATTTGTTCAGGTACACCGTTGCATGGTATTTATCATTGCTCTGTATCAGCGCATCGATACCGTTAATACAGTTGAAAATAAAATGAGGGTTCATCTGCGCCCGCAGCGCCATCATTTCTGTTTCGGCGATCCGGTGTCTTAATTCCGCTTCCCGCCAGATGTTTTTTATTCTCCGTTTTATCAGGAATACCACCAGGCCGGCCACCAGGAGCAGTGCAGCAATACGGAACCACCAGGTTTGCCACCATGCAGGATGGGCTGTTACAAACAGCGTCAGCGTTTGTTGCTGCAGGTTAGCAAGGTTATCAGCTACTTCTACGGTAATAGCATATTCCCCGGGAGCAATATGATCCAGCGATAGTTCCGGGCGATGCCCCAGGTCGTGCCAGTTATTCTCATCATTGTATTTATACCTGAACTGAACTTTATACCGGTCCAGGTACGACAGGTCGGAAAAAAACAGGTATAGGGACGTTTCTTTCCTGGACAATTCAATGCGGGTACTGCTACCCGGCCTGAAAACATCGTTTACTCTTGCCTGGGTGAGGCGCAGGCGGTTGGTTAACCGGGTTTGCAGCATCTTATCAGTGTCTATCAGCAATAGCCCGTTTGGAATACCCAGGGCCAGCTTTCCATTGAGTAATTTTTTATGGGCATTTACCAGGTAATCCGTAGGCAAACCATCTATCTGTGAAAGCCGTACTACCTTATTCTTTTCCTTCAGCCATACCTGCAATCCTTCGCGGGTACCGAAAAATACATTCCCGTGCCGGTCTTCCGAAATACCCACCACATAAGTATCCGTTATACCATAGGTATGTGTATCTACCTTCTGGATGATCTTCCCTTTTTCATCTGTGCGGTTCCATCCGCCGTAGGCGGAGAACAACAAACTGCCGTTTGCCCCCTGGCCAATGCTGTTGTAGTAATCCCCCACAAACACGCCCAGGTCTTTTTTATTGATGCTGGTATCAGAAATCTCAATAAATTGATTTTTAGCCGGGTCGTAGCGTGCAATGCCCCAGGCTTTGGGCATCCATCCGGCTAACCAGATGACGCCGCTGTTATCCACCATTATATCGTTCCAGGTGTTGCCGGTCCAGAAAGCGCTGTCGTTGTTAAATGCTTTGGAGAATTTTTTAAGACCGGGATAACTGTACCGCGCAATGGGTTGGCCCGAGAAAACGACCCAGCATTCGTTCTGCGGGGTGATCAATACCTTGCGTATGGCGCTCTTTATTTGCAGGCCCGGTAAATGAAGCGGCTGAAAATGTCTATCCTGCCAAAGAAACACGCCCATACTGGTAGATAACATTACCTGGCGGTCCACTTCATCCAGCGCATAACACTTGTTGCCGGCCTGTGCTGCAAAGCGCTTCTCCCATGATCCGTTGTCGTAAAACCAAACATCTCCCGACCTGGTAAGCATCCACAACCCACCTGATTGCTGTTCCACCACCGAGATCACCGGGTCCTCTTTTTCATTTGCCCGGGGAATGGTAAGCGTTTCAAGTGCGTCGGGAAGCGGGGTTAGTTTTACCAGTCCTTTTGTGGTAGCCACCCAGAAGAGATTGGTACGTGCATCAAAACTTACGCCATTGATCACCGCTGCATCAATACTGCAAACCTCCTGGTAGTTATTGTTCTCCCGGTAATATATTTTTTGGGTGGTATACAGAAAGAGCCCTTTTGAAGTATGCAAAAATCCCCGTACTACCTCGTGGTTGGGGAGTGATGGAAGATATTCTGATTCCCCTGTTGCCGGCTTTACCCGGATCAACTTTCCATCAGTGGCGGCCAGGATCACTTCTTCATCACTTACCCGGATGGCGCTTTCATAGCTTAACCTGTTGATGGTTGTTGCCGGGTGCAGCGCCAGTTTGTTGGCGGCTTCATTCCATACCCAAAGCCCCGATCTTGCGGCCACCCATATGTTGCCGCCGATTTCCAGTATATCGGTATTTATCTCCACATCTTTATTATCCGGTCCAATAAGAAATGAAGAGATCTTACATGTTTTGGGCAGGTAATATTTTACATAGTTAAAGTCTGTTGACCATATTCTTCCTTTACTATCGACAAAAATATTTCTATAGGCATCGTTATTGGGATCGGTATCCGTAAAGATATTTGCCGTCAGCAGCCGGGGCGGCTTATAAAAGCCCTGCAACCGGTTCAGTCCTCCGTCGTCATAAAAGTAAAAGGCATTATGATCCAGGAATAAATCGGTTACCCCCGATTGCACTGACGGGTGGTTCACAAAGCGGTAGCCATCATAAATGGAAATGCCTCTTTGCGACGCGATATATAAATAACCGGATGAATCAGGGATAGCGGCATTTACGTAATCGGACGGAAGTCCGTCCATGTAGTTAAGGGTTTGTTTCCTGTAGTGATCCTGGCCGTACACGCTTCCTTGAAAAGTAAAGCAGCTACAGCATATCAACCCAAACAGTGCATGCGATATCATCCGCGGTAAAGCCACCGTTTTTTATTTAAATTTACAAACATTTACAGTTATCCTCCTATGTTTCTGCCCTGCTGCTTTCTTTAAAGTTACCGGGGCAAAGGTTGCGCCGCACAGGATCCCCCGGATTTTAATCCATAGGTAGCATTGTTAATGATATCATTGCCATAAGGGGTCAGCGTACTAAATTCACCATTGGTGGTCATTTCACGTGGTTTACAGCAATCCTGGCTATAGGCCCAGGCAAGCCATCCGATGCCCCTGTTGCAGGCTTCTCCCAGAATGATGCGGTATAGATTGGTGATGTCATAGACGCAGCAAACATTACCATCCTGCCAGTTCCCTACTTCTCCGAAAACAAAACAGGTACCGGTGTTATTGATCTCATCCAGTTTTGTTTTAACCGCAGCGGCGGTATTGGCATAATTTGCCCAATAGGTATGTGCGGAGAAAATAATATTTTTATTGGGGTCGGCATTGAGAATATCTTTTGCTACCGCGGCAAGCGCTGAAGACGAAGTGCCGCAATCCGGCGCATCGATCATCAGCGGAATGGTGATGCCTGCGCTACGTAGTTGCTGCACCGCCTGGATATAATTGCTTTTGAAAATACCTTTCGCAGCTACGGGATCGGCAGCCCATTCCACCTCTCCAAATTCACAGGCAATATTAGCGATCAGGTATTTCTTGTGTTTATTGATAAGATCAATTACTACCGGCTTTTTCCACCAGGGCAGGGCTACCGTATTAAAATAATTCCAGTCGCTTTTGCATACGGTGTTCTGGATCACCAGGATGGGGATCATGCCCTTTTCGTAACAATATCCGATGATGTTACTTAACGTTCCGTTGTTCAGCAGTCCATCTACCGTTCCGGGTGTTCCTTCACCTGCATCATCCAGCCAATGGGTGCCGTTGGTGTACCATTGAATACGGATGGCATTGGCGCCGGTTTTCGCGGCTTCGTCAATTTTAAACTTATAACGGGCTGCGCTTCCCAGCGTTGGTAATCCTTCATCAATAATGGGATAATTGATGCCACGCAGGATGAACGACTGCCCACCGGCGAGCACCAGGTTTTTACCTGATACGGTAATAGTAGCAGCGGCGGCAGGGGGATCTACGGGATCGTTGTTGTCGTGGCTGCAACCTGTGGTCATGGCCAGTGCCACTGCAAGAAAGGTTAGGAAGGCGGCTCCTTTGGTTGTTTTCATATTGGTGTTGTTTTGTGATTCACTCCCCGCGAATCAA
>JBCNPS010000497.1:0-5622 GCA_039593235.1 Chitinophaga sp. | reverse complement strand
GTCCACCACCAGCGGAATATCATGCTTACGTGCAATGGCGCTGATCTTTTCAAAATCAGGAACGGCAAACCCCGGGTTTCCGATGGTTTCCACATAGATCGCCTTTGTTTTTTCATCGATCAATGCCTCAAAGCTTTCCGGGTTATCAAGATCCGCAAAACGGGCCTCCACGCCAATACGTTTGAAACTCACCTTAAACTGGTTAAAAGTACCGCCGTACAGGTAGGAAGAGGTTACAAAATTATCTCCGGGCAACAGGATATTATGCAGCGCTATAAACTGTGCCGCCTGCCCCGAAGCTACTGCCAGTGCGGCTACACCGCCCTCCAGTGCCGCCACTCTTTTCTCAAATACATCCGTGGTAGGGTTCATGATACGGGTGTAAATGTTGCCAAACTGTTTTAGCTGGAACAGGTCCGCCGCATGCTCCGCACTGTCGAACGTATAGGAAGTGGTTTGATAAATAGGCACTGCGGCCGCATGGGTAGAGGATTCAGGTTGATAACCTGCATGTACCTGTAAGGTGTCGAAATGTAATGGCTTATTGGACATAACCGGAAGATTTAAAGGTTTGAATATAAGTCTACAAATATAGTAGACTAATTTAAATAACAAAATATTTAACGCTATTCTCACACAAAAAATAATATCTTCGGCACTATTACTATAAAAAGAGTGTTCCGGGAAGAACACAGCAGACCGATGTTATTAACTATTACTACTAAACGTTACCCCGCTACAGACCTGGGTTATCTGTTGCACAAACATCCCGCAAAAGTGCAAACCGTTGAGCTGACTGCAGGGAGTGCGCATATCTTTTACCCGGAAGCAACAGACCATTCCTGCACCGCCGCTTTGTTACTGGATATTGATCCTGTACGATTGGTACGTGGAAATGGGAACGGCAACGACTTTGCACTGGAACAATATGTGAACGACCGCCCTTATGTGGCATCCTCGTTTATGAGTGCGGCTATTGCACAGGCCTATGCCACTGCCATGAACGGCCGCTGTAAAGACAAGCCCCACCTGGTAGAGGAGGCGATTCCGTTTGAAATAAACCTGTCCGTTTTACCGGTAAAAGGTGGTGAGCCATTGCTACGGCAGTTCTTTGAACCACTGGGTTATGAAATAGAGCTGCAGTCGCACCTGCTCGATGAACAATATCCCGCATGGGGACAAAGCCGTTACTTCAATGTAACCCTGCGTCATACGCTGCCGCTGAAAACGATCCTGAGACAGCTGTATATCCTGGTGCCGGTATGCGACAACGACAAACACTATTTCGTGGGAGGGCATGAAATTGAAAAGCTGGTGGAGAAAGGAGAGGGTTGGCTGGATACACATCCCGCCAAAGAACTCATTACCCGGCGTTATCTCCGGAATATTGCACCACTGGCCAAACAGGCGCTGGAACTGATCATGAAAGACGAGGTATTGCCGGTGGAGGAAAAACCGGCAAAAGATAAAGTAAAACTGCATGATCTGCGCTTACTAACGGTAAGGGATATACTCCAGGAACTGAATGTGGCAACAGTAGCAGATATGGGCTGCGGGGAAGGAAAGCTGCTCCGCCTGCTCATGGAAAAACCGCAGTTCAAAAAGATCCTGGGTATGGATGTGAGTTATCATGCGCTGGAAGTGGCACAGGATAAACTGAAGCTGGACCGCCTTCCTGATATGCAACGCAACCGCATACAACTGATCCATGGCTCACTAACGTACAGGGATAAACGCCTTGCAGGTTTTGATGCCGGCGTACTGGTGGAAGTGATTGAACACCTGGACGAACCACGGTTATCGGCCCTGGAAAAAGTAGTATTTGAATATGCACGCCCGCTACACGTGATCATTACTACGGTGAATGCTGAATACAATGTGTTGTACGAAAAGCTGTCTGCCGGCGCATTCCGGCACGGCGATCACCGTTTTGAATGGACGCGTGCACAATTTGAAACATGGGCTAACCGCGTGGCCGCACAATTTGGTTACACGGTATCCTTCCGGCCACTGGGAGAAACAGATGAAACGCTGGGAGGGCCCAGCCAACTGGCTTTATTTAAACGATCATTATGAGAGACATTATTTTAGAAAAGATAAAGGAACTGGAACAGGAACACCAGGTAAAAGTATTGTACGCATGCGAATCGGGCAGCCGCGCCTGGGGCTTTGCGTCACCGGATAGCGATTACGATGTGCGCTATATTTATACCCGGCGCCGGGATAATTACCTGAGTATTACAGAGCCACGGGATGTAATTGAATTACCTGTTGATGAAGTGCTTGATATCAGCGGATGGGATATCCGCAAAGGATTACAGCTGTTCCTGAAATCCAATGCCCCGCTGTACGAATGGCTGCAATCGCCTATTATTTACCAGGAGGAAACAGACTTCAAACAAACCATGACCGGGCTCATGGAGAAATATTTCTCTCCACGTTCGGGTTGTCATCACTACCTGTCCATGGCCTTCAACGTTTTCTCCAATGAACTACAGGGAGAAGCAGTGAAACTGAAGAAGTACTTTTATGTATTACGCCCGCTGCTGGCCTGCCAGTGGATCCTGGCCTGTAAAGGCGTGCCGCCCATGGAGTTTGCACCATTGCGTATGCTGATAACGGATGCCGCTATCCAGGCTACTATTGATAAACTGCTGGAGATAAAAGCCGGGGCCGACGAACAAGCCACCGTGGCGCCGGATCCGGCACTGCACCAGTGGATGGCTTATGCCTTGGAAGATTGTAAAATGCAGGCGGCGGAGCTGCCCGCAGTAAAGAATGATACCACGGAGCTGGACCAGCTTTTCCGGAAATATATTTCGTATGACTTTTGAATCACTGCAACAACAACGGGAATACATCCTGCTGGAATGCATCAGCGGCAGTAAGGCATATAACCTGCAGGTGCCCACTTCTGATACGGATATCAAAGGCGTGTTTATACTGCCGCAAAAGGAATTGTATGGCATGACCTACACGCCGCAGGTGGCCAATGAAAGCAACGATGAAGTGTACTTTGAAATAAAACGTTTCCTGGAACTGCTGGAAAAAAACAATCCCAATATCCTGGAGCTGCTGAGTACCACCAATGGCAACCAGCTGTTCAGGCATCCGCTGATGAACCTGGTACGGCCGGAGGATTTCCTGTCGAAGCTATGCCTGGAAACATTCGCAGGCTATGCCAAAACACAGATAAAGAAAGCAAAAGGACTGAATAAGAAGATTAACCAATCGCACGGAACAACCCGTAAAGAAATTATTGAGTTCTGCTACGTAATAGCAGGCGCCCAAAGTGTTCCCTTACGGGAATGGCTGCACGAAAATAATCTCGTGCAGGAAGATTGCGGCCTTGCCCGGATCGATCATTTCCGGGATGTATATGCTTTGTATCACTACAGGCAGTTTGAACCTGGGGTTACTTTTAAAGGGATCTTTTCCGGTGCAGACGCCAATGATGTACAGCTCAGCAGCATTCCGAAAGGCGCAGACCCGCTGGCCATTATGCAGTTTAACAAGGACGGCTATACGGTGTATTGTAAAGACTTCGCCGCCTACTGGCAATGGGTGGAGCTGCGCAATGAGGCCCGTTATGAACATAACCGGGAACTGGGCGCAGATTACGACAGTAAACACATGATGCATACTTTTCGCCTTCTTACCATGGCAGAAGAAATTGCATTGCATAAGGAGGTACGTGTATTCCGCAACGACCGCGATTTCCTGTTGCGTATCCGCAACGGGGAGTTCAGCTATGAGGAGCTGCTGGAAATGGCTACCCGTAAATTAAATGACATGGAACAGCTGTATGCGGCTTCAGATCTTCCGGATCAGCCTGACCCGGAGCTGGCTGCATCACTGCTGATCAGAATCAGAGAGGAATTTTATGTCCCAAAGAAATAAACAATTATCACATATCTCCATACCGGAACTATCACTGGTATTATTGATCGGCCCATCAGGGGCCGGTAAGTCCACATTTGCCCGCAGGTTTTTCAAACCTACTGAAATTATTTCTTCAGATGTTTGCCGGGGTTTGATCAGCGATGATGAAAACAACCAGGCCGTTTCTGCCGATGCTTTTGAAGTGGTAAGATTTATAGCGGCAAAGCGGCTGAAACTTGGGCTGCTTACGGTGATTGATGCTACTAACGTACAGCCCGAAGCCCGTAAGGAATGGATAAGACTGGCAAGGGAATACCATGTGCTGCCTGTGGCTATTGTGCTCAATATGGCGGAACAGGTATGCAGGGAACGCAACACCCTGCGTAGCGACCGTAACTTCGGCACGCACGTGATCCCGCAGCAGATCAGCCAGCTCCGGCGCGGGATCCGCCACCTCCGCGAAGAGGGGTTCCGGCATGTGTTTGAATTTCATTCACCGGAACAGGTAGCCGCATTGGAAGCCATTACCCGTACGCCTTTGTATAATAATAAGAAGGAGGATCACGGGCCTTTTGATATTATCGGAGATGTACACGGCTGCTATGACGAGTTGTGTACCTTACTGGATACACTGGGTTACCAGGTAGACAAAGATAATTATACGCTGATCAGCGCGCCGGCAACTACTAACGTGGAAGGATACACGTATTTTCGCAAACCGGTGCTGGTAGGCGACCTGGTAGACCGTGGCCCCAAATCACCGCAGGTATTGCGGCTGGTGATGAACATGGTAAATAACGGGCAGGCGCTTTGTGTGCCAGGTAATCATGATGCCAAACTGCTGCGTTACCTGAATGGTAAAAATGTACAGCTGCGGCATGGCCTTGAACAAACCGTAACCCAGCTGGCGGGGGAAACACCGGAGTTTCTCGAAGCAGTAAAGCTGTTCCTGGACGGCCTTGTAAGTCATTATGTGCTGGACGATGGTAAACTGGTGGTAGCCCATGCCGGCTTAAAGGAAAACATGCAGGGGCGTGGCTCCGGCGGCGTAAGGGAGTTTTGTTTGTATGGCGAAACCACCGGTGAAACAGATGAATTTGGTTTGCCGGTAAGATACAACTGGGCGCTGGAATACAAAGGCAAAGCCATGGTGGTATATGGCCACACACCGGTACCGGAAGCTAAGTTTTTGAACAATACCATCGATATAGATACGGGTTGCGTATTCGGCGCTTCCCTTACCGCATTGCGTTACCCGGAAAGAGTACTGGTAGCGGTACCTGCACAGGAGCAGTATGCGGTGCCCGCGCGTCCTATAGGCTATAACGCGGAAAGTGCATTGAGTGTAGCGCAGCAATATGATAATGTACTCGATATAGAAGATTTTACCGGGAAGAAGATCCTGGAAACCAGTTATAGCCACAGCATCACTATCCGGGAAGAAAACAGCATTGCGGCGCTGGAGGTCATGAGCCGCTTTGCTATTAACCCGAGGTGGCTGATATACCTGCCGCCTACTATGTCGCCCGCCGAAACCAGCCGGGAAGAAGGCATGCTGGAGCACCCGGCGGAAGGATTGCAATATTACAGGGACGCAGGCATAACAAAGGTGATCTGTGAAGATCTTCGCTGCGCCCGTTGCCGCGTCGAGCTGGCAGACGCTGGAACTGCGCGACGTCTGTTTTCACTATGGCGAGCAGGGCTTTCATATCGGGCCGATTACGCTGACGCTGCGCCGCG
>JBCNPS010000496.1:0-5629 GCA_039593235.1 Chitinophaga sp. | reverse complement strand
AGTGCAGGATCACATCGCGGAGCAACAGCCGTTTTGCAGGAGTGTCCGGGGCGAAGGGCGCCGCAGCAATAGTGTGGTCCGCCCAGTTTTTTATCTCCCGTAAATACCCGGTTTTTTCTACAACAGCTGCATTTGTTTGCATCAGGTTATTCCATCTGCCGACGGCGGTTGGGTGCTGCAATACTGCCTGCAGCATTTGCTTTAATGAAGCGGCGGAACGGTAGCCGGTATTTGCAAACATCTGCTGCAGCGATGCAGGGGTAACACCCGGCGCCCACCAGGGAATAGCGCCATACAGCAAATAATAACGGAGCACGTTAATTTGCTCGCCGGTGTCTGCCATCAGTTTTTTGTAAGATGGATCACCGCTGCTGATGTGTTTTCGTTGGGGGGTAATAGTTAGTTCCTCATAAAGGGATTTAATATAACTACCCAATCCTGTTTCGGGCATCGATGATTTATAGCGCCACCACGCATCGTAAAACAATGCCAGTATGGTTTCATAAGAAAGATTGAAATGCCGGGCCAGCTGCAACAGGTTGCTGCGCACAAATTCCCTGCGGTTAAAATTACTGCCCCGCTCCATAATGAGATAGGTGAGCATGAACAGCCATACCGCTTTTTCCAGTTCACTGGTTTCTGTTTGCAGTAATTGCTGTTGTTGTTGCAATAGCAATATTTCGCGGCTGCCGGCAATAATGAACAGGGCTTCCGCGGGCTCCAGCACTGTTACAATAGCTTGCAGTACAGTAACGGAAAATTGCCATACGATCCGTTCCCTTACACTGCGGCTTCGTCCGATACTGCGGATAAAATCCGCCAGTTTGCCCGGAGCCGATTTAGACAGCTGCAGGATGATATCTCCCGGTTGCGCGCGTTCGGCGGCAGTAGCCCACCAGGGCATTACGCCCTGCAACAGGAAAAAGGTCATCAGTTCCAGCTGCCGGTCATCTCCTTTGCGGATGGTAATGTCGCCGTTAATGGCATGTTGCGTGCCTGTGTGCTGGTGATGCAGCAGGTCGGTGAGCATCTGCCGCAAGGCGGCCAGGATCTTTGCCGACAGTTCGGTTTCCATGTCTTTAACGGGGATCGCCCCGATGTTCAGTACCAGGCCGTCTATAGAAGCCATCATATCCGCCGGGATCAGTTGTTGTAGCAGCTCGTCCACGCTGTTGCTGATGCTTTGCCGGAAAAGCATGCTCACTTTATCCTGCAATGCAAAAGCCTTTGGCCTGGAATCGTAGGTGATATCAAAACTGTATCGCCGGATGATGTGTGCTTCCATTATACGGTAACTATATGATGAGAGAATGACGGATCCTTGATGATAAGTTCCAGCAGCGCACTGGCGGCGGATGGTTTGTCGCCTTCGCCACGCATGGCTTTGAGCCAGTTGAAGTAGCGTAACTCGAACTCCTGCATGGCAGCAATGCCTGTCCACCGGAAGTACATACGGAACTGCACCGGCGTATGCTCCCGGAATAATCCCTCGGCGAAGCGCCTGAACTCCTGGTGCTGGAAACGTGCCGGCCAGGAAGGAAACACGATGCTCATGCCAAATTTGAAGAAGTCTTCCTGCAACATTTGAGCCGCCCCGTGTTTTACATATTTCACTATATGCACCTGGCCGGGCTGCCCGGTTTTCATTTGCCGGATCAGCAGCAGCAGGTCCAGCATTGTTTTTTCAACAGCGGCTTTTGAGGCAGGAGCGGTGAAATGCGCTGCCGTCAGCAGTTCCGGTGTATTGCCGGGATAGAAGTAAATATTATACTGTTGCTGCAGTTGTTGCCAACTGCCGTATGCATCCTTTTCATTTAATGCCGCCGCCAGCGCCGCCATGTTATCCAGGCGCGCTTCCCGCTCATCAAGCGTGAACCATTGGGCATGTTGCAGCAGTAATTTATTCTCCTGGTCGTATATGCGGAAACCAAAACTACGGTCCGCATAAGCGGGTTTCAGCAACAGGTGTTCCAGCAGGTAGCATCCTTCAGAGGCGGTACTGATCTGCTTCAGGTGGCGGATCATTTCCTGCTGTGCATGTGTGGCTTCTTCGTGTGTGTTTTCCCGGCTTACCACCTGCCATAATGCATGTGCGGTGTGGCGGTACACTACGAGGTAAATATCTTCTTCTCCGTCGTAAACGATGCGGTAGTTAGCCGGGTCCAGCCCGAAACGGAGCAGCGATACCGATTGCCGACCATAATCATATTGTTTGCCGGTGATGATCTCTCCCGATGCACTTTCTGCGATATTCACCTTGATCAGCTCATCTTTCACTTTGTATTCCCTCACCAGGTGTACATGTATATGCGCTTCGGGGGCGTGTGCGGCTGTTACTTTCCATTTGGCGGAGTCAAGGGCGGCGGTGAGCCGTTTCCGCTTTTCCTGCCGTACATGCAACAGTTTATGCAGCAGCGTTTCGTAGCCGGATAGTTCGCCACCATCAAAAATATCCTCCCTGTAGTTAAATGAGCGGTTACGGTTGGCGCTTAGTGCGGGCAGGTCGCGCAGGATCTCCGCTTTCCATTCCAGCTCCGGGCTGATCCTTGCGGGAGCGGCGTCGCGGCCATATGTTTGTTCATAAAAGTTCACGGGGTATTTCAACAGCACCAGGTTAAACCGCGCCAGCAAATGATCCAGTATGGTGTTCTTACGTTCCTGGTATACTTTATCAGGTTCCGCGGCTTCCTGCATATTTTTCATATAGGGGTTGCCGTTATCCTGTGTAAAATCATCCCAGGTGATCGGTGTTTTCTGGGCGGTATATGCCTTCAGCAGCGCAGCGGCATGTGGCACATTATATAAAGGTTGCGTGGCATAGGTTACCGCGGGCACCTGTTGCAGGAATGGCGAAAACAAATTGCCGATACTGCTTAACTGTGCCAGATAATTAGCCAGCAGCTGTTCAAAGAAAAGCAGGTAGGCTTTCAGTTGTTTGGCCTGCGCATGCCGGAGGGCGGGTGCACTTTTTTCCAGCCCTTCATGCCCGATGCCATAAATAGCAGGGAAGTGGTGTTGCAGCGAATAGTATTGGCCCAGGTTGCGATAGGTTGCTTTTAATGGTTTGGATGCCTCTGAATTTTTGTGGCCTGCAAATTTCCTCCGGGCCACTGTTTTTACCTGTTCATACATATTTAGAAAACCGGCATCGTGGAGATTATATTCGAACTTATCGCTGGAGATCTTTATTTCATGTTTCTCACTTATCATTTCCAGGTAAGGGTAATGGCCTTCTTTGATCTGCACGGGTTTTGCCTGGAAGGAACCATTTTCATCCGCCAGGTAAATGGCTTTTACTTTTACTACGCCCGGTACCTGCGATACGCTTTTCATCAGGTCGGCGGGGTCAACGGTTTGTTTGCGGGGATGCAGGTCGGTATTGGCAACAAACCCTTTTTTCAGTAAGGGCCCAGCGTATATTTCTTCGGCAGTATACCCGTTGATATACATTTCTGCGGCAGATACAAATCTTACCGGGGGATGCAATGTCATTTCAAAGGCATTGCACATCAGGGCGAGGATCTGGTGCGGCTCATGCCGGCTGTCTACAATAATTTCAGCTTTGATATAGATTTCCTGCGGTTGCAGTATTACGGATGGTTCAAAATCTTCCCCGATATTGCGGTACGACTGTAAAAAGTGATCTGTTTGTGCAGCCAGTTTTTGTATCAGGTCCGCATTGCTGGTCATATTCTGTGCAATATCATCTTCTACCTGTACAAATACCCGGTATACGCCTTTGGTACACCCGGATGGATGGTTGGTTTGTACGGGTTCTATCCAGATGTTCTCAATATTTTCTATTTCATCCAGCACCAGTTTCCGGTAGTCATCTATTGTAACGGGGCCGGAGGTAAGCATATCCGCACGCCGGAAAAAAGAATGAGGCAGCGGATCAATGTTACCTTTTTTATCTGCCAGTATTTCATCTATTGGAAAAGCGGTACGGTAGGCCGGATCCGTAATGGCATAGCACAGTTGCTGCAGGATGGTTACACCGGGATCGTGCAGGTTGTAATCGGTCCACTCGGTACCGGATAGTTCCTGCACGCGGGCAATTGCTTCCTTCATTAAAAGATCATAATCCATTGCGACGGCAATGGGTTTGTCTCTGTTGATCTGAACGGGAGTATCAGCCATATCAGTACGTTAATAGTAATATTCTTCGGGCATAAACAGCTCATCGCTCCATAGCCGTGTAATGTTGTAAAAAATTTCTACGCCTTCTCCATAGTTACTGTTGGAACGTAGTTGCAGGGCATAGCTGTGCGTGCCGCCTTTCCAGCGCAGTTTGATCTTGTTCCAGAAAAAGCCGTAGTGAGCGCAACGCTGGCTGATCCTGTTATGCGCCCCGCCATACGCTGCCAATGCAGTGGCGTGGAGCAGCGCCATCCTGCCGGCGCCTTTTTTACCGGTTCTGGCCATCACCTCAAAAGCCTGGCAGTTATCCAGCGATTCAAGGATGGGATGCCATTTACCATTGGCGGGAACAGTACCGGTTTTAAAAGTACCCACGCGGCCCTGCATACCAGCAAAACCGTTGATGTCCATCTTGAGCCGCGGATCGCTTTTCTTCCCTATGCCCAGGTTGCCATTCATATGAAAGAAGAAACTCTTTCCCGGACCGGTCTGCTCATCTTCGCCAGTGCCGGGTTTCATCCGCAGTGCGGGATAATCCTGCTCATCTTTTTCCATACAGAAAAATGGTTCAAGATCATCAGTGGCGCGGTAAAAGGAGAGCAGCCGCTTTGACTCGCCCAGTGTAGCCACCAGCAAGCCGTTGTCTTCATCTTTCGAAAAACCGTCTTCCTGTTTATTGATGGTAGAATCAATCAGGTAGCCGAAATGATTTTCCGAGGGCATTACGCCGTTCCTGAAATATTGTTTGAGCTCATCCCGCCCGTATACTTTTTTACTTTGTTGCATGTCCATATGTCTGGAATTTATATAAGGAGATGATTAGTTGATATGATAAGTATCATGGTGGCAGCAGGGAGATGGTAAGCATCTCTTCATCGGCAGCATGATCCTGCCGTTGGGGCGTTACCGTTATAGCAGGATGATCGTTGCCAATGATCAGCTCATTGCTGATCTTCAGCGCATCAATACCCAATGGCTCCGGCGCTTTATATTCAGGTGAGCGCAGCACAGTGATCAGGTGTTCCTTCGAAGGGATCAGCACCGATTGCGGCAAAGAAGGTACAATCTCCTGCAGGTCGCCTATGGCGGTGTCTGTAGAAAAAGCGGTCACTACACCGGTATCTTCATCTTTCGTATAATAAAAATGTACAAGGGAAAAACCGGTGATATACTCCACGTAAGGCTGCCGGTTGATATAGTTGAGCAGTTCCGATTTATACAGGGTGCTGCCTATCTTTAAATGGGAGGAGGGATCAAACAACCAGGGACAAAGATATTTCTGGATATCCAGCTGCAACTGCTGCAGGTGGCTGTTCTGGTTGTTTTCCGACGGATCCCGGAACAGGATGCTGCATACTACTTTCACGCTTTCATACACTGGGTTGCGGATATTGTACCCCCGGCAGATCGAGGGCGATTCGCGCCGGCTGCTCGATGGTATAGCCACGCGGCGCGGCGACGGGCTCGTCGAACTGCAGCTTTAGCTCGA
>JBCNPS010000495.1:0-5629 GCA_039593235.1 Chitinophaga sp. | reverse complement strand
CTCTCATGGCGGCAGGTGAAAAACTTCGTATATCCTGTCCTTTATAAACAATACTTCCGGCAGTTGGTTCTGCAAGCCTTAACAACGACCGTCCAAGAGTTGTTTTACCACAACCGGATTCCCCTACCAGACCCAGTGTTTCACCGGTCATTACCCGGAAACTCACATCATCTACCGCCTTAGCCCACTGCAACACTTTACCGGTAATACTTGTTTTTACCGGGAACCAGGTTTTCAGCTGATGTACCTCCAGCAACGGCACAGCTACTGCCAACTGCTGCTCCCGCTGCTTCAGAGCTGTTTTGGGGATTACCAGCGACTGCATCACATCGCGGATGGCGCCGGCTTTTTCGTGTATCTGTCCCTGTGAGTCCGTTTCCATAAAATCACGGATCACCGGCAACCGGCTCAAACGTTTATCCAGCGGTGGCCGGCAGGCCAGCAGGCCTTTGGTGTACGGATGTTGCGGATGCAGGAACACGGCTTTAACCGTTCCTTCTTCCACAATATTCCCTTTATACATCACCACTACCCTTTCCGCTATTTCTGCTACCACGCCTAAGTCGTGCGTAATAAAAATGACGCTCATATCCATTTGCTGCTGCAGTTCCCGGAGTAACTCAAGGATAGCCTTTTGTACTGTAACATCCAATGCCGTGGTGGGTTCATCCGCAATCAGCAGGCGGGGGTGGCAGGAAATAGCCATTGCTATCATAACCCGCTGTTTCTGCCCACCGGAAATTTCATGGGGATAACGGTTCATCATACCGGCAGGGTCGGGCAATTTTACTTTTTCGAAAAGTGCTATTACTTCTTTCCGGGCGGCCTTGCGGCTTACGCCGGTATGCAAACGGATAGCTTCGGCAATCTGCTCTCCGCAGGTATGCAGGGGATTCAGGGCCGTCATAGGTTCCTGGAAAATCATGGCAATTTCATTGCCCCGGTAGCTCCGCATGGTAGCGTCGGGCAATTGCAGCAGATTTACCACTGTTTCATCTGAAGCCTGGTAAAGGATCTTTCCACCAGAAATGGCGCCAGGCATATCAATCAGGCGCATGAGCGAGAGGGCGGTAACGGATTTTCCGGAACCGGATTCTCCTACTACACCCACTATTTCGCCCTTACCTATAGAAAGGGAAATTTGATTAACAGCTGTTGTTGATGTTTGTGCCGACCTGAAAGTTACCTCCAGGTCCTGTATCTCTACCCGCGTGGAAAGCATACCCGGAAGATACAACAATTCTAAAAACGCAGGTGCTTCACCGTCTGATGACTTTCAATCAGCTTCTGCAGGGAATCTATTCCAACTTTAAGATGGCGTTCCACGAATTTGGTGGTCACCTTTTTGTCGCTTTCTTCCGTTTTTACGCCTTCCGGCACCATCGGCTGATCGGATACCAGTAATAAAGCCCCGGTAGGGATCTTGTTAAAGAAGCCTACAGAAAAGATGGTGGCTGTTTCCATATCCACTGCCATTGCCCTTATCTTTTCCAGGTATTGTTTGAATGAAGCATCGTGCTCCCATACCCGCCTGTTGGTAGTATAGCAGGTACCTGTCCAGTAATCGTAACCGGAATCACGGATAGTGGTGGAAATGGCCTTCTGCAGAGCAAATGCAGGCAGTGCGGGCACTTCCGGCGGAAAATAATCATTGCTGGTGCCTTCGCCACGGATAGCGGCAATGGGCAATATCAGGTCGCCGATATTATTCTTCTTTTTTAAACCGCCACATTTACCAAGAAACAATACTGCATTGGGGGAGATGGCGGAGAGCAGGTCCATTACGGTAGCTGCGCCAGGGCTTCCCATGCCGAAGTTAATAATGGTAATATCGCCTGCAGTGGCGCATTGCATTGGTTTTCCCGCGCCAACGATTTCCACGTTGTTCCACTCGGCAAACATTGTTACGTAATTACTGAAGTTGGTGAGGAGGATATGGGATCCGAACCGATCCAGTTTCTCACCCGTGTAGCGGGGCAGCCAGTTAGCTACAATTTCGTCTTTTGTCTTCATAGCCTTTTGACAAGCAAATATAATGTTTTGTTCGCTAACCCCAATATTATCCTAATGTGACTATCTTCGCAGCAGTATTAAAAGCAATAATCTCTTGATCGCTATCAGCTTCCCCCCACCCGATTTTAAAATTATGAGAGAAGGTGGCAAAGAACTCATCTTCGACCGCTTCCGTAAAAAATATGTGGCGCTCACTCCGGAAGAATGGGTAAGGCAGAATTTTCTGAATTACCTGGTGAAGGTGCTGGAATACCCTGCCTCCCTGATAGGCATTGAAAGGGAAATTTTTTTGGGAGAGATGAAAAAGCGGTATGATATCGTTATCTACAACCGTGCAACACAACCCTGGATGCTCGTGGAATGCAAAGAGATGAATGTGCCGCTCACCGAGCATACCATGCAACAGGTGATCCGCTATAACATGGTGATCCCGGCTACTTACTTGGTGATCACCAATGGCGTGAATACTTTCTGCGGCAATTACGTGGCTACCGAAAACAAGTGGCGGTTCCTGCGCGAGTTACCGGCGTTTTTGTAAGCGGAGAGGTAGCGCCTTCGGCGCTACCTCTCCGCACACGCTCACATCAAGGGAAGATGCCCAGTTGCTCGTAAGCGGCACCCACCTTGTTAATAGCCACTACGTAAGCGGCTGTACGCATATCATGGATCAGCGGATTAGCCATCATTACATCACGCACTTCGTGAAGCGCGGCATGCATGGTTTCTTCCAGGCCGGAATATACCAGGTCTACTTCATCGGCACCATGTGCAATGAATTTCCTTTCTTTATCAGAAACGGTTTTGCCGGTGAGTTCCTCGATAGTTTGCAGGATATGGATGTTCATATTTTCGTCGAAGCGCTTGCCCAAACGGCCATAACGCACGTGGCTGAGGTTTTTCAGCCATTCGAAATAAGATACGGTTACACCGCCGGCATTCAGGAACATATCCGGCACAACGATCACTCCTTTTTTATTCAGGATCTCGTCTGCTTCCGGTGTTAAGGGTCCGTTGGCGGCTTCACCAATGATCTTCGCTTTAACATTCGGCGCATTGTGCTTGTCTATTACATTTTCCAGCGCTGCAGGGATCAGGATTTCGCAATCCAGTTCCAGGCCGTCTGTATTTTTATTCAGGTTGGTAGCACCTGCGAAATTAACAATAGAGCCGGTAGCTTTTTTGTGCATCAGCACTTCGTCGGGGTTCATTCCCTGTTCGTTATAGATAGCGCCATCCCACTCGATCAGGCAGATCACTTTGGCGCCCGCTTCGTGGAAGTATTTGGCAGCGTGATAACCTACGTTACCCATTCCCTGCACAATTACTCTTTTTCCTTCTATACCGGTAGTAAGACCAAGACGGTCCATATCCTCCTTGATATTGCACAGTTCGCGCAAACCGTAGAATACACCTAAACCGGTTGCTTCCGTACGACCGCGTACACCGCCCTGTGATACAGGTTTACCGGTAACGCAACCATAACCATCTATTTCACCCGGGCGTAAGCTCATATAGGTGTCCAGGATCCAGCTCATTTCTCTTTCGCCGGTGCCATAATCAGGCGCGGGAACGTCTGTACCGGGACCAATAAAGTTTTTCTTTACCAGTTCCGCCGTGTAACGACGGGTGATCGCTTCCAGCTGGAAGGGCGTATAGTTGCGGGGATTGATTTTCAAACCACCTTTGGCTCCGCCAAAAGGAACGTTTACAATGGCGCATTTGTAGGTCATCAGGGATGCCAGTGCCATTACTTCGTCCTGGTTTACTTCATCGCTGAAGCGGATACCGCCTTTGCAGGGAAGTTTATGATGTGAATGTTGTACACGGTAAGCTTCAATTACCTGTACAGAATCGCCTATTCTCACCGGGAATTTAATCTGGTAAACGGCGTTGCAGGCTTTGATCTGCTCCAGGATACCCTTGTCCCATTTGGTGAATGCAGCTGCTTTGTCGAAGCTTTTCTCCACGCTCTGGAAGAAGCTATAATGCTGATCTTGCGACATAAATTATTGTTTTGGTATAACGATTAGATTTTAAACGCTTCTGGGTTAGTTATGTTTGTCTTTTTCTTCCAGCTTACCGATCTTCCTGTCGAGATTGATAAGAAACAACACGATTCCTAAGAAGATGATCACTAAAACACCGACAATGACATAAATTTTATCGTTGCTGCGGAAAAATTCGTTGACTGGTCCTTTCTCTGTATTCTGCTGTTGTGCATTTGCCAGTACCGAAATGAATAGCAAGACCATGGTCAGGCAAAATGAAAACGCTCTGTTGATCATTTAAAAATATTTTTAAGCTGTAATTTCCTGTAACGTACTACCAGCGTGAATATCCACACACTCAGCAGGGTCCAGCCGATAAAAGCGGGATACAATACCAGTTTCATAGAACCATCGGTATCTTTCGACGCAAAACCTGGTGTGGTAGCGCTTCCTGGGTGCAGGGAATCCACCATGCGGGGAATGATATAGGTTAGTGGTATCAGCAAGGCAAAGGCAAAAATGTTGAAAACTGCGGATATACGTGCCCGTTTGTCCAGGTCGTGTATGGATATACGCAGCACCAGGTAAGCCATATAAATAAGGATGGCAATGGCTGTACACATCTGTTTGGGATCGTCTGTAAGCGTTCCTCCCCAGGTATAGGTAGCCCAGAGCGTACCTGTTGCAAATCCCAATACGCCAAAGAAAGTGCCTACTCCGGCAGCGCTGGAGGCAATCACATCTTTCTTCAAATCATATTTCGACAGATAAAGCAGGGAGTTGACGAGAGATATGGTATACATGGTATACATACATATCCACATCGGTACGTGAAAGAACAATCCGCGGGATGATTGTCCGTTGGTTCCTATTATAGGTATCTTAACAGTGAACCCGGCGATAATTACATATAAAAGAAGCAGTATCGCTAATGCTTTCCACCAATGTCTGGCCATTTTTTAACAGCTATATTCGGGGGCAAACCTACAGGTTTTAAACCTAATCACAAAGATTTTCGGGGATTTTAAGTTTATCCAACGGCTGTAATTCCCTGTTAAATATCCTTTACAGAAGTGAGCTTTTTATTTGATATTCTAACATCAGTCCTTCCACAAAAACGGGAAAAGGATCATTGTGAGGGCAATCACCAGTATATCCATACCCCCGAGCAAGAGGAACATCTTGGGAAGTTCGGGCTGGTATACGGTTACGAAAGCAGACAGCGAGATATTGGCCAGCAGCATCAGTACCGGCATAATGAGCGGAAAACCCATCACTGCCATTAACGCGGCATTGTGGTTGGCCTGGGCGGCAATAGCCGCCAGCATGGTAAATAACAGGGAAATACTGGTACCGCCCAGCAGCACCATCCCCACGAAATAAACCGGGTTGATAATGGGATTACCCAGGAAAGCAATACTGCAAACCAGCGCAATGATGCTCATGAGGGTCATTAAAATCACATTATAGATCAGTTTTGCCGCGATGAAGCAACGCGGGTTCACCAGGGAATAGAAATACAAAAGCCGGCCGCGGCTTTCCTGCATAAAGCTTTTGGCCACCGCGTTTACCGCTACAAACAGCTGTATTACCCAGAAAAGGGCGTTCCATACCTTGTCGTCCGGCCG
>JBCNPS010000494.1:0-5640 GCA_039593235.1 Chitinophaga sp. | reverse complement strand
AAGTTTTAGGGGGCACTACATACTTTCGCTTAGATCTCCCCAAATCTTTTAAAAATCATTACAAAATCAAATCAGCGTAATCAGCGAAATCATCAAAATCCTGAGTCAGACAAATTCCGCTATCTTACGCTGTACTTCACCTCTTCGGTAACGCCTTTCCACGTGTCAGTGCGGAAGGGCGCTGCCGGGAAGCCTTCTTTGTTAAAGAGGTTGTCTTCCAGGTTATCATCTGCCCAGCCGTAACGAACGGCCACCGGGGCGCTTACTTCATCTGCATACACTACTACTTTGTTACCGTCGGTATAGGCTTTGGCGTAGTGGAATTGTTTGTCGGCGCCGGCTACTTCAAATCCGCGGATATAACCGTACTTGTCTTTCACCACCAGGCCGCTGCCGGTGCTGGTAAAGCTGAGAGTTGCTTTGTTGCCGTTTACCTGCATGGATTGGTACACGGGACCGCTGAATATGTTGTTCTGCCCGTAGGTTTGATGCAGGGCAACTGCCGCCAGCCGTTTTCCTACATCCTGTTTGTTTTTCGGATGAATATCTTTAGGCTCGCCGATGTCTGTGATCACGGCCATACCGGTATTGGGCAGTTGCTGGGTAAGGGTTTGCGCTTCCCTCAGTTCGGCCCATTTGCTTCCTTTCTGGCTGTTGCCGTTGGCGGAGTTGAAGCTGGCCAGTTGTACAAAGTAGAAGGGGAAGTCGCCCTGCTTCCATAAGCGGCGCCAGTCGCTGATCATCAGCGGGAATGCTTTGCGGTACTGGTAGGCACGGTCGGCATTGCTTTCTCCCTGGTACCAGATAGCGCCTTTAATGGCAAAAGGCAGTATGGGGTTGATCATGGCATTGAACAACAAAGAAGGGTAGCTGTTGGGGCCCACGCTGGCGCTAGGGGTAATTGCTTTCTCGATACGGAAGGCCCAGTCGCCCGCAAGGGGGTGTTTCTGACTTGCAGTCTTTATAAATATGCTTTCTGCATCTTCGTAAAATCCGCCACCGCCGCCGGTATCTTCTATTCTTACGGCAATTACATTATTACCGGCTTTTAAAACGCCGGCGGGAACCTGATAAGTGCGGAAGGCATTGTAGCTTTTGGTGCTGCCCACCTGTGTGCCGTTGATATAAGTAACATCGTTATCATCAATGGCGCCCAGGCTTAGTTCTGCGGGTTTGCCGGCATCCGCTTCAGTTACCTGGAAGTTTTTACGGAACCATACAATGCCGTCGAAATCGGGCAGCTGTTGCTGTTCCCATAAGGTGGGCACTTTCATCTTTTTCCAGGATTGGTCGTCAGTACCTGGGGCGGACCAGGTAGCCACCGTAGCGGCATCGGGGAGGCCGCCCTGTAACGATTGTATGATCTGTTGCTGCCTGTTCCTGGAGGCAACGCCCAGGGAGTCGAGGTTCAGCGTGGGAATCCCCTGCATCATGTCGCGGAAATCGTCGCTGCCGGTCAATCCTTCATGGCTGATCCATGTTTCCACGATGGTGCCTCCCCAGGAAGTATGTATCAGACCAATGGGCACATGCAGCTGCTCGCTCAGTGCTTTGGCAAAGAAGTATCCCACGGCGGTGAAATCACCTGTATTTTCCGGCGCCGCCGGCAGCCAGGCGCTTTCCTTCACATCTTCCTGCGGTGTGGTCGCTATATCTTTCGGTAAATAAAAATGCCGGATAGCAGGATTGGCGGATTGCGCTATTTCCTTATCGGCATTGGTAACGCCGTTCACATGGAACTCCATGTTGGATTGCCCGCTGCAGATCCATACATCGCCCATGAGGATATCCTTTAAACTGATATTATTCCTGCCTTTCACCGTGAGGGTATAAGGACCGCCCGCTTTTTCAGGCTGCAGGAATACTTTCCACCGGCCATTCTTATCGGCCTTTACGGTTTTCACCTGTTGGTTGAACTGTATGGTCACTTTTTCGTTCTTATCGGCCCAGCCCCATACGGGTATTGGTTTGTCGCGCTGTAACACCATGTTATCGCCAAAAACATTGGGTAAACGAACATCGGCAAAACTGAAAGAACTTATCATGGTTGCCGCCAGGAATAAAACTGTTTTTTTCATAATAGTGGTATTGTGTAATGCAAGGGGAAACCCCGGTTGAATCATGTGCGTATAAATGTAATGAACGCGGGCTTCATTTTATAATTTTTAGCGGATTTTGTCTGACTCCGGATTTTGATGATTTCGCTGATTACGCTGATTTGATTACTTTGGATTTAAAATGATTTGGGGAAATTTAAGCGGATACTTTCGCTTAGATCTCCCCAAATCTTTTAAAAACATTACAAAATCAAATCAGCGTAATCAGCGAAATCATCAAAATCCGGAGTCAGGAAAAATCCGCAGAATTATGTAAAAGATAGCATAAATTCTATAACAGCGCCGCGGCTCTTACATCGTAATTTTACATCATCATCAGGTTAATTATTCATCTACAGAAAAATAAAAAACATGAAAAAGATATTACTGGCAGGTATGGTATTGGCAACCGCATTTATGCAACCCGGAATGGCGCAGGGCAAAACCGTTTCCCCGCAACTTTCTCCCTTACTATCTTTATACTACAATATTAAAGATGCACTGGTAGGCGGGAATGCAGGCGTGGCTGCCGCCAAAGCAGATGAGTTTGTAAAGGCCGCCGCCGGTGTTGATATGTCGGCTATGCCATCTGCCGTTCACGATGCTTATATGCCGCTGGCCGCAAAGCTGCAGGCCGGCGCCAAAGCTATCGCTGAAGCAAAAGACATCAGCAAACAACGGGAACAGTTCAAAACATTTTCCGATAACTTTTACCAGCTGGCTAAAGCAGTACCGCTTTCTGCCCAGCCGGTGTACCAGGAATATTGCCCCATGAAAAAAGCATATTGGCTGAGCAGCAGCAACGCCATCAAAAATCCTTACTTCGGCAGCCAGATGCTGACCTGCGGTAAAGTAAGCGACACCATTCAATAGTTTTTAATAATTAGTATGAAAGCAGTATTCCTGTATATCACATTGATGAGCCTGTGCAGTATGGTTGTTGCACAGGCTTCTTTAAATACCACCCCAAAGGTAGTGCGCTACGACCTGTATGTAGGCGATACCATGGTGCATTACTCCGGTAAAATGAGCCACGGACTTGCTATTAACGGTACTATCCCCGGACCAACCCTGCATTTTACAGAAGGAGATACTGCAGAGATCTATGTACATAATACCCTGAAAGAAGAAACCTCCATTCACTGGCACGGCCTTATTTTACCAAACCAGTACGACGGCGTTTCCTATCTTACCACAAGACCGGTGAAAGCCGGAGAAACACACCTGTACCGCTTCCCCGTTGTACAGCACGGTACCTACTGGTATCATAGTCATACCATGTTTCAGGAACAAAGTGGTATGTACGGCGCCATTGTTTTTCATGAAAGAAAGCCTGATAACGGTAAGGAATATACGTTGTTGCTGAGCGACTGGACAGATATGCACCCGCATACGGTGAACAGGTACCTGCATAATGCCAACGACTGGTTCGCCATCAAAAAAGGATCGGTGCAGAGCTATGCTGAAGCCATACAGCATAAGCATTTCAAAACAAAAGTGACCAATGAATGGAAACGGATGAATGCCATGGATGTGAGCGATGTATATTATGAACGCTTCCTGGCGAACGGTAAGGAAACAGATGAACAGCCACAGTTTAAAGCCGGTGATAAAGTACGGCTAAGGATCATCAATGGTAGCTCCTCCACCTATTTCTGGCTGAACTATGCCGGGGGGAAACTCACGGTGGTGGCCAACGACGGCGCAGATGTGGAACCCGTGGAAGTAGACCGGCTCCTGGTAGGCGTATCGGAAACCTATGATGTGATAGTGACCATCCCGGATAATATGCAGTATCAATTCCTTGCCACTGCGGAAGACCGTACTCGCTCTACTTCCCTGTGGCTGGGGCAGGGCATGAAGATGCCGGCAAAGCCGTTACCGCGACTGAAATATTTTGAGGGAATGAAGATGATGAACGATATGATGAAGATGGACGGTAACCTCGATACCAGCACCGGTATGCAAATGAGCAACCAGGTAATGGATATGAATACCGTGATGTACCCTGAAATCACCGGTGGCGATAAGCCCATGGATCACAGCGCTCATGATATGCACAACATGCAGATGGACAGCACAGCCGGCGATATGGTAACACTGAACTACGGTATGTTGCGGGCGCCGGAAAAAACAACCCTGCCGGAAGGCCCGGTTAAGTTGCTGCATTTTGAACTAACCGGGAACATGAACCGTTATGTATGGAGTATCAATAATAAAGTGGTGTCCGAAACGGATAAGATCTTAATAAAGAAAGGAGAAATTGTACGGGTGGTATTGTTCAATAATACCATGATGCGGCATCCCATGCACCTGCACGGGCATTTCTTCCGGGTGCTGAACGGGCAGGGCGAATATTCACCGCTGAAAACGGTACTGGATATTATGCCCATGGAAGTGGACACGATTGAGTTTGCTGCTACGGAAAGCGGCGACTGGTTCTTCCATTGCCACATTCTTTATCATATGATGAGCGGTATGGGACGGGTATTCAGTTATGAAAATTCACCGCCAAACCCGGAAGTGCCCGACCCGGTGAAAGCGTACCGTATGCTGAAGAAAGATGACCGTATGTTATATCCCATGGCGCGCGTAGGACTGGAAAGTACCGGCAGCGATGGCGAGATTATTGTAGCGAATAGCCGTTACCGTTTGTCGACCGAATGGCGTGTAGGATTGAATGATCGTCATGGTTATGAAAGCGAAAGCCACTTTGGAAGATACCTCGGTAAAAACCAGTGGTTATTTCCTTACATCGGTTGGGATGTGCGTTATCGCAAAATGGATGAACCGGAGAAGAACCTCTTTGGACAAAAGAATACGAAAGACTTCAGGCAGGTGTTACACCTGGGGCTGGAATATACTTTACCCATGCTCATTGTAGCGGATGCATCCCTGGATACAGATGGTAAGGTGCGTGTGCAGTTAACCAGGGAAGATGTACCCATTACAAGGCGGTTGCGTTTTGGTTTTATGGTTAACACCGATAAAGAATATATGGCGGGGTTCCGGTACATTGTTACAAGGAATTTTTCCTTCTCCACGCATTACGACAGCGATATGGGCCTTGGTGCCGGTATCACTTTAAGCTACTAAAACATACAGTTATGGAACATTCCCATCAGCACAACACAGCGAAAACGGCGCATGACCATGCAACCATGCAGCACGGCGGGCATCACGATCATCATGCCATGATGATCGCCGATTTCAGGAAGCGTTTTTATGTAGTGCTGGTGCTAACGGTACCGGTAATGCTGCTTTCAAAAATGATACAGCACTGGCTGGGTATTTCTTTTACTTTTTCCGGAGATGCCTGGGTATTGCTGGGATTGTCGTCTGTTGTGTTTATTTACGGGGGATGGCCTTTCCTGAAGGGCTGGTGGGAGGAAATGAAGGGGCGTGATCCCGGTATGATGACGTTGATCGGTTTTGCCATTACCGTGGCATATATCTACAGTGTGGCTACTGTGTTTGGTTTGCCCGGCATGGACTTTTTCTGGGAGCTGACCACGCTGATCCTTATCATGCTGCTGGGGCATTG
>JBCNPS010000493.1:0-5666 GCA_039593235.1 Chitinophaga sp. | reverse complement strand
CTTCCACGGGCGTATTGCCGTCGAATCCATGCATGTGATAAATATCGATATAGTCTGTTTGCAGGCGTTTTAAACTGCCTTCTATCTGTCGCAGTAAATGAAAACGGGAAGATCCCTGGTTATTGGGACCTTTACCAAAAGGGAAAGTTGCTTTGGTGGAAATCAGCAGCTGCTCCCTTTTTCCTGCAATAGCTTTTCCCAGGATCTCTTCCGAAAGCCCGTCGGAGTATATGTCTGCCGTATCAAAAAGATTTACACCTGCATCCAGGCAAAGATTCACCATGCGGGTGGCTTCTTCCGCCAGTGTACTGCCCCAGGCTTTGAAAAAATCATTGCCTCCGCCAAATGTAGCGGTACCAAAACTAAGCACCGGTACCTGTAAACCGGAGGCTCCTAATTGTCTGTATTCCATCGGATAAATTTTATAAACGGTTTTATGAAACGTAAAGGTCGGGGATTTACGGGAACCGTGATTTGTACTTTTATGATATTAAACTGTACTTTCCTGTGAACCACAGTGGATTAACAATGTAATTGGCTTTGCCAATTATTATTGCTGCTGCTGTGCCGGCGAAAAGCAGCAGCAATAATAATTGTAATACGTGGTGGCGGTTTGCCCGCAGCGGCAGAGACATCTTCCTGTTTACATTTTTTCTATCTCTCTCCATTTCCGTCTCTCCAGATAAAATTTGCTGATCTTAATCTTATTCCTATATTTGTGTAACTGGTTACGTAATTTATTACAATATGGAGTTTTTCAACAAAACAGGTAAAGTGGCGCTCGGCAGCAGGCTGCGAATGCTTACTGAAAAGATCACGGAGGATGCTGCACAGATCTATCGTTTATATAACGTTGACATGCAGCCGAAATGGTTCCCGGTATTCTATGTGCTATCCGTGGGGGAAGAAAAAACCATTACGGCCATTGCAAAGGAAATCGGCCATTCCCATCCTTCTGTTAGTAAAATAATAGGGGAGATGAAGAAAAAAGGGCTGGTAACAGAGAAAAAGGATAAGGCCGATGGACGCAGGAATATGGTGAGTCTTACTAAAAAAGGACTTGAGATCAACACCCGTATACAGGACCAGCTAACGGACGTGAACACCGCTATAGAAGCCATTTCCGCCCAAACCACGCACGATCTCTGGAAGGCGATGGAAGAATGGGAATACCTGCTGGAACAGCAATCCCTGCTCAGCCGCGTAGTGGAAGCCCATAAAAAAAGGGAAGCCGGCAACGTGGTTATTGTGGACTATCAGCCCAAATATAAATCTGCCTTCAAAGCGCTGAATGAAGAATGGATTGCCCGGTGGTTTAAAATGGAAGCAGCCGATCATAAATCGCTTGACCATCCTGAAGAAAACATCCTTAAAAAAGGCGGGCATATTTTAGTGGCGCTTTACAACGATGAACCGGTAGGGGTTTGCGCATTAATAAAGATGGACGACCCGGACTACGATTACGAAATGGCTAAAATGGCGGTATCTCCCAAAGCCCAGGGAAAAAGTATAGGATTTTTATTAGGCCAGGCCATTATTGCAAAAGCCACCTCGCTGGGGGCCAGGAATATTTACCTTGAAAGTAATACCATTCTGAAACCCGCTATCAGCCTGTATAATAAGCTGGGCTTCAAAAAAGTGACCGGCAGGGCTACCCCTTATGAACGATGTAACATACAGATGGAACTGCCGCTCCCGGTATGATTTCCCCGGCAGATGATTGGAGTTTATAAAAATGGAAATGTATATTAGAGCTTCGGATGAATGCTCAAAACATCATTCCACGTTATAAAAAAAAATTAAAAACTCAGATCATGATATCACCTGACTCCCTGGAACAGGAAGCCTTGGAAACCGCTAAAAATTCCAGCTCATCTGCCGCTTCATTACCCGCAAAATTCACAGAGAAAAAATATGTGATCACCCTCATATTCGTTACCTCGTTGTTTATGTGCTGGGGCATTGCGTTAACGATGGGCGATGTACTCAACAAACATTTTCAGAACGTACTTGGATTAACAAAATCCCAATCGGGCCTGGTGCAGTTTTCCATCTTTGGCGCTTATGCGCTGATGGGTATTCCTGCAGGACTGTTTATTAAAAAGATGGGATATAAGAACGGTGTGCTGCTGGGGCTCACACTGTATGCCCTGGGTGCCTTCCTGTTTGTACCCGCGGCAAATGCGGCTTCTTTTGGTATTTTCCGCATTGCCCTGTTTGTACTTGCCTGCGGCATGGCCACCCTGGAAACCGTAGCGCATCCGTTTATGGCGGCACTGGGCGATCAGCGCACCAGCGATCAGCGTATCAATTTTGCGCAATCGTTTAATGCAGTAGGCGCTATTGTTGGTCCTACGCTCGGATCCTACTTCCTGCTGAGCGCCAGCCATGATGCCGGCCAGGAACTGGTGTCGGTAAAAACACTATATATTTATATCGGGGCGGTGATTGCGGCCATTGCCATTGCATTTGCCATGGTAAAGGTACCTGCGCTCACGGATCCGCACGATGGCCCTTCCGATGTATCCGGCGTGGTGGGCGTACGCAAAAAACTGTTCCAGCAAAAGCATTTTGTATTTGCAGTGATCGCACAGTTCTTTAACGTGGCGGCGCAGGCAGGTACCTGGGCGTTTTTTATTAACTACGGTCATGAAGTGATGCATTTTTCCGATCAGAAAGCCGGTTACTTTATGACGGTATTTATGGGTATGATGCTGGCCGGGCGGTTTGTAGGCACGGCCCTCATGCGTTATATCGCTCCCAATAAATTGCTGGCTGCATTTGCAGTGGGCAATATCCTGATGTGTATCATCGTGGCACAGGGTTGGGGCTGGACTTCCTTCATTGCGCTGCTCATGATCAACTTCTTCTTCAGTATCATGTATCCTACTATTTTCAGTTTAGGTTTAAAAGACCTGGGCCCGCAAACGCAGCAGGCGTCTTCATTTATTGTAATGGGTATGTTTGGCGGCGCCATCTTCCCCTTCATCATGGGCCGTATTGCGGATACCAATATTGCTACTGCATACTACCTGCCTATTGTATGCTATGCGGTTATTTTCCTGTTTGGTTACAGGTTATATAAACTCAGATAATTTATTATTTCATACAAAACAGTACGGGTGGCCCATAAAGCCACCCGTTTTTAATTTCTCCCGGATGTCTTTAAAATAATATCTTTGGGCTTCAACCGCCTTTCTCATTCTACTCCGTTTCCCCCTTCCCGGTGCATTTTTACTGCGCCGGAACAGCACCATTATACCGCACAAAATTCCATTCCTCCCAAATGGGTGGTTTTTTCGTAATATTAGTTTGTCCAATTTAGCTTTTTCGGGATTACTGCATTACCAGTTAGCATTGTTTTTTTGTATAATATAATTCTGAGCTTGTCTGTAAAAATCATGGCCGCGGAAATATTAAGTAAATAAATGGTTGTATCCTCACTGAAAACTATTACTACTCTACATATTAGTTCTCAATCTTTTATTCACCTTTAAAATTACATGTATGTCAAATGCTTTAACTTCCTGCGTCACTATCCCGGGAAGATCCAAAATCAACTCCTGTTACCAGGATACTCAAAATGACACGTTAAAGTGGGTACAGCAATTTGATATTGCCCCAAAATTTAAACCCCTTAGCTGGTTTTCCAAAGCCAGGTTCGGATTCCAGGCTGCACGTGAATACCCCGATGCCTCCTATGCACAAGTTACGCTCGCCGGAGATCTCCTTTCCTGGCTGTTCACAGTGGACGACAGCTGCGACCGCGGTTCCGCTGATGAAGGAACTGCTTTGGAAATGAGACGTCAGCTGGAAATATTTATCACCATCCTGAGTGGTAAATATATAGAAGACGATAATAGCCTCAGCATTGCTTTGCAGGATATACTATACCGCTTCCGCGATATAAGCAGCCCTTTTTTATACCGTAAATACTGTACGCATATGACAGATTATCTCAACGAATGTTTTTTTGAGATAGATATGCAGATCGATGGGCTCATGCCTTCTATTGACAGGTACTACAAAGAGCGGCCCTACACCGGGTTCTATATTATGTTCCCGCTGGTGGCCATCTTTGAAAAACTGGACCTGCCCGATGAAGTATATGATCATAGCTGTATCCGGGAGATTGAGCTTATCCTGAACCTGCTCGGCTGCCTGTCGAACGATTTGCATTCCATTGCCCGTGAAGCCAAACTGGAGAAACCCGGGTTCAACCTGATCTTTATTGCGCAGAAGGAATTGAACCTTAGTCATGATGAAGCAGTGCAGTACGTGATCAATGAACATAGCGCCCACCTGCGCCGGTTTGAGCAACTCCGCAGGGAACTCCCTCATTGGGGTGAGTACATCAACGGGCAGGTAGACCGCTATATCGACGGGCTTTACACCATCGTAAGAGGATACGATGACTGGGCTGTAATAGATACCGGTCGTTACGACAATATATGATGCGGTAAGTACTTCGCCAGTTCAAGATGCAGGTCGCTGATGAAAACCGGCTTTGTGATGAAGCCACTGGCGCCTGTTTGCAGCATCTCTTCTTTCAGAAAGGCATCTCCTGAAACGATCAGTACGGGGGTGCCTTTTAATGCGGTATCTTTTTTCATGTACTGTAGCAGATCCCTGCCACTGAACCCCGGCATATTCAGATCCGAGATGATCAGGTTAGGCTTTTCTTCATGGATAACCCCGATAACCGATTCATGATCGCGGCATAATACCGGGTCAATACCCATTTCTTTCAGGAATTTCATCAGCAGTTCAGCACTCAGCAGGTCATCTTCAATGATCACTACTTTCCCACCGGTAAAACAACCCTTCATAAACTTAGGCGGCAACTGCTGTTTGATTTTCCCGGCGCCCGCTTCATAGGGAATATTGAATGCAATGGTGGTGGTGGAAGGAGCGGAGAGGTCAACAGGTTCCAGTATAATATGCCCGCCGAAAAGCCCAACCAGGTGTTTGGTGATGGACAAGCCAAGCCCCGTACCCTCAAACTGTTCCCGCTTTGATACAAACCGGTCGAACATCCGGGTGGCAATCTCCGGATCTACCACGCCCTGGTTCCTTACCTTGAAAATGATCTGGTCTTCTTCTTTTACACAACTTACATAGATCATGGAATTGCCGCTGGCAAATTTCACGGCATTCGACAGGATATTGTTCAGGATCTTGATCAGTAAAAGGCTGTCGCTGTTAATGGGGGGGATCAGCTGCCGGTCGAACCGCAGGTCTATCTTAATTCCCCTCGATGCCGCCAGGTAACTGTTAACCGCTATACAATGCGATACGCAGTCCTTCAGACTCACCGATTCTTTCATGATGGAATAAAAATTCCCGGACTCTATCCTCGACATCTCCAGTACATGGTTGATGATATTGCGGGCCAGGTAACAGGAAGCAAATAATTGGTTGATCTCTTTTCTTTCGGCAACGGAGTATTGTGATTTCCGCAATTCAAACAGTTGCCCGATGGAAAAAATGGCATTCATCGGCGTTCGTATTTCATGGAATACTTCCCGTAGGAAAACACTTTTCCTTTCAGACGCCTCCCGGAGTTTCTGGGCAGAAGCCAGCAGGCTCCTGATCTGCGCCACATACGACATCATTACGCAGAGTATAAATACCAGTAATGCCACCGTAGTAGACCATTTCATGGT
>JBCNPS010000492.1:0-5717 GCA_039593235.1 Chitinophaga sp. | reverse complement strand
GAAGGCCGCTTAAAATGACAGGCGAAGCCTTTATTTTTTCAATCTTAACATCAAATTGATAGAAATATTATTATAAACAAAAGAAGCTGCCTCAATATTTATGAGACAGCTTCTTAATAATTATTCATCTAATCAAAAAAATAAAATCCGGAAAATCAGTACAATCAGTATAATCCTGCTCCAAGACAATTTAGATCGCCGAAGGCGATGATATTAATCCTCGTAACTCAGTTCGCAATAAAACTTGGTTTCATTGCTGCCGAGCGCCTGCATGGCGCCGTCGCTCAGCTTGATGATAAGGCCGGCATTGGCTTTCATCTGGGGGATTACGTCCAGTACTTTTGCGTATACGGCTTTACCGTTCAGTGGATTTGTTACTTTGATGATAGTACCGCGGGGCGCTGTGTTATGCAGCGCATAATATTTACCTACTGCATTGCTCTTAAACCAGGTGCCGGGGCCTTTTTCCGAAGTAGTTTTTTTGCCGCCATTGGTTTGCTGCTCATACAATTGTTCAAAATCAGTGCTGCTGCTAACAGGTGCAGATTTAACGGGTGCAGGTGTTGAAGCAACAGGAGAAGAAGTTTCTTCTGCGGGTATTGATTCAGGCTCTTTCTTCGGTGTTTCTTTTGCTGCCGGAGCAGGAGGAGGCGGCGCTGATACAGCAACCGGTTCCGGTGCAGGAGTGGCCTTTTCTTTTACTTTTTCAGGACGTGGGGCTGCTTCGGCAGCACCGCCACCTGCTTTCACATAACCTACAATGATGTAGCTGTCCTTTTTCAGCCCATCGCCGGAAAAGCTGTTCCACTGGCGGATATTATCCAGCGGCACTTTGTTATAGTTCACACTCACACGGTATAAGGTTTCCTTTTCAGCCACCTTATGATATACCGGTTTGCCGGAGGCATCCGCTTTCTGTGAAAAGTTGGCGGTAGTAAGGGGGATATGCAGCTTGCGTCCCAGCTGTAAACCCTGTTCCATATTCACTTTATTGGCAGCGGCAATTTCCTTTGGCGACAAGCCATAAGCGCGGCTGAGGCTATAGAAATTTTCTCCTTTTTTAACAACATGGGATATGTAAAGAGCGGGCGAGGTACCTTGTACCTCGAGCGTATCCTGCGCCTGTGCCGCTACTGCACTGAAACCAAACAAGGCGATTGAAAGAATCGATTTTATCATACTAACTCTGTTTATGATGCAGCAGAATATTTAAAATTTTTCTCTGCTATTTCGGGCAACGAATATATGCGTTAAAATTGACAAAATTATTTAATAAACCAAACGGAGAAAACCCCTTTTTGTTGTGGTGGCCGTTATAAACGGCGCTCCCGTTGGCATTGTATTTCAAAGTTGGTATCATTCCCGGATAAATAGCAGTTGTATATGCTTTACAATCCTGTAATTTCTTTCAGGATACGCAGTTCTTTCGGGTAGTAATTGTTCATACGGTTAGGCAAAATTTTTGCCCAGCCCAGGTTCATGCCTTCGTATTTCATCAGCGCCCAGCCACGTACCCGTGTGCTCAGGGTGGGGTCTTCCTTACGCAGGTACTGTAATGCCTGGCGTAAGTCCAGCGATACGGATGGCAATTCCCCGGCTACCAGGGTGCTTGCAGCCAGCTGGTGATCGGGAATCAATTCCTTGGCGCTGGGATGCCCCGCTTTTACACCCGCTTTGCGAATATACAATTGTTGCCGCAACAATGGTATTTCTGCCGCCAGTAATGGCGGAAGGATCAATACTTCTTCCTGGTGCATAAAATACTGGTAATTGGCCGGCATATTTATCCAGGGAGTGATCACTTCCTGCTGCCGGGCGGTAAGTGCGGTTGATTTATGCTGCTTTGGTTTACGGGGAGCATCGCCGTTTGTTTTGCGGAATGCCGCAATAAAAAAACCTTCTCCCTTTAGTTGATCGGGGTAAAACCGGTAGCCGGTACAATTTCGTTTATGCGTTACCGTTGTAACAATATTCCATCCGGCATCCAGCGGAACCGGTACATTTTCCAGTTCAAAATGATCTGCCAGCCAATCCAGGATCGCCTCATCTTCTTCCGCAGAAAAAGAACAGGTAGAATAGATCACAATGCCTCCTTCTTTTACAGCCGGCAGTACATCTGCCAGGATCCTTTGCTGCCGCTGGCTGCAGAGGGTTACATTTTCAGGCGACCATTCCTCTACCAGTTCCGGATCACGCCGGAACAAGCCGGAACCCGAACAGGGCGCATCTACAACCACCAGGTCGAAATAACCGGGCAGTCTTGAAAAATCACGCGGATCATTATTGCTTACCACTACATTGGCGGCGCCCCATTTGGTGAGATTGTCTGCCAGCAACCCCGCCCTTGCCTTGATCACTTCATTGGCCACGAGAAGGCTGTTCGTGCTGATCAGCGACTGCAACAGGGTGGATTTTCCTCCCGGCGAAGCGCAAAGGTCCAATACCTTCAGCGGTTGGGTCAGATCTACAGTTGCACGCACCGTCTGTTCCAGGAACATGGAAGATGCCTCCTGCACATAATAAGCGCCTGCATGAAAGTAGGGATCAAAAGTAAAGGAAGGACGCTCCGGCAAATAGTACCCCTGGCTACTCCAGGGCACCTGCGTTACCCCGTTGGCCGACAGCGATTGCAGCACCGCACTGGCCTGTTCCGGCGTTTTTATTTTATTGGGATTCAATCGGAGTGAGGTAATTTTTTCGGCGGCGGCATGCACCTGCTCAAATGTTTCCCGGTTATAACCCGGAAGTCCTGCTAACGAATCTAGCAGCGCCGCTGGTAAGTGACTGGACACGAGAATTTTTTCGACAAATTTAGCGAAAATTGCGTTATGGGAGGATCGCCTTCGGCGATCTCAAACCTCCTTGATAGCGGATAGCAGTTCCTGCAGCACCTTCTTTGCATCTCCAAACAACATGGAAGTTTTAGGTTGGAAAAAGAGGTCGTTTTCAATACCGGCGTATCCCGGTTTCATGCTGCGCTTATTCACGATCACCACTTTGGCGTTTTCCACTTCCAGGATTGGCATCCCGTAAATAGGGCTGGCAGGATCACTTTTGGCGGCAGGGTTTACCACATCATTGGCGCCCAGGATCAATACGGCATCGGTAGTGGGAAACTCTACGTTGGCATCTTCCATTTCCAATAACTTTTCATAAGGTACATCTGCTTCCGCCAGCAATACGTTCATATGGCCGGGCATACGTCCTGCTACAGGGTGAATAGCATATTTTACCTCCACTCCTTTCTCTTCCAGTTGCTTCTCCAGCTCATGACAGGCATGCTGGGCCTGCGCTACGGCCAGGCCATAACCCGGCACTATAATTACTTTGTTGGCATAGGCCAGTACTACGGCCGCATCGTTCAGGCTGATCTCTTTATAGTTGCCCTGCTCTTTCCCTGCCCCGGCAACACCGGCAGCGCCACCACCAAAGGAGCCTATCAGCACATTTTTCAGGGAACGGTTCATGGCCTTGCACATGAGGATAGTGAGGATGGTTCCCGCAGAACCTACCAGGATACCACCGGTGAGCATCACCGGGTTACTGTAAAGAAATCCACCACAGGCAGCGGCTACGCCCGTAAAGGAATTAAGCAGCGATATTACTACCGGCATATCCGCACCGCCGATCGGCATCACGAATAGCACACCGTAGAACAATGCCAGCCCTAAAATGACATAAAATACCATAAGACCTGTTCCCGGCGAAGTGCCGAAAATACATACCAGCCACACAGATAATCCAACGATCAGCGTTAGTACGCCCAGGTTAAGAAAATGCTGACCGTTGAAAGAGAAATCTTTCACTTTGCCGGTGAGTTTTCCCCAGGCCACAATACTGCCTGCACAGGATACAGCGCCTATAATGAGACTAAGCAAAATAATGATCACCGTTCCCCTGGAAGTGGACGACTCCAGCAATTGCAGCGCCAGGTGATCGTCTGCAACAGGTGCATATAAATTTTTTATCAGTTTGATAAGATGATCAAACTCTACAACGGAAATAAGCGCCGCACAGGCGCCACCCATTCCATTGAACATGCTCACCATTTCCGGCATGGCGGTCATCTTCACTTTTTTGGCAGACAATACGCCTATTACGCCGCCAATGGCGAGCCCGGTGAATATCCAGCCATAGTTATGCAGGGGAGCGTCATTTACCCGGTAGAGAAAGATGGTGCCAAGGATAGCCAGCGACATCCCGGCTGCCGCCACCAGGTTGCCTTTGCGGGCAGTATCCGGTTTACTTAACATTTTCAGTCCGAGGATAAAAGTAACAGAGCCGATCAGGTAGATAATTGATAAAATGCTGGATCCCATAAGTATATGCTTTTAGCCGTTAGCTTTCAGCTGTTGAACAGTTAATACCTGTGCCGGTAACCGTTTTACAGCTATTTCTTTTTTCCTTTGAACATTTCCAGCATACGGTCGGTTACCACAAAACCTCCTACCACATTGATCGTACCCAGTATTACGGCCAGGAAGCCGATGATCAGTGCGGGATAATTATCCGTTTCCGCTTTACCCATTACAATAATAGCCCCGATGATCACCACGCCGTGAATGGCATTGGCGCCGCTCATCAGCGGGGTATGCAATACGGATGGCACCCTCGAAATCACTTCTATTCCCAAAAAAACAGACAGGATAACGATGTAGATAAGATCGATATGCTGGTGAAGAAAAGTTAAAATATATTCCATGTCAGACGGGTATTTTACGATCTCAACTACTAAGCGGGCTGCATCAGGTTTTTCACACGTTCATTCACTACTTCCCCGTTGTGCGTGATGCAGGCGCCTTTTACAATATCGTCTTCAAAATCCAGGTGCAGCGCCCCTTCTTTTGTAAGTATCAGTTTCAGGAAATTAAATACATTCTTTGCGTATAATTTGCTGGCGTCTGCGGGCATGGTAGCCGGCAGGTTGGAATTTCCGATGATGGTAACGCCTTTATACTGCACGGTTTCATTGTTCTTTGTAACGCTGGTATTGCCGCCGGTAGCTGCAGCGAGGTCTACGATCACGGCGCCGGGGCGCATACGGTCCAGCATTTCATTGCTTACCAGTATGGGTGCGGCCTTTCCGGGGATCTGCGCAGTAGTGATCACAATATCTGCTTTGGCAATGCTTTCAGCGATACGTTGCTGCTGCTGTTGCTTATAAGTGTCACTTTGCTCTACGGCATAACCGCCTGCGGCGGAAGCATCTGCGGCCCCTTCCACTTCCACAAATTTTGCACCCAGGCTCATTACTTCTTCCTTAACAGCGGGCCGGGTATCAAATACTTCCACTACAGCGCCCAAACGGCGGGCAGTGGCAATAGCCTGCAAACCGGCCACGCCGGCGCCCAGTATCAATACTTTTGCAGGGGCAATACTGCCTGCTGCGGTCATGAACATGGGAAAATAACGGGAATAGTTATACGCCGCCAGCAACACCGCCTTATAACCGGCGATATTGGCCTGTGAGCTAAGCACATCCATTACCTGCGCGCGGGTGGTGCGGGGAATTGTATCTAAACTGAAGGCGGTAATATTACGGGAAGCCCAGTACTCCACTTCGTTTGCACGGTACAGTGGTTGCAGGATACCTGTGATGATTTTCCCGGAAGGGATCTGGTCTGTTATTTCCCTGGAAGGAGGTTGCATTCACGGTCTTCTTCTAGACGCCGGCCTGGTCGGGATTGGCGTCCATGCTCACGCCGGTTTCGTCCTGT
>JBCNPS010000491.1:0-5727 GCA_039593235.1 Chitinophaga sp. | reverse complement strand
GTAGCCGGCACTACGGTGGCGCCCAGCATTTTCATGCGGGCTACGTTGGGCGCCTGTCTTTCTATATCAATACTACCCATATATACCACGCATTCCATGCCCATCAGTGCACAAACCGTTGCGGTGGCCACACCATGTTGCCCGGCGCCTGTTTCCGCAATGATGCGGCGTTTGCCCAGGCGCTGCGCCAGCAGGATCTGCCCGATGGTATTGTTTACCTTGTGGGCGCCTGTATGATTCAGATCTTCTCTTTTGAGATAAATTTTCGCTTTATATTTTTCAGACAAACGTTTGGCGAAATACAAGGGGGAAGGCCTTCCCACATAATCCCGTAAAAGGGCCTCAAAGTCCTGCTGGAAAGAAGGATCACTGAGAATACCGAGGTATTGTGATTGTAATTCTTCTACATTGGGATAGAGCATTTCGGGGATGTAGGCCCCGCCAAATCTGCCATAATAGCCATTCTTATCCACCTGATACCTGGAGTTGCCGGTATTGATCGCAATATCCATGACCGCTTATTTTATGATTGATGAATGAATTTGTTTTACGAATTGTTCTACCAGCGGGATGTTCTTTACACCCGGGCTGTCTTCAAACTTGCTGTTTACATCTGCGGCAAACAACGCCGGCAGCTGCAACTCCCGGATAGCCGAAGCCTGATCCGGTGTGATCCCCCCGCTTAAAAAGAAGGGATGTTCAAAAGGATAGGTTGCCAGCAGATCCCAGTTAAATCTTTCCCCGGTACCTCCGTATAATTTCGCCGAGGCCGTATCAAACAGGAAATAATCCGTAACGGGGATATAAGGCGCCATATCGGTTTGCCAGTTCACGTTATCGCCTATACGAATCGCCTTTACTACCGGGATAAATCCCTGTACAGCGGCGCAGAACCCCGGCGTTTCATCGCCATGTAATTGTACCATATCCAGCGCATAATCGCGGATGGTGCGTTCTATCTGCGCCAGGGTGGCGTTTACAAACACGCCTACTTTTTTGATACCGGTTGTTTCCCTTACAGAACGGGGATCAATTTTATTACCGGCAAAGCGGGGTGATATTTCCTGGAAAATAAATCCTGCATAATCCACCTTGTTATTTACAAGCGCCTGCAAATCATTTATTCTGGTGATACCGCAAACTTTGATACGCATGTTGTTATGATTTAGATGGCAGATCGCTGAGTATTTGAACAAAATTTTCAAAAGCGCGTGCCGGATCTTCCTGCCTCATGAAATGCTCACCTATAAGGAAACCCTGGAACCCCGCGGCTTTCAGCGTTATAATCGCAGCCGGATCATTGATGCCGCTTTCTGCTACCTTCACTTTATCTGCCGGGATTTTCGGCGCCAGTTCGCAGGAGCGGTTAAAGTCGACCTGGAAGGTAATGAGGTCGCGGTTGTTCACGCCTACCAGGTGCGTATGCGCGGTTACTTTTTCCAGCTGCGCTTCGCTATGCACTTCCAGCAGCACTTCCAGGCCAAGGTTATGTGCAAAGGCGGCCAGGTGTGCTACCTGCGCGGCATCCAGGCATTCTGCAATAAGCAATATTACATCAGCGCCAATAGCTTTTGCTTCCAGGATCTGGTATTCATCTATCACAAAATCTTTCCGCAGGATGGGGATCTGGTTAAAGCTGCGCGCCTGTTGCAGGTCGTCGGCGGAACCGCCGAAATACTTTTCATCAGTGAGTACCGACAGGCCGGAGGCGCCATAACGGGTATACGCAGTGGTTACCTGCTGAACAGTCACGTCTCCGTTGATCAGCCCTTTTGAAGGGGAACGGCGCTTAAATTCCGCGATGATCCCTGTTTTTTCCGACTGCTGCAGGAAATGGCGGAGCGACAATGTTTCCCGCTGGAAGGCGGGCGACTGCTGCAAATCCTGCGCGCTGCGCTGCAGCTTGCGGGCTGCTACTTCGATGTGTTTATGAGCAACTATTTCTGCTAAAATATTCTTCATGTTAAATTATCTGGTACTACAACTGCAAAGCAATCAGTTTTTTAAACGCATTATGTGCATTGCCCGACTCCAGGGATTCTACCGCAGCGGCGAAGCAATCGTCATAAGAATTATATTTCCCAAGACTGTACAGGCCCATTGCTGCGTTCGCAAAAACAACGGAGTTCTGTGCCCAGGTACCTTCTCCTTTCAGGATCTTCATAAAGATCTTTGCAGCTTCTTCGGTGGAGTTACCACCGTAGATGTCTTCCTGGTGAACTTTACGTTTGCCCAGCTGCTCCGGCGTCCAGTCCTGTTCTCCTTTGTTGGTGATCACTTTTGTATCGGCGGTGAGGGATATTTCATCATATCCGTCGAGACTGTGAACAATCACAAACTGCTTATCGGTTTGCTGGAAAAGGTAGTTGTATACCCTTGCCATTTCCAGGCTGTACACGCCTATCAGCTGGTGTTTGGCCAGGGCAGGGTTTACCAGGGGGCCCAGCATGTTAAAGAACGTACGGATGCCCAGTTGCCTGCGGATGCCTGCCACATGTTTCAGGGCCGGGTGGAACAACGGTGCATGAAGGAAACAGATCCCTGATTCTTCCAGCTCTGTTCTGAGTTTGCTGTCGTCGTTCTTGAATTTATAGCCTACCAGCTCCATCACGTTGGAAGCACCGCTCACAGAAGATACGCCATAGTTGCCGTGTTTGGCCACTTTAGCGCCGGCGCCTGCCACCACAAAGCACGACAAGGTAGAAATATTAAAAGTATTTTTTGCATCCCCGCCGGTACCTACAATATCCAGCACATCGTAACCATTGAGATTTACCGGTACGCAGAGTTCCAGCAGGGCGTCGCGGAAGCCCAGCAGTTCATCGATGGTAATGCTGCGCATCAGGTATACCGTCATGAAAGCGGCCAGTTCGCTTTCGTTGTACATGCCTTTGGAAATGCTGATGAGGATATCTTTGGCAGCTTCGCGGCTGAATGTTTTATGTTCGAAAAGGTAGTTAAGAATTTTTTTCATCTTTGAAAGATTTTTGCTGATTGGGTGTTCGATAATGTTAAAACGGGTACCGTGTTGTTATTACAGGCTTAACCAGTTTCTTAAAATCTTTTCGCCCTGCGGGGTAAGCACACTTTCCGGGTGGAACTGCACACCGCTTACATCATACTTATTATGCTGTACCGCCATAATAAACCCATCCTCATCTTTGGCGGTGATAGTGAGTTCGGCAGGCAGGGTAGATTCATCGATCACCCAGGAATGGTAACGGCCAGCCTGTATCTGCCTTGGTAAATCATTAAACAGCCGTCCATCTTCCTTAATAATATTTACGTTGGTAGCTACGCCGTGATATACTTCTTTCAGGTTGGTAAGAGAGGCGCCGAAAGCCTGTCCTATAGCCTGCTGACCCAAACACACCCCGAAGATGGATTTAGTGAGGGCATATTCCTTAATGAGCGGCAGCAGCAATCCTGCTTCTTCCGGGATACCGGGGCCGGGCGATAAAATGATCTTATCGTAGTTGTTTACTTTTTCCAATGGAATTTCATCATTGCGTACCACGGTTACTTTACCGTTGATGATCTTTTCCACGAGATGAACGAGGTTGTATGTAAATGAGTCGTAGTTATCGAAAACGAGGATGTTCATACTAAATTTTTTGTGCCAGCAGAATGGCTTGTTTTAACGCATTGAGTTTGTTGTTCACTTCCTCCAGCTCTGAAGAGGCTACTGATTTGGCTACCACACCGGCTCCCGCCTGGTAATACAGGGTATTCATTTTACTGAGTATGGAGCGGATCATGATAGCGTGATTAAAGTTGCCGTTGAAACCAACAGCGCCTATGCAGCCGCCGTAAAAGCCGCGTGCCGTGGGTTCATACTGGTCAATGATTTCCATCGCCCTGTACTTCGGCGCGCCGGAAAGCGTGCCTGCCGGGAAAGAAGAAGCCAGGAGGGTAAAGGGATTCAGCTTCGGATCTACCTTCCCGGTTACCTCGCTTACCAGGTGGATCACGTGGGAATAGAAATGTACCTGCCGGTAAGAAGCCACTTCTACATTTGTGGCATTCCTGCTAAGGTCATTCCTTGCCAGGTCAACCAGCATTACATGCTCCGCGTTTTCCTTCGGATCTTCCAGCAGTTTATCGGCCAGGAGCTTGTCCTGTTCATCATCGCCGGTACGGCGGAAAGTGCCTGCAATAGGGTGAATGGTAGCTTTACCATCCGTAATCACGATCTGTGCTTCCGGTGAGGAACCCATTAATTTATAATCGCCGTAATCGAAGAAGAAAAGATAAGGAGAGGGGTTGATGGAGCGGAGCGCGCGGTATACATTAAATTCATCGCCGGTGAAGGATTGCTGGAAAGCCCTGGAAAGTACTACCTGGAAAACGTCTCCGCGGAAGCAGTGTTGTTTGCCTTGTTCTACCATCTGCATATATTCCGCGTCCGTCATATTGCTTTTCTCTTCCCCGGTAGTGGCAAACGGATACCCGGGGGAATCCTTGTGGCGGATGAGCGACTCCAGGAGTTCGAACTCACTGTCGATGCCCTCTACCTGGTTCTCACAAAGAAAAAGTTCATCTTTAAAGTGATTGATCGCTATTACATATTGGTAGTAGCGGTAACGCATCAGCGGGATGGTGTTACCGGCCTGTTGTTTTTGTTTGTTAAATTCAATGGTTTCAAAAAACTGAACGGCATCAAAGGTGGTGTAGCCGAAAAGGCTCTGTGCCATTGGTACCGGGTGTTTCCCGGTGAAAGCATAGTTGCCGAGGAATTTCTCCATTTCATCCAGTACCTGTTGTTTATTCTTCAGCTCCTTTTTTTCTACAGGCAGGTTGGGATACTTAAATTCGAAGTGCGTGGTGGAAGTAACTTCAATACCTGCAATCGGTTTTACACAAATAAAGGAATAACTGTTGTCGCTGGCCCTGTAGTCGGTGCTTTCGAGGAGGATAGAACCAGGGAATTTATCGCGCAGCCGCAGATATATTCCCACTGGCGTGAAAATGTCTGCCAGCATCTGTTTGGATCTCGTTTTTACTTGGATGGTACGCATGATATATTGGGTGAAATGTTTGTTTTATTTTAAAAAAGGGAAGGGCTGAAAAAGCGGAAGGCCCGCTGTGTAACAGCGGGCCTTCCAAATATATTTCTATACGAAACATGGCACTGTAACACAGATCAGGATTTGATTCCGTGCCACCACCAATGTTTATTTGTAATGATATTTTGCATAGCGAGAACAAAAATGAAACATTTTTTCAGAAAATGCAAATTTTTTTTGTGAGGGGCGGCGCCCGCCGCTACAGCACCCCCTTCGTGGAAGGCAACTGCATATTGGCCGGGTTCCGCTTTACCGCCATCTTAATGGACTTGGCAAAGGTTTTAAAAATAGCTTCGATCTTATGGTGTTCATTCTCACCTTCCGCCTTGATGTTCAGGTTCGCTTTCGCGCCATCTGAGAAGGATTTAAAGAAATGAAAGAACATCTCGGTAGGCATCTCCCCTATTTTTTCCCTTTTAAATTCCGCATCCCATACCAGCCAGTTACGGCCGCCAAAGTCAATACCCACCTGGGCCAGGCAATCATCCATAGGCAGGCAGAAACCGTATCTTTCGATACCGCGTTTATCTCCCAGGCCTTTGGCAATGGCCTCTCCCAGCGCAATGCCGGTATCTTCTATAGTGTGGTGTTCATCAATATGCAGGTCGCCTTTGGCGTTAATTTTCAGATCTATTGCGCCATGACGGGCAATCTGGTCGAG
>JBCNPS010000490.1:0-5731 GCA_039593235.1 Chitinophaga sp. | reverse complement strand
CCTGCCGGTAGGTAATGCTGTTGCCATTTTGTACAATGCTGCCCTGTTTATAACCCAGCCGGGAGAGGTCGTCGCCACCCACGGGATCGCCGGAGTTTTTTACAGCGCCCTGGTATTGCGGCGCCAGCAGATGTGGCGTAAAATGATCGTCCACGTTTTCAAAACGGAACCATCCCGCCGGCTTTACTGCGTCTACAAAGGTTTTGAGACGTATGCCACCGGCCCAGGTCACTTCGCATACGGCGTTGGAAAGGGTGAGATGCACCGATTGTACGGGCCCCCAGTTCCTGGTATCAAATTCCAGTGCACCGCCCGGGATCTTTGAAGGCGCGGCTTCCCGGTCGTAGGGCGCATCAAAATATTCCTGTACAGGCTTGTAATCTTTTTTATGTACCTGGTTTATGACCCATTGGTAACTAAATTCCTTTCGGTGCAATCCCTTCATAGGCCGCATGTCCCAGAGATCGGCCCGGTCCAGCGAAAATCTAAGGTGATCCTCTTTCTGCCATATAAGGGCGCCCAGTAAACCATTGCCAAGTGGGATGGCTTCATCCCAGCGGGGAGCCAGGTGGCTGAATTGCAGGTCGTGTTGGGACGACTGCCCCATGCTGCTCAATGCCAGCAGGAAAAGCGACAGTGCCGCAATAAGTTTGTTCATCTGTTCTGTTTAGTAATGACTATAGCAGCAACAATTTACCTTAAAAAATTAATACTTTATAGCAAAAGCAAAACGCCTTCCGGTAGGAAAGGCGCTTTGCTTTTAAAATATTGATGGAACATACAATTAAGCATCTGCACTGTCGAGCACCGGTGCACCGGTCACTTTCTCCGTAACGGATGGCGGTAAATAAGGACGGCCACCGGTAGCAGGTACGCAGGTGCCGGTAAATACTGCTTTCGTCATCACCTTTCCGTTCAGTATAATGGATTGCTTGAAATGCAGCCGCGGTCCGCCGGAAGGATCTGCGAATAACGTACAGGTAACGGTGAACCGGTCTCCTTTTTTCAGGGATCTCAAAAACTGGATCTTATAACCCGACAACACCATATGGACACCATTCCTGGCCTGTTCTTCAAAATCAAATCCAAGTATTTCCCTTATATAATCATGACGGCAATATTCCATATAGAACGGGTAATACAGGCCATCCATAATATCCTGGACATCGATATGTTCTTCTTTTGCGACGTACTCCTTTGTGTATTCCATGATGTGTTTAAATTTTATTATTTTCGGACCGCGATCTTTAATTCGCTGTTGCCCGCCCAAAATAGTATTAAATTGTGAATCATAAATGACTACACCATCTTGAAAGTAAAATTCCCGCTAATAATTGTATTGTTAACCGCTATCAGCAGTACCGCCGGCGCACAGGCCGATAAATGGACCGGTACCTGGAAAGCATCCCTTCGCCCCTGGGGAGTAGGAACGCCCATCAATATGCAGCTACATATCGGCGAAGCCCGGCAGGGCGTATTGTATCCTGCAGTCATCACCCTGCAATACGGAGAGTTTACCGGCATCTATGAACTGCTGCTGGCAAAGAAAAATGATGATCAGCTGGGAATAGGACGCAATAAATTTCCGCTGAAAGAAACCCCGTTTAAACTCGGCATCTGGATGTGGTATCTCAATGGTACCATGGATTACCGGCATGATACCATTGCGCTCAGCCGCATGTGGATCAATAAAGCCAGCTTCTGGATGCGGGGCCTGGATGAAGGTGATGAAATTTATGAGCAATCGAAAGTAGCGCTGCGCAACTTTTTGTACAACAGGAATTTCAAACTGACGAAAAGCGGTAACAAGCCCTTGCCGGATTCCAGTATACAGCGGATCATGCACCCGGAGATCAGCCAGGTTTATTTTGGTATTTACGACAGCATCGTGTCAAAAGATAGTGAGATCCCACTGGAAATTGACGACCAGGAAAAATATGATGAAGACACCATCACTCTTTTGCATAATGGAAAAACTATTTTCGCAAGAGAGCAGATCAACGATCATAACCGGCGCCTGAAAGCCAGGCTGGATACCGGCTGTAACTACTTTGTGCTGTTTGCCGATAACTATGGCGGGCTTCCTCCCAATACCGGCAGTATACGTACTACCATTAACGGCCGGCCATACGGTTTTGATTTCAGCGACCGCTCCAATGCCTGGGCCACTTTCCTGGTGGCGAACATTTACCATGCAACCAGTAATAGCACCGTAGACACCATCACCAGTAACGTGATCAAAAGAACGGCAGTACCGGTGGCCACCATACCTGTGCGCACAGCAGATATCATACTGGAACTGAAAGATACCAGGATCCAGGACGGCGATAGTATTTCCCTGCGGTTAAACGGGCAGTGGATCGTTACGGGTTTTCCCGTAAAAAAGGCAGTGCAGCAAATTGCTATCCGGTTGCAGCCCGGTGAAAATATATTGCTGTTTACCGCCGATAACCTGGGTTCCATTCCGCCCAATACCGCGGAGCTGCGGATCCGGTTCGGGAAGGAATCAAAAACGCTGAACCTGAGCACCGATATGAAAAGGAATAATGAGATCCGGTTGGTGCTGGAGTAATTGAGTTATGCATTCAAAAGTTTCACCAGCAGGCTTAACCCTATACCTGAAATAAAGCACCGTTCCTTGTTGTTGCCAAGTAGTTGCTGGGTCCAGTCCACCAGTCCGCCGTCTGCAATTTCAATTTCATGTTCGCCCGCCTGTATCACCGCTTTGAACTGTATGCCCTTGTAGTAGTTGTTTTCCGCCGGTGTTTCATCGGCAATAATTTTATACGGGAGATGGGAAGAAAGATAGTCCATCAATGAGTGCATCAGTGCGCGGCCGTTGGGATAACCGGACCGGGGTTGTATTTTAAAGTAGATGGGTGGTATACCAAAAATGGTATCCAGCAGGGTATAAATATGCTGCAACTGCTCTGCACAGGTGCTGCGTTCAAATTCAAAATTGCCTGTATCTTTTCCTGCTGCTACCATACAGGCAATTTTGAAATGTGGCGTATAGCCTTTACCGGGAGGAAGCTGCATGGCCCTCACATGCCGGTGAACGGTGCAAAAGCGCAGCTGTTCACCGGTAGCAGCGCCAATACCGCGCTGCTTCAGATCAGCGACGTGAAGGGCCAGCGAATTGGTGGCGTCTGCCAACACTTCCGTATGCCTTAACGCAGTGATTATTTTTTTCTGGTTAACGGTGCCCACTGCCGCGCAACTGCCAAACTGCGCTACCGGCGACAATTCCACAGGTTCATACTGCTGCTGCCTCAGGAACCGGAGCAACTGCAATTCCTTTTCCAGCACTTCGATCATATCAGTGTCTGCCGGTTGCACGTAAATGTTTTGCCGGTATTGTTGCAGCAGGGTGGCCGCTTGCAGGTCTTCCGATTTCCGCTGGTATACTTCCAGCAGCAGCGACGATAGTTCTGAACTGCTGAGCTGTTCGCGCAGCACTTTCACTAAATCAGGAATGCCTGTTTTCTGAGCTGTTTTTTTTGAGATGAAATCCTCCATATATGACACCCGGTATTGATTGAATAATCAATCAAATCTACGCCATATCTGCATACAATGCTGCCAGCCTTGTATGGGTATTCCAGAAGGGAGGAGGGGTTACGCCTTCGAGGTTGGCGATTAAGATATCCAGGTGCGTATGCCAGCCACCGCCTACGCTGCTGCGGGTTTTTGCATCATCGGCCAGTTTGCGGTGGGTGAGGGTGAGCAATACCCTGTCTTCTTTTTCCGCTAACTCCATGGTTACCTCCGATCCTCCTTCCCATGTAAACGCCAGCAGGCGGGGAGCTTCCACTTTTAACATGGTGCCGGTGAAATGATGGCCGTCTTTCATATCACGGTATTTTTCAGGAATATTATCCGGAAGAGGACTGAGTTGCTGATGCATAAAATGCAGATGCACCTTACCTCCTTCAAATAATTCCATATCGCCGCTCGCCAGCCATTTGCCGCGTTTTTCGGATTCTGTCAGATAAGCCCATACCTTATCAATGGGACCTGGCAAATTACGCTCAAAGCGAATCGTACCAGGAGAGAGGATCTGTCCTGTTTTTTCCATGGCTTTAATTTTAAAAAGTGGATAATATATTAGTGTGACGCCACACCTTTAGGAAATTTATCTGCAATGAGGTTAAGGTTAATATTGTGTTCCAGGTAGGCTTTCAGGCCATCGAGCACAGTGGTGAATCCTCCCGTGTTATTGTTGATCTCACGCATCAAAGCATCACCGGTTTGACTAAAGCCGTAGTTTTTGATCACCACATAAGTGGAGTTATCATCTACCGCCTGGAAATTGAAATCTATCGTAGTAGCCGGATCGTTCCAGGTAACGGTTATCTTTTTGTCCGGCACAATTTCCTTTACATTTACTTTCGCGGATACCTGGTACATTTCCCATTCCCAGGTAATGGTTTTTCCAACTGCCAGTTTATCGCTTCCTTTGGTAAACCAGAAATGCCGGGTAATTTCCGGATCAATAAAAGCGTTAAATACGGTCGCTACCGGTTTGCGTATCAGCATTTGCGCTTCTACCCAGGGAGTGTTGTTGCTTGCCATCGTGCAATGTTTTATAGATTAATAAACAACTGTCATTCTTCTTCGTTCAATAGTTGTTCCAATGTATCCAGGCGGTTTGTCCAGAACCGGCGGTACTGCTGCGCCCATTGCGCTACTTCTTCCAGTGCCTGGAAACTGGCAGTGCAATGCCGTTCCCTTCCCTGTTTTACAATGATCACCAGCCCGCATTCCGTAAGGATGCGCATATGCTTTGATATGGCCGGTTGGCTCATGCTGAAATTTTCCGCTACCGTATTGAGGGTAAGCGTTTGCTGCGCCAGCATGCCAATGATAGCGCGCCTGGTAGGGTCCGCGATGGCCTGGAACACGTCTCTTCTTGCTTTCATAATACTAAACCAAATGGTTTAGTAAAGGTATGTATAACCATTTGGTTTAGCAAAAATATTTTGGGGGAGGGAAGATTTTATGTTCGAATTAACCGGAGATGAAATAGAAATGGAGGTATCACAAAATGTGATACCACACAAAAAATATCCTGGTGGCGCAAGGCCGTTCGCTTTTACGGAAACGGGAGTAGCTATGTTATCAAGTGTATTGAAAAGCGATACGGCAATAGAAATGAACATTGCTATTATGAGAACCTTATCTGTTAACTACAAAGAGGTAATGAAGGTACTGGAAGAAATGCGGGAGCAGTATGATAATCAGTTTGAGGATATTTATCGTGTATTGGAACACCTGATTAATAAGCCACAGGAGCCGCGTAATATGATCGGTTTTACACGCCATGAAGGGATAACGGAATAGGTAATTGTGAGAGGGCTCCGGTACTGTGATGAGAACAGTGAGGGAACCCAATCCCTCACTTCCCACTCAATTTAATTGTGTTTATTATTATTGGATGAATCCTAATGTATGCAGCCCGGCCGCTTTACGCTCTCCACTGCCGGCTTTCTCCGCTATGAAGCAGCACGGTGAGGAACAGCGAGCCGAAGAAGACGCAGGCGAAGAACGGTGCTGCGAAAGCATGCGGACGTTGCAGCGCCACAAAGGTCAGCCGATAACTCAGCACAATCGAAGCGCCGAACATGATGAACGCGAAAAGCGTCGCGACATCAAAACGCCCCGGAAAGAACAGCTGTAGCAGGGTGATCGGCGCAAAGACCCAGGCCAGAAGCGCGCTGCCCCAATTGGT
>JBCNPS010000049.1:0-20458 GCA_039593235.1 Chitinophaga sp. | reverse complement strand
CTGGATTTTGATGATTTCGCTGATTACGCTGATTTGATTTTGTAATGATTTTAAAAAGATTTTGGGGAGATTTAGGCGAAAATATCCGCTTAAATCTTCCCCAAATCATTTTAAATCCAAAGTAATCAAATCAGCGAAATCAGCGAAATCATCAAAATCCAGAGTCAGACAAAATCCGCGTCGCCGAAGGCGACCATTACGCGCTCAGCGCCGCGAAGTCCTCGTCTGACAGGTTGATGGCGCCGGCTTTGAGGTTTTCCTTCAGGTGGGCAATGCTTTTGGTGCCCGGGATCAGGAGGATGTTGCCGGCGCGTTTCAGCAGCCATGCCAGTGCAATCTGCGCGGTGGTGGCGTTGTGACGCGCAGCGATCGTGCTGATCTTTTCTTCCAGTGCCTGGGGGCCGGAAGCCAATGGGTACCACGGAATAAACGCAATGCCTTTTTCCACCGTGTAATCCAGTACGGATTCCCATTGGCGGTTACCCAGGTTGTACAGGTTTTGTACAGATACAATAGGTATTACTTTTTCCGCCCGCTGAATTTGTTCGATGTTTACTTCAGACAGTCCCACATGTTTGATCTTACCGGCTTTTACGGCGGCTACTACCGGCGCCAGGGTTTCTTCTACCGGGATGTTGGGATCTATGCGATGCAATTGCCAGAGGTCTATCACATCTGTTTTCAGGAACTTAAGGCTGTTGTCAATGTCCCGGGCAATCCATTCCGGGCGGCCATCAGGCACCCACTGGTTGGGGCCGGGACGCTGGAAACCGCCCTTGGTAGCTATGATGAGGCCTTTTTTGTAAGGATGCAGCGCATCGGCAATAAGGCGTTCGTTGAAACCAGGACCATAAGCAGCTGCGGTGTCAATGAAGTTTACGCCGGCATCTACAGCATGCTGTAATACCCTGATGGCGTTAGGGCGATCGGCTGCCTCTCCGAAAACACCGTTGCCGGTTAATTGCATGGCGCCATAACCTACACGGTTAATGGCGATGTTGCCACCTAAAGTAAAGGTGGATGCAGGGGATATTTGTGTTGTTTCCATGTTTTATTATTTGATGGATCAAAGGTAGGGGAAGAAGGATCGCCGGAGTTGTGAAAATAACAGAAAGAGTTGTATAAATCAAAGAATGGTCTTCCTTTCCCCCTTATCCGTCAGCGCGTGAATAAATGCAATAATATCCCCGATCTCCGCACTGCTCAGGTTCAGCGGTGTGGAAGAGAGCGTTTGATAAGGATCATTCATACCAAGCCCGTTGCCGCCCCCGGCGTTATAAAATTCCATTACTTTTTCAAGATCCCGGAATGCGCCGTTGTGCATGTAAGGTGCGGTCATAGCGGTATTGCGTACGGTAGGTGTTTTAAAGGCCCGCTGGTAATACGGGATGGGGAAAAACTCATACCTGCCGGCGTCTGTATCTGGTGCAGGATGCAGCAGGTCGTCGCTGGCGGTAATGCCGAGGTTTTCAAATTCGGTGAACTGGTACAGGGGTGGTGTGAGCCCGTTAAACAAAGGGGCGAAATGACAGGTGGCGCATTGTGCTTTACCGGTAAATAAATTGAAGCCACGGATCTGTGCGGGTGTCATCGCATTTTTGTTGCCGGCAAAGTATTCGTCCATAGCGCTGTTCATAGGCGCCAGGGTGCTGAGATAAGCGGCGATAGCGGAGGCCAGGTGCGGCATGGTTACAGCAGCGGTGGTGTCGTCAGGGAAGGCGGTGGCAAAGGCGTTGCGGTAATAAGCGCTGTCATTTAATCGCTGGAGGATCACTTCATGATGACCATCCATTTCCTGTGGATTGCTGATCACGGTCAGTATTTGTTTGGACAGCGTACCAGCCCTGCCATCCCAGAATTGGGCGTATTGGAAAGCGGCATAGGTAAGGCCCGGTGCATTTCTTCTTACAGGCGTTTTGTTATCCAGCGCCATGCTGGTACGGAGCCCGTCGCTGAAGTATAGTTCAGGGCGGTGGCAGGTAGCGCAGTTGCGGGTGTTGTTACCGGATAGCGCTTTTTCAAAGAACAACTGCCTGCCCAGTGATTTTTGGTTATCCGTATATACGGCGCCGTTAGTAAATGCTTTAAGGGCTATAGCATTTTTGCTGAAAAGGTGAGGAGCGTTATAATCCAGGGCGCTGCGCGTGTGCAGCTCCAGTTGCAGATCATGGATAAGTGCGCCAGTGCTTTCCTGTAGCGGCAGGCCGCAGGTGGTAAGGAATTGTAACCTGTTGAAGTCGTCGAAACCGGGATGTGTATCCAGGTATTGTATGCATTGATCCAGGTAGTGAGCCACGGAAGCAGCGCGGGGAGAAGTGGTATTGAGCCAGGGCGCCAGCACGGCCTGTATGGTGCGCATGGACTGCGCCGTTTCCGCGATGCCGGTTTTTAGTTCCGGTGTGTCGTAACCGGTAATGCCGCCGGCATACAGGCGTACCAGTTCCAGGCGGATACTTTCCATAATGGCTTTATCGCTGGTGGTGAACTGGTAGAGCAGTGAGGGCAAATCGGCGGCAGCCGTACGGATCACCAGTGCTTCTGTTGCCAGTTCTTTTTTTCGGGAGAAAGGATCTTTTTCAAACAGGAGCACTGCTATCTGCTGTAACCCTGATGGCGCTTGGTATTCCATGTAAGGTTCATCTATCTCCGTTTTGGCGGGGCGGTTATACACCATCGACGAGGAGAAGAAAAAGTAGTCGAGGAAAAACTCTATCCGTTTGTATTGTAACCGGCATTTCTCCAGGGCTTCTTTTGCGTTGTTAATACTGGCGGTATCATCTTTCTGAATGGCTTGTATTGCCTGCTCCAGTTCCAGGGAAGCGGCCGCAAATCCGGCGGCGCCTTCCCTGAAAATGGCAATGGTATGGGTTACACCGCGGTCGTCGGTGGAGGGCGTAAAGCTATACGCTGCCAGCAGCAGGCTGAATAACAGCCAGATGACCTTATTTCGATACATGTACGGTGAAGGTATCTTTTACATTGTTGTATGCATCTGTTACGGTATATTTTGTAGTAGCCGCAGTGGGTCTTACCGTTATGCTCCGGCTGCTTTCCTTACGGCTGTTCCATTTGTAGTTGCCAATGAAGGAGGCGGTTAATACAGCCGCTTCTCCTTTTTTAATACGGATGTTCGTGTGCCTGTTTACATTTTTCATCATAGTAAACTGGTCGCGGATAGTTCCATCAGCGCAGATCCATTTCAGGTCGAGGCGGTTGTCCTGTATTTCCAGGATGCTGGAACCGCCATGATCTGCATCTGCAAAATACATGGCATTATGCGGGTACACGGTTTGTTTACCTCCGAGTTTGCCGGCGGAACCGCTTACTACATATACGGTACCAATGTTACGCGCACTGTCTTTGATATAAGGCGCCGAATTGTTGCTGCCGTCGTATCGCCCGGAGGAGTTGCTGATATTGTGTTTGGCAGGATCAAAACTGTTAGCCGGGCCATAGTGCCCATTGATCATCCTGGATCTTTCGTAATCGTGGCTATGCCCGTTCAGCACCAGGTCTACCCCATTGCGTTCCAGCACGCGGATAAAGTTTTCGCGGATATGCACCAGCTCATCTTCTTTATCGGAGTTGTGGGAACCCATGGTGTAAGGCGGATGATGCCAGTAGGCAATCACCCAGCCTTTATTCTTATTGGCGGCCAGGTCTTTTTTTATCCAGGTTACCTGCGGCCCCGTGGTATCATAGAGGCGATAAGCGCTGTCTTCTTTACCGTAGCTGTCGAGCGACAGGAAGTGGATATTCCCGATGTCATAGGAATAGAACGCCGCAGTGTGGGAAGGTACTCCACCGGATTCCCCTTCCGATGGCATGGAAAAGTTCTGGTAGTAGTTGGTTTGGTGGGTTTGCTGCGCCATAGCGGCAGAGATATCGGTATCATGATAGTCGTGGTTACCGGGTGCGGGGAACAGTGGATATTTCTTCAGCAGGTCATCTTTATAAACATTAAAAAACTTGCTTTGATACTCCGCATCAGTGCCGTCGGGATAAGCATTATCTCCCAGTAATATCCATGCGTTCAGGTAGTTGCTGCCAATGTATTTTATCAGCTGTTCCTTTACCAGTTGCTGGTTGGGAGATCCGTCGCCGCAATCGCCCAGCGCTGCAATACGGTACAGGTCTGTTTTTCCTGCTTCAGGCAGCGTCATAAAATAGTTATCGGCGTTGCCTTGCAATACATCTTTATAACCGCCAATGGAATAATAATAGCGGGTGTTGGGTTGCAGGCGGGTGAGCAATATTTTGTGCTCGGTTACCAGGCTGGCATCATCTGCCTGCTGATCCAGCTTATCCGGTGAAGTGCCGTATTTCACACGGCTGCGGGCAGAAACATCGGTGCGCCAGCGGATCATCATTTGCTGTGTGCCGGCGGCTTGCAGGTAGGGACCACGGATCAGCTTTGCAGCAACGGGCGCCTTTTTAACGGCGGCATCCTGCGCCATTGCCGGGTATAAACCGGCGAACAGGCACAGGGATGCGAGAAGGATAGATTTCATATATGAGATACTATTTTTTTGTTGGCGCTGATTCCAGCTCTTTCCCCGCAATATCTTCCCAACGGTAATAATGGAAGGTGCGGTCGTCGCTCATCACTACAAATAATCCATGTTTGAAAGTATTATTCAGCGGCACATTCACTATGTCGGAGCCGTCGCTGTGCCCGGCGCTTACTTTCACCACTTTCAGTAGTTTATGCTGCGTGCCTTCCCTGCTGAAGATATGAAATTTGTTGGCACCCTGGTCGGATACCAATATATAACCTTTGTTGGCCGTTGTTTTATAAATGGAGATGCCTTCATGATCTTCTGTAAAACCGGTGGTACCGAAAACGGATAATTCTTCGTTACCTTTTTCCGGGTCGGCATAGTATTGCCTTACACCATATTGCTCATCAGAGTAGTAAATATAACCGGCTTCATTATCAACGGCAATGGATTCAATTTCCTTTTTACCGCTGTAGTGCCCAAACTTGCGTACAAGGGTGGCTTTTATTTTTCCCGCGCCGTTGTCGGACAGGCGGTATTGCCATAGGTAAGTACCATCCTGCGGACCGGTTTTACGGCCTGCTATCACATATTGTTCACCGCTTTTGCTGGTGTATACAGCCACGCCCATAAGGTCGCGGAACTGTGTACCGGTTTCCCCTTCAAATGCGGGGATACCGCCATCGTCAATGGGTTGCATATCCGGCAGGGAAAAGAAACGGAGCTTGTGTGTGATACGCTCGGTAGTAACGGCATAGTCTATACGTTTTCCGTTGAGGAGCAAGCCGTAAGCGATGTCCACATTATTGGGGCGTTGCAGGTTGGGCACTACCTGTTTATTTTTCCCTTGCAGGTCAAACACATACAGGGCCCCTTCGGCAGATTTATCGGTGCCTATTACAAGACTTTGAGCAGGATCCTGCGGGTTCACCCATATGGCCGGATCATCGGAATCAAACTTTACATGATCGGTGATCACCACGGGCCTGATGGTTACAGTATCCGTATATGCCTTTCCGTTAGCAGGTACAGATGGCTGTGCACAGGCGGTAAAACACAGCAGTGAGGATATCACTGCTGTGGAGAATAATATATTACGTGTAGTCATTACTGTGAGATCGCTGTTTTATTTTTTAGCACCAAAAGCGCCGATGAAAGAAGACGGAGCGGGAGAAGCATAATTAATGCCATTCATCTCCAGCCCGTTGGGGAAGTTACGTGTAAAGGCGGTGGTACCGGCGCCCAGCGCAGGTGAACCGGCCTGTAAACGGAAATCCCAGCTGCTGTTGAAATCAGGATTATCCATGGGTGTATTCAAAGGATAATTTGCGAATTTCGGGTCGTTCTCACCGGCTTGGGTACCAATCACATTATGGGTGCCGCTCACAATATCTTTTGCAGGCTGGAACTGGTCTACGGTTACCTGGTTAAAGCCATAATAGAGATTGTTGCTTACAACGGAACGGGCATCTTCTGCTTTTTTGGTATCTCTCTTGATACCAAAACGTGCGTTGGCAAACAGGTTGTTGTACAGCTCTGCAAATACGGTAGCTTCCAGCCACACGGAACCACCTTTTACGGTAGGTCTTCTCCAGCCGGTGTTAAGCATGGTATTGTTATAGGCAATCACATGCGCCTGTGGGCTGCGCTCACCGGAGTTGGATAATTTAAGGGCGTTGGTATTGGTAGAGTAAAAGAGATTGTAACTCACGTCTGCTATGCAACCGGATTTGATGTTGATACCTTCTCCGCCGGTGATACCGGTAGTATAAAATTTATTATTGGAGAAGATGATCTTACCGCCTTCGATATAGGTACAGTCTTCATTAAAATACCTGACAATGGAATTGTTCACCACCAGTTTGCCATTTACATTGCTGTACCATAAGGCGGGCACGGCTTCTCCGCTCACTGCCTTATACAGTCCCATTTTTACAGAAGAGGAGGACTCCGTGGTAACGGCGCCGCCATATTCCAGGATGGTATTGTCGAGCAGCAGCTCCGCGCATGATTGTGCTGCAAGGATGCCGCCCCATTGCTTACCGAATTTGCGGCTTTCGGTACGAAGGTTTTCTTCAATGGTAAACCGCACCGGCTGTTCAGGCGTTCCCATGGAATACAGGTTGCCTTTTACAATTACTTCCGGTTTTACGAGGGTATCCATTATCACCAGTACGCCTTCTTCAATGACCAGTGTTTTACCTTCAGGAATAATGATGTCGCCGGAAACGCGCTGTACACTGCCTTTGGGCCAGATGCCCCAAATATCGCCATGCACATCGCCGGAACCGGTAATACTTTCACTGAGATCCACATCACTGTTTGCTTTTTTACAACCGCTAATGATAGCCAGGATCAATACCGCGTAAAAGAGAATATTTTTATATTTCATGAGGTTGAATATTTTAGAATGAGTTTATAATTTGTAACGAACGCCGAGCAGGTAGGTCTGTTTATAATATTCTTTCCTGATCAGTGTTTCATTGGCTTTACCCTGGCCCGGGATATCATCGTTTTGAGGGTTGGTGCCTTTGATAAATATTTCAGCGGGCGTGTTCAGCAGGTTCCCCGCTTTGGCGAAGATGCTGAAGTTGTTTTTGAATCTTTTTTCTACAGAAATATCCATCTGTACAAATCCTTTCTGCCAGAGATCATTGTCAGCATACTGGGCAACGGTCACGATACGCGGACCGGTATAAGCGCCGGCTAATTGTGCATCCCAGCCATGCTGTATATCCTTATACAGGATGGAAAGGTTACCGATATGTTCCGATTGTCCGTACAGCGGGCGGGTTTGATCCACGGCAATATTTTTAATGTCGCCTTTCTCATCCCTTATCCTCAAACTTTTGGAAGTAGTAATAGATGAATGGGTGTAAGTGTAGTTGGCTTTGAAACCTATTTTGCTGAAGAACTTAATATAATCTATTTCCAGGCCGTAGTTACGGGCGGTACCAAAGTTACCGGCGGAATAGTACTGGTCCTGCGGACGGGTAGCATCGGCGCGGATGGTATTTTCAATGGGATCCTGGATCCTTTTATAGAATACGCCAAACAATAACTGGTCGGAGTGATTCGGAAACAATTCATAGCGCAGGTCGAAGTTATCGGCGAGCGCGCGTTTCAGATCCGGGTTACCGCGTTCCTGGTAATCTTCCAGCACAATTTTGGAAGGAACAATTTCAAAGAAGCCCGGACGGTTCAGGGAACGGAAGTAGGAACCGCGTAAGTTCTGATGTTCGGTTAATTCGTACTTCAGGTTCAGGCTGGGCAATACATCGGTATATACCTGGCTGCCGGTAGGGCGGTCTTCTCCCTGTGGGAAAAGCATATGATAGCCCTGGTTGGTATGTTCTATCCGCACACCGCCGGTTACTTCCAGGCCGGATACCTTGAATTTGAACATGCCGTATCCCGCGCTTGTTTTTTCAGATGCGTCGTAGGTAAGTGGGTTACCTACTGCGCCGCCGGGATTCTGGATATCCCATACAATGTCTGTATAATTGGTGAAATTCTTGCCGGATGAATCTTTTACATTGGCTGGCCGGAAGGTATAGTTATTATAGAAACTGCTGCGTTGTTTATCGCGGTATAAACCACCTGCAGAGAAATCCACCTTTGTACCGGCAATCCTGGCGGTATAGGTAAGGTTTAAATAGCCTGCAATATCGTTATCGGTATTGCGTTCCCAGCGGCGGCTGCTTCCATCAATGGTGGTACGCGTTTCCTGGAAGTTATTGCGCACACCGTTTAGCGAGATGCTGGTATTGTCCGGTATTTCATTTTTAGCGGATGAGAATACGGCGGACCACTGTAACTTTAATTTACCGGGAATGATATGATGGTCGCCATGCAGGGTGGAGTTATAGATCTGCTGCGTGGTTTTCCTGGAGCGGCTTTCATAGGTAAGCTGTGCATTCCCTGTTGCCGGATTAAAGATACCGTCTGACAAGTTGGTGGTGATGCCTTCCCGGGTCTGGTAGCTTTGCAGGTTCATGTAGGCATTGTAGAGCGATAGCTTGTTGTTTTCATTGAACACATAGTCAATTTTCCCGTGAAAGCCGCTGCGTTGCTGTTGTTCGCTGTACTGCCTGTTTTGCATACTGGTAAGTACCGCGTAATGGAGCGTATCCATATCATGCTTATAGAAGGTGCTGGTAGTACCGCGATAGTTGTTCTGGAAGCTACCTGCCAGGATCACGCCCAGTTTATTATGCAGGAAGCGCTGGCCTATAGACAATCCCGCTACCAGGTTGGGAGCGAAGTTCTTGTTTTTATAATCCAGTGTACCCGTGGCAAAATCCGCCGGGGTGGCTTTATAGCTTTTACCATGCGCTTCATACGGCGATTTGGACTGTATATTACCAGCGTCAAAAGAAGTAAAACCCTTGTCCAGTACCATCTGGCTGTAACCGGTAGCTACATTGGCGTTAAGGGAAAACCTGCCAGGGGCATCTTTCATCACCATATTTACAACACCACCTACGGCATCGCCTTCCATATTGGGGGTTAAGGATTTGTACACTTCGAGGCGGTCCAGCAGTTCAGACGGGAAGATGTCGAGCGGTACATAACGGAATTTATTATCCGGGCTGGGGATCTTCACCCCGTTGATGAGGGTGTAGTTATATCTTTTATCCATACCGCGGAGAATAGCGTATTGTCCGTCGCCGTTGTTGCTGCGTTCTATGGAAATGCCGGAAACGCGCTGGATCACATTGGCTACGGTGAGGTCCGGCGATACTTCTATGGCCTGGCCGGAAACTACGTTCATTACCTGCACGGACTTTTGTTCCAGTTTGCGTGCGATATTTTCGGAAGAGGCTTTGGAGCCGCCGGCTACTACTACTTCACTCAGATTTTTGCTGCTGTGTTCACTGAGGTAGATGTTGAGTGCGAGGTTATCGCTTTCCTGTACGGTAACTTCTTTTGTTAATGTTTTGTAGGTAAGATGGGAAATGTGCAGGGTAAATTTTCCTGCGGAGATCTTTTTAAATTCGAAGGAGCCGTCAAGGCCGGTAAGGGCTACCAGTTTGGTTTGATCCATTACAACGGTGACGCCTACCAGTGGTTCGCCCGTTTTCTGGTCATACACATGCCCTTTCAGACCGCCGGCGCTGGCAAATGTGGCGCCCAGCAGCAAGCATAAAAGCGTTGTTAAAAGTGTCTTCATTTTTGGTGAATTTGATACCGTTTGGCTTTGTGCCGAATGGCATCGCAAATGTGTGCTGCCGCAAAAAAAAATGCAAAAAAGCAGCGTAAACAAAACGTAAACAGCGTTAACAAGGCCGTAAACAAAGCGTGATCAGCGTATACAAACAGGATGTAAGTAGTTGGTAATTAATTGATTGATTGTAACAAAAAACGCCATTACCATTATGTTACGGCAATATTACCGGAACGTTATGCATTACAGGCCTTGCACAAAAGCGTTGAGTGTATCGCCTTCCGGAATGTTTAATTTCTTTCGTAAACGGTATCTTGCCACACGTAAACTATCCGGTGAAATACCAAGAATAGTGGCCATATCTTTTGAATCCATATTCATTTTATGGAGCGCCAGTAATTTGATATCATTGTTGGTAAGATCGCTGTACAATGCATTGAGCTTATCGAAGAACACCTGGTGTACCTGTTCAAAGATGCCGGTAAATTCTTTCCATTGCTTTTCGTGGTTCACGTTCTGGTTTATTTTCAATACCAGTTGCTGCAGTTGTTTCTTCTGATCCCGTTTATCTTCCTGTACCATTTCGGAGAGGGTGTTACGCAGTTCGTCGAGGAACTGGTTCCGCTGGATCACGTCCAGGGTGTGGGTAGCCAGTTGCTTACTTTTCAGTTCCAGCTGATCTTTCTGTACGCGGTTTATTTCTGCATTCCGTTCTGATACGGTTTGCGCCTGGCTGATCTTCAGCTTTTGCCTGGAAATGGTGAGCAGGCAAAGGATAACGAGTAATACCACTACAATCACCACGGCGGTATAAATGATACGGTTTATTTTATGGCTGTTTTCCAGCTGTAGGATCTCGTCATTCTTTTTATTGGTATCATACAGGATCTGCAGGAAATTCATCTGCTGGTTGTTTTGGGCAGAGTAGATGTCGAGCAGGCATTTGCGGCTGTACTCCATATAATAATAGGCGCTGTCGTTCCGGCCCTGGAGATTGAAGGCTTTGGCAATGTCTTTACAGGCAGCGGCTTCCTGGTATTTATTATTGGTTTGTTGTGCAATGGCCAGTGCTTCCCTTGAATAGGGCATACTGTTTTTGATATCGCCGGTTTTACGGAGCACGTCTCCTATATTATTAAGCACTTCAATGGCCGCTATCCGTTCGTGGCGCACTTCATAGAAACGGAGGGCGGTGCGGAAGCAGGAGAGGGCGGTATCATATTTTGCAAGGTCTTCGTAAATGGTGCCGAGGTTTTCGTAAATACCGGCTATGCCGAGTGTGTCGCGCGCACCTTCGTATTGGGTCAGCGCCAGCAGTTGGAAGTAACGGGCGCTGTCGTATTGTTGTTGCTTTTCGTAGTAGTGACCAATGTTGCCGTAAGTGGCGGCCATACCAGCGGGATCGTTTACCTGCCTGTAAAGCGCCAGGGCTTTATCGTACTGCATTTTAGCACCGGGTTTATTGATATTGCGGTAATACAGCTGTCCCATATCATTGTGTATGGCGGCTTCTGCTGCTTTGTGGCCGGTACCGGTGAAAAGGATGGCCGCTTGCTGGTAGTATTCCAGCGATTTGGCGTAGTGCCCCAGGGTGAAGCAGATGCGACCCATCTGGCGGAGACATTTACCGGCAGTAACTTCATCTTTGTTGGCGATGGCGGTATCGTGCATTTTACGGAGGGCGAGGAAGGCGGCATCCGGGGATTCCAGGCTAAGCTTGCCGGCGGCGGCCAGCTGCAATTCCAGGGAGTCCTGCGCTGCAGCGGTGATTACCTGGAAAACGGTTAAGTATAGCACGAAAAAGGGAAGAAAAAGTTTCATTTTCAATGACGGCACGTATTAATTAAGCATAATCAATCCGCAAAGAATGTTTTTTTGTGTTAACTGTATGTTACCAGGTTGCCCGCCGCCGGTATAAAAATGCTTGCATACCGATACTATTTTATATATTATTGTGGGGCCGGTTACATTTTTGACCCATAAATTAGTTCCAGTTAAATATTGATTATGAAAAAGAGATTTTTAGTTACCATGCTGCTGGCAGGCGGATTTTGCGCCGCCAATGCCCAGGAAAAAGCAAAGCCCGAAGATACAGAAGTGTATACCCCGGTGCCGCCTGAAGTAAAGCCCGGAAAGAAATGTGGAGACGCTCCTTCGGATGCCATCGTGCTGTTCGACGGCAGCAACCTGGATCAGTGGGTAATGACCGACGACCGGGAAAAACCGGCGGAATGGCTGGTAAGTAAAGGCATCCTCACCGTAAATAAAAAGTCGGGGAATATTGAAACAAAGAAAACCTTTACCAATTACCAGTTGCACATTGAATGGCGCGTTCCTGCCAATATCACGGGTACCGGTCAGGGCAGGGGTAACAGCGGCGTGTTCCTGGCTTCCATCGGTAAAGGCGATGCCGGCTACGAATTACAGGTGCTGGACTCCTATAACAATAAAACATATACCAATGGCCAGGCCGGAAGCATTTACAAGCAATCGGTGCCATTGGCAAATCCAACCCTGAAACCGGGCGAATGGAATACGTATGATGTGATCTGGACAGCGCCCGTATTTGGTGCAGATGGTGCATTGGTATCTCCCGCAAAAGTAACAGTTACCTTTAACGGCGTAGTAGTACAGAATGGCTATGAGCTGAAAGGCCCCACCCAATACATTGGCCAGGCAGCTTACCGCCAGGCGCATGGTGCGAGCCCTATCAAGCTCCAGGCTCATGGCGATAAGAGCGAGCCGCTGAGCTTCCGTAATATCTGGGTAAGAGAATTATAACAGCAATAACGAATTTGCAGGAAGGGCTGCCGGCAACGGCGGCTCTTTTTTATTTATTTTTCCAGCTGTTCCATCATTTTCTTTACTTTTAATACAACGACGTTATGTAAAACAATTCCACTTTACGCGGTTTCATGGAGCAGGTACACATTGAAAAGAAATTGTTGCTAAGGGCTGCGGCAGGCCATGAGGAGTCATTTACGCAGTTGTTTTTCCTATACAGGCATAAATTGTACAGCTTTCTTTTGCGGTTGACGGAATCCCCGGAAATGACGGAAGATGTGATACAGGATGTATTCCTGAAATTGTGGAAAGACCGTGAGCATTTAGTGAACATTGAACAGTTTGGCGGTTATATTTACAGGATGGCACAGCATCATGTGTTAAATGCATTCCGGCGGATGGCAAAGGAAGCCCTGATCATGGCAGAGCTTACCCGGACCACGGAAGCTGCATCCGCAGATGCAGGTGAACAGTTGCGCATCCGCGAGGTAAGGGAAAAGTTACAATACGCGCTCGATCATCTTCCCCCAAAACAAAAACTGGTGTATACCCTGAGCCGGGAACAGGGGTTGAAACACGAAGAAATTGCCCGGCAGCTCAATATATCCCCGTCTACCGTCAATAATCATATGATTGCCGCTTTGCGCAGCATTCGTCAGCAGCTGGGACCGCACCTGCAGTCCATTACAGGCGCTTCCTGCCTGCTGCTGATCCTGGATAGCTTCCTGTAAAAAAATATTTTTCCTCCCACTAGTTATATCCTTTCGCCCGTGTGTCTATAATAGTACAGCTTCCTGTATAAAGTAAAAACCGCATGATTTCAGCAAGGATCAACTACCTGGCAACACGCTATTTCGATAATACCTGCACACCGGCGGAAAAGCTGGAACTGGCAGAATGGATCGGCCGGCAAACGGATGATGCTGTGCTGCAGCAGGTGTTGGGCGACGCATGGGAATCGCATGTACCGCTGATACAGATGCCGGATGAAATGTCGGACCGTATTGTGGCGGCCATGTTTGGCCGCTCCATGGGAACGGTTGCAACGCCGGAGCTACCCGGAACAAAGGTGGTTCCCCTGCGCAGCTACCGTAAAATATGGTGGGCGGCTGCAGGCATACTTTTACTTGGCGGCGCCGGCATATGGGCCTGGCAGCATCATATGCCCGCGCCTGCACCGGTAGCGGAAAGCAGGCAACAGCGATACAGGAATGAAGTGATGCCGGGCACTAACCGCGCTATGCTCACCCTGGCCGATGGCAGCATGATTGCACTCGACAGCGCCGGTAACGGTGTACTGGGCCGGCAGGGCGCTGTGAAGATCATCAAGCAGTCGAACGGTGAACTGGCCTATGTAGGCAACAGCAGCGGCGAAGTGATGTTCAATACCATGAGCACTCCACGCGGCGGGCAATACCACCTCACCCTGCCGGATGGTACACAGGTATGGCTCAATGCTGCATCTTCCATCACCTACCCGGCTGCATTTACCGGTAAGGAAAGAAAAGTGATTGTAAAAGGAGAAGCCTATTTCGAGGTAACCGCCAACGCCAACAGGCCTTTCCGCGTAGGTGCAGGGAACGCCGAAATAACGGTGCTGGGCACACGTTTTAACGTAAATGCCTATACGGAGGAACCAACCATACGTACTACCCTGGTGGATGGCGCGGTGAGCGTAGCCGTCGGGAAAATCAGTGCGCTGCTCAGCCCGGGTATGCAGGCGAAGGTGGGAAAAGATAATATATTAAAAGTTGCTGAAAATATAGATACCGATGAAACCATTGCCTGGAAAAACGGTTTCTTCCAGTTTACCGATGCAGATATGCCTACAGTAATGCGGCAAATAGAAAAGTGGTACGACGTGAACGTTTCCTACGAAGGCGCCATTCCTGAAAAGAGCTTTGGCGGCGGTATGCAACGTTCTTTGCCTTTGACCAAAGTGCTGGGAATACTGGAAGAGAACGGGGTGAAATTTAAGATAGAAGGAAAAAATATTATTGTTTTAAAATAAAAACCACGTTACTGATTTAATTAGGGAAAAACACAAATTCCACTACATAAGCTCCTGTAGTTTATGTGTACTAGCTTGTTATGCAAAATAAAGCCGGAAACGCTGATAACATCTCCGGCGGCGTCTGGATAACATAAACAAAAAATCGGCGAAGACTCCTTATTCATTCAACCAAACAATGCAAATGTATGCAAATTAATTGTATCGCTCTTTGCAGCCGGACAACTGTTGCCTTTACCCGGAGAACTATTTCCCCGGCCGGCAGCAAGGCTTCCCGGCATCGCACGCTATGCTCAACCAAAATGCTGTTAGCTATGAAGTTAACGATTCTGTTCACCTTGTTACTGCTGAACGTAAGCGCCACCAGCCTTTCACAAACAGTTAGTTTCTCCGGTAAATCAGTGCCACTGAAATCCGTGTTTGCGGCTATTAAAAAGCAAACAGGATACGTGGTGTTTTATGACAACCAGCTGCTGAAAAGCAGCAAGCCGGTAACGCTTTCAATGGAGGACGCGCCGCTGGCCGTTTTACTGAATGCAGCACTAAAAGACCAGGGATTGACTTTTACCATCCTCGACAGAACCATCGCTATCAAAAAACAGGAGTTGCTGGCGCTGCCACCCATCCTGCGACTACTGGTGGCCAGGTGGACCATCACCGGCCGCGTTACCGACGAATCCAATACGCCGTTGCCCGGTGTTACCGTATTACAGAAAGGCACCAATAACGCTACGGTTACCAACGAAGCAGGAGAGTTCCGCCTCGCCAATGTGAACGATGGCGCCGTGATCGTTTTTTCCTATATCGGGTTTAATAAGGAAGAAGTAACGGTGAACCGCCAGTATAACCTGAACATACGCCTCACCAAAGCCGCCAACACCGCGCTGGATGAACTGGTGGTGGTGGGTTATGGTACCATGAAAAAAAGTGACCTCACCGGCGCCGTATCTACGGTAAAAGGCGATGCCATTGCCGCGCGTAAAACCACTCAGGTATCGCAGGCATTGCAGGGTTCCGTACCAGGCGTAATGGTAACCCGTACCAACAACGCACCCGGCGCCACTGCGCAGATCCGCGTGAGAGGCATCACTACTATTTCCGACGCAGGCGCCACACCGCTCATCATCCTCGATGGTGTACCGGTAGATGACATCAACTCCATCAACCCTAATGATATCGATAATATTTCAGTGCTGAAAGACGCGGCGTCTGCCTCCATTTATGGCTCCCGCGCCGCCGCCGGCGTGATCCTGGTAACCACCAAGCGCGCCAAGAACGGGCAACTGGATCTTAACTACAGCTACGAATACGGCGTGGAAAAACCTACCAAACTCCCCGATTATGCCAATGCAGTTCGCTATATGCAACTCACCAATGAACTGCGGTGGAACGACAACGGCAATAACGCTAACGAATATCCTACCTATACTAAAGATATTGTGGATAACTACGCATCACTGCATGCAGAAAATCCTGATCAATACCCCGACACCGATTGGAGAGGTTTAATCCTCAATAACAGCGCTCCGCGCGAAAGCCACGCACTTAGTATTTCCGGCGCCGGCAAAGCCCTGCGCTCCAGGGTATCGCTGGTGTACGACAAAGTAGGGGCATTGTACGACGACCGTTCTTACGACCGTATTACCACCCGTATCAACAACGATATCACTATCAATAAATACCTCACCGCCAGTGTGGATGTGAACTATAAACGCACCATGGTTAAACAGCCCACCATTGACCCGATGTATAAAATGGGTATCGCAGCGCCCATTTATGCGGCCATGTGGTCCGATGGGCGCATTGGCGCAGGAAAAGACGGCGCCAATATTTATGTGCAAACCAAGTATGGCGGGTTCGACAACGACTGGTTTAACCAGCTGGGCGGAAAAGTAGGACTTGACTTTACGCCTATTGAAGGATTGAAGATCTCCGGCGTGGTAGCGCCTTTCCTTAACTTTGATAAAGGCAAACGCTTTGTACGCAAAGTACCTTATACATCTTTCAATAATCCCAATGCCATTTCAGGCTATATAGAAGGCTTAACGGAAACCAAGCTGGAAGAAGTGCGCAACGACAGCTACCGTTACACTACCCAGTTCATTGCCAATTACAATAAACAGATCAAAGACCACAGCTTTAGCCTCATGGGCGGCTACGAGTACTTTAAAGCATTCAATGAAGACCTGGGCGCTTCCCGGGGTCAGTATATCCTTGGCAATTATCCTTACCTGAACCTGGGTCCGCTGGAGTTTCGCGATAACAGCGGCGGCGCCTATGAGAACGCCTACCGCTCCTGGTTCGGAAGAGTTACCTATAGTTATAAAGACAGGTACCTGTTTCAGGGTAATATCCGCTACGATGCTTCTTCCCGTTTCGCAGCAGGTTACCGCTGGGGTTCATTCCCTTCTTTCTCTGCCGGCTGGGTGATATCAGAAGAAAAATTTATGAAGTCAACCGCTCCCTGGTTATCCTTCGCAAAGCTGCGTGCTTCCTGGGGTTCGTTGGGTAATGAGCGTATCGGTAACTACCCCTATCAGGCGTTGCTGCGGTTTGAAAATAATTCCCTGTTCTATAAAGGCAACACCGTGGTATCCGCACAATCTGCCGCACAGTGGCAATACGCCATCCGCGATATTTCCTGGGAAACCACGCATTCCTGGGATCTCGGTGCAGACCTGAACTTCCTGGATAACAGGCTCCGTTTTACCGGCGATTATTTTAAGAAAACCACCAATGACATCCTGCTGGAACTGGAAATCCCTGATTATATTGGGTTCGACAACCCTTACCAGAACACCGGTAAAATGTATACCACCGGCTGGGAAGCACAGGTAGGATGGAGCGACCGTATCGGCGATTTCCATTACAGTGTATCCGTGAACGTTTCCGACTTCGTGTCAAAAATGGGCGACCTCGGTGGTACGCAGTTTATTGGCGATTCCATTAAAAGACAAGGCAGCGAATTTAATGAATGGTATGGATACGTGTCTGATGGTATTTATCAAACCCAGGAAGAAGTGGATAAATCGGCAAAGCTCAACGCTAACGTAAAGCCCGGCGATATCCGCTACCGCGATATCAGCGGCCCCGATGGCGTACCTGATGGTAAAATATCACCTGAATACGATCGTGTACTGCTGGGAGGTTCATTGCCCCGCTACCAGTACGGTATTAACCTGAACGGCGGATTCCGCAACTGGGATTTTGGCCTGGTGTTCCAGGGCGTAGGCAAACAAAACTCCCGCCTCACCGAAGATATGGTGCGACCGCTCCGTGAAAACTATGGGAACTTCCCGGCTATACTTGATGGCAACTCCTGGAGTAAATACAATACGCCGGAACAGAACAAAGCCGCCAGGTTCCCCCGTTACACCAATACTTCCGCAGGTAACAACTATGCTATGTCCGACTTCTGGCTGATCAACGGCGCTTATTTCAGGCTGAAGAATATAAGTGTGGGTTATTCCATGCCTAACGACTGGGTAAAGCGTATCCATATACAGGGAGTTCGTATATACGGCAGCGTTAGCGACCTGTTGTCGGTACATAATTTCCCTAAAGGATGGGATCCGGAACAGCCTGGGTTAGGCTATCCTATCACCACCAGTTATGTTATTGGCGCATCTGTTAAATTCTAAAATTCCACGAACATGAAGCAACTTATTCTCATAGCCGGCATCACGTGTATGCTCTTCAGCGCCTGCGGCAGCCTGGATTTAAACCCGTTGTCCGACGGCTCCAGTGAAACCTGGAACTCCAATGCGGAAGAAATAGAAATGTCGCTCAACGGATTGTATAAAATTAATTTCTGGATGAAGGACAGCGATGAATGGACCGACGACTTTATATACCGCGACGTTACCACTCCCGTTACCGGCGCCACCATCAATGGTGAAACAGATTTTGTAAAAAGCTGGTGGAGGGATACGTATAAAGCGATAGCACGTACCAATAATATCCTGCAAAGTATTTCAAGGGCGGACAAAGTATTGTCTGCCGACCAGATTGCCCGGTACACCGGCGAAGCCCGGTTTGTAAGAGCGTGTATGTATTCCCGTTTGTTATCGCATTACGGTAATATTATTTATACGGAAACTATGCTCGACATTGACGAGGCATTGCAGTTGAAGCAAACAGACAAAGCCACCGTACTGAAAAAGATCTATGAAGATTTTGACTTTGCCGCCGGTATCCTGAAACCAACCTATAGTACATCAGAACTGAAGCGTGCCACCAAAGGCGCTGCACTGGCCATGAAAGCGCGTATTGCGTTGTATATGGGCGACTGGGCCGTTGCACGCGATGCCGCCAAAGCATGTATGGACCTCGATGTGTATAAACTGCACGATAATTTTGGTAACCTGTTCCTGCCGAAAACAAAGAACTCCGTGGAAACTGTTTTTGGCTTGCCAAGATCCGTTACATTAAAAGTTACTTTCGACGACTGCCAGAATTTTGTGTCGCGTAACGCCGGTGGCTGGGCTGCCAAAGATCCGTCGTGGGACCTGTTCTGTAGTTTTTTATGTAAAGATGGATTACCGGTAGATGAATCACCATCCTTCAATCCCCGCCGTCCGTTCGATAACAGGGATCCCCGCTGCGCCGCTACCATCGTGGAGTTCCAGACGCCGCACCTGGGATATATTTTCCAGCCGCACCCCGATTCCGTAAAGGTGTTGTCTGTATCAGAGAACAAATATGTAGAGAATAAAGATACCCGTTCCATTGCGCAATATGCCTCTTTCAACGGGTTGTTGTGGAAAAAAGGAGTAGATGGCGACTGGCTCCTGAACTCCTGGAAAATAGAACAGGAGAATATCATCATCCGTTTTGCAGATGTATTGCTTATTTATGCAGAAGCAAAAACAGAGCTGGGAGAAACCGATCAAACCGTACGCGATGCTATTAACCAGGTAAGATCGCGTGCATACGGTACCGTATATACGAATACTACTGCATATCCTGCAGTAACCGCCACAGATCAGGCGGCGCTGCGTAAAATTATCCGTATTGAAAGAAGAATGGAGTTTGCCCTGGAAGGTATCCGTTATATGGATATCATCCGCTGGAAGCTGGCGGAGAAAGTGCTGAATAAGGCCAACTATGGCTTACTGGAACCGGCGGATCTACGTACAAAAATAGTGCAGCCGGGGCTGTGGTTCTTCCCGCAAACACCTGCCATTGATGAAGATGGCGTTGCTGATTTTACGGCGATGTATAATGCCGGCCTGGTAAAACAGATCACTGTGCGCAAGTTCGACGCCACACGGCAGTACCTGTGGCCTATTCCATCAACAGAAGTACTTACCAGTCACTTAACCCAGAATCCAAATTACTAAGCGATAGCATGAAACAAAGGAATTATCTGGCAGCAGCACTGGTTACCATCGGTATGCTGGGCGCTGCCTGCAAAAGTGAGAAAGCAACCACGCCACGATCATTCAGCGGTATTTACCCGCAACTGGCCATGTATAACAAAGAGGGCGAATGCGGCACCGGCGCAGTAGTACCCTGGGCGGGAAAATTGTGGGTGATCACGTATGGTCCCCACCTGCCTTTCGGGTCGTCGGACAAACTGTATGAAATTACACCGGACCTGAAACAAATAGTACGGGAAGAAAGTATAGGCGGCACACCAGCCAACCGTATGATCCACCCGGAAAGCCGGCAGTTGTTCATAGGCCCCTATGCGATCAGTGAAAACGGGCAGGTGCGTGTAATCCCTTACATGGCTATGCCCGGCCGGCATACCGGTAATGCACGTCACCTTACAGATCCTGCCGGTAAAATTTATTATGGCACCATGGAAGAAGGTTTTTATGAAGTGGATGTAAAAACCCTTCAGCCCACTTTATTATATGAAGATGGAAATGTAAAGAACAAAAAAGGTGCAGACACCGTATCGAACGCTCCTTCCTCCTTATTGCCGGGAGCGCATGGCAAAGGCTTATATGCCGGCCAGGGCGAACTGATTTATTTCACTAACCGGGAACC
>JBCNPS010000489.1:0-5754 GCA_039593235.1 Chitinophaga sp. | reverse complement strand
ATGGCGTGTTGCGCCTTGATAACAGCAGTGCTTCCGGAAGTACTTTCACGATTGTATTGCCTGTTGATTCGAATGTAGCCATGATAACGCCTGCAGTACCGTCAGAAGAAGCGCCACTCCCGGTGCAGCCGCCTGCTGTTATTAATGACGACCGCAACAACTTCACCAAACAGGACAAATTGATCCTGATCATTGAGGATGACATCCATTTTGCAGATATCCTCCGCGATTTTGCGCGTAATAAAGGATTTAAAACCATTGTTGCACACAACGGGCAGGATGGACTTGCCTATGCCCGCAAATTCCTGCCGGTGGCCATTATCCTTGATATGAGCCTACCGGTAATTGATGGCGGTAGCATTCTCCGAATATTGAAAAGCAGTGAAGAGCTGAGTAAGATCCTGGTACACGTAGTAACAGGGGCGGATATACAAGCCATTAAGGAAGATAACATACATGGCTATACGAGAAAACCGTTGGAACTGAACGACCTGGAAGCGCTGTTTAGCGGCATCAGCGCACAATTGCAGGCGCGGTTAAAAAAAGTGCTGTTAGTATCGGTAGGCCCGCTCAGCGGGGATACTGCACTGGAAACCATAAGTGCAGAAAGGAATCTTGATACAAGGTATGATATCGCCCCGGGCATCCCCGAAGCACAGGCGTTCCTGGAAGGCACAAAGTATGATGCCGTGATTGTTGAAATAGGGAAGGACCTTCAGGCAGGAGTGCAACAACTGGAATCACTAACCCAGATCCCTGAAGCGGATAATACACCGCTTATTGTTTACCTTGACCAGGACATTACCGGCAACGAAGAACAATTGCTGAAGAAATACGCCTCCACTATTATACGGAATTCCACACATGCTACCGACCGGCTAATGGATGAACTGGAACTGTTCCTCTATAAGCTGCAGAAGAAAACAGAAAATGAAAATACGGACAGTAACTGGATCGAAGGCCATCTCTCCGGTAAAACGGTATTACTGGCCGATGATGACATGCGCAATGTTTTTTCGATCAGCGCACTGCTGGAAGAACAGGGTATTTCTGTGCTTACTGCTGCCGATGGCCGGGAATCACTGGAAGTGCTGGACCGGCATCCGGCTATTGACCTGGTACTGATGGACATTATGATGCCCGAGATGGATGGCTATGAAGCCATGAAGCAAATTCGTGCAGATGCACGGTTCCAGCAATTGCCGGTGATTGCGCTCACCGCAAAGGCAATGTCGGGCGACCGGCAGAAGTGTATGGAAGCAGGTGCATCAGATTATATCACTAAACCGGTGGATAACTTTAAGCTGCTATCCCTGCTAAGGGTTTGGTTGTCATAAGAAGCATATGGTAGAAGAAATCAACCATACGGATTTTACAGAACTGGTGAAGATTATTCAGCAGCGCTATGGGTACGACTTTACAGATTACTCCCCGGCTTCACTCAAACGACGCTTCAGCCGGTTTACCGGCTTTGCGGGAGTTGACAGCACCTTTGAACTGAAGCACCGGCTTTTGAATGAAGAGCCATTTTTTCGTAAGATGGTCCGGTATATTACCGTGAACGTCACTGAAATGTTCCGCGATCCATCTTTTTACAGGGTACTGAGGGAACAGGTGGTGCCGCGGCTGGCATCTTACCCTATTATTAAAATATGGCATGCCGGCTGTTCAACCGGGGAAGAGGTATATTCCATGGCTATACTGATGGAAGAAGCCGGGCTGCTGGACCGTTGCAGGATTTATGCTACAGATATCAACGAAACCAACCTGGAACAGGCAGAACGGGGGATCATTGCATTAAAGGATATGAAGGATTATACAGCTAATTATATGCAATCCGGTGGCATCAACGACTTTTCAAATTACTATACTGCGCGTTACAACAACGCGGTTATTCACCCATCTTTACGCCGCAACGTTATTTTCTTTCAACATAACCTGGTTACAGACCAGGTGTTTAATGAATTTCAGCTCATTTGTTGCCGGAACGTTTTTATTTATTTTAACAGGGCGCTGCAGAACCGCGTGGTAAAGTTATTTTACGAAAGCTTATCTTCGTTAGGCTACCTGGCATTAGGTATCAAAGAATCGTTATTATATAATGAAGAACAGGCGAAATTTGAAACGGTAAACCAGGCCAATAAAATTTTCAGACGTAAAATGTAAACAGCTGACTATCCCCCAATCATACCGGATCCTCGTTATAGGCGGTTCTGCCGGTAGTATGCCTGTGTTGACTACACTGGTGAAGGAATTGCCGGCTCCGTTTCCCATACCGGTGGTCATTGTTATTCACCGGTTGAAGAATGTACAAAGTGAGCTCGGAGCCTTGTTATCGGGAGAACAGGAGATTAAAGAACCGGATGATAAGGAATTATTATTGCCAGGACATGTTTATCTTGCCCCTCAAAATTATCATTTACTTATAGAAGCCGATGGGACTATTTCTCTGGACTATTCGGAACCTGTAAATTTCAGCCGCCCGGCGATCGACCTGAGCTTTGACAGCGCGGCCGAAGCCTTTGGCAGGAACACACTGGCTATATTACTCAGTGGCGCCAATAAAGATGGCGCGAAAGGGATTTGCCGTATTGCCGCGTCCGGTGGTATGGCAATTGTACAGGATCCCCTCACTGCAGCGTTCAGTACAATGCCACAGGCCGCTCTGGATCTTTGCCCCGGCGCCACGTCCATGACGGTGAATGAGATGATCTGTTATTTAAGAAATATTAATACGAAAACTAACATCGGGAAATGAAGCAGCGCAAACCAAAAACCTTTACAATACTGCTTGTAGATGATAAACCACAGAACCTGGTATCATTGGAACATATGCTGGAAGGCGATAACCGGGTGATCTTAAAAGCCAGTTCAGGAAATGATGCTTTGAAAACAGTACTCCGGCGGGATGACATAGGGCTTATTATGCTGGATGTACAAATGCCCGATATGGATGGTTATGAGGTGGCCCGTCTTCTTCAGACAAATCCTAAAACAAAAGATATCTCTATCATCTTTGTAACAGCCATCAATAAGGACGAACAATACGTTATGCGCGGCTTTGAAGAGGGTGCGGTTGATTACTTGTCAAAACCGTTGGATGTAAATGTAACCCGTGCAAAGGTAAGCGTGTTTGAAAAACTATACCGCTATCAGTATGAGCTGAAGGAAGCCATGACGGAGAAAGAGAAGGTAAACAAACAATTGGAGCGTTTTATGTATGTAGTGGCGCATGACCTGAAATCGCCATTGTCGGGCGCAATTGGACTGCTGGCACTGATCAATGAAGATGAGCGCATACAAAATGCGCCGGATCTGAATGAGTACATGAAAATTGTTTTGGGCGCTACCAATCACCTCACCGAAATGATTACATCTATGCTGGAGTACACCCGGCAAAGCGATGTGGAACAGACTATTGAAGAAGTGAATGTACATGAGCTGGTAACCCAGTTATCAAAGCTGTTGTTTCCTCCGGCGAATATCCACATCGATACAGTGGGTACGTTACCGGTGCTGACCACCAATAAATTGAAGCTGCAACAGGTATTTCAAAACCTGATCTCCAACGCCATCAAGTATAATGATAAGAAAGAAGGAGTTATTACCATTGGCGGAGCCGATAAAGGCGAGTTCTACGAGTTTTATGTAAAAGATAACGGCCCGGGTGTAGCAAAACGTGATACCGACCGTATTTTCAAGCTGTTTGAACGGCTCGATAACGAGGGCCGTGGCGAAGGGACAGGCATTGGTCTTAATATATTTAAACTGCTGGTGGAAGAACAAGGGGGTAAAGTATGGGTAGATTCCCTGCCAGGTGAAGGCAGCACCTTCTACTTCCTGTGGCGCCAGCGTTACTGACCTGCGTTCTCAAAAATCCATAACCTGCCGCTCACCTGTTGGGTGGTAACAGGTAAACAGGCTACCTGTAACGTTTGATGTTCGAGCTCCCAGCTCCAGTTGCGGATGGAATTTTCCGGAGAAGAAAACAGTTGCATCACTTTCCTGTTGATGTCCACTATATTGATTGCTTTATTCCGCAGCTGCATCATGGCGTCTGAAAGTACCGCGGGGAGCTGTTCTCCGGGGCCTGACAGGGCCAGCAGGGTGGCGCCTTCCTGGTTTACCCAGCCGGAAAACCCATCGTTGTTGATGAACACCAGTGCATGCGGAATGGAATGCAGGATAGCGGCGAAGCGGATAGCCACCTGCTGAAAGTAGACCTGTTGCCGGGAATGCGCCAATATCTCTTTCAAACGTAAACGGATCGTTTCTATACACTCCATAAAACCGGCATCAAAGGAGGGTGGCTCATTCCAGCCTAAAATAAGAAGGCTGTTATTAGGCCCGGTATTTACCGGCATGATCACCGCCGATGAAAGCGCCGGCATTATTTCTTTGAACACATTTTCGTCCGGTGGTGGTAACTCGCACCAGTGGATGGTTTTAAAGCCATGCGTGTACAACAGCTTTTGAATGGGCTCGGGGTTCAGCACAATTTCGTTCAGATGAAGCGGGGACGCGCATCTGACCCTGGCGGTTGCTTCGTCCTCAAATTCCAGTTGCAGCGCAATATTTGCTTCCATCAGGTTTTTTACCAGGGAAATACTGAAGGCAAGAAAAGAGGAAATGTGTTTTTCCTTATCCCATCTGCTGGTTTGATTGATAAAATTTAAAGCCTTACGCTCCCAGGTACTCACAAGTTTGCAATTAAAAAGATGAATTAAAGAAACAATTGTATGGCAGCTGCTACTTCCTGTGGCGCCGGCTCATAACGTTTTGGGCTGATAAAAAGGTTATCCTGAGAAGCCGGACCGGTCCGGGTAACTTATATGCCTGAAGTCACTGGCCGGGAATGTCACATCTTCCAAATATAAGTAATTCCTTTGAACTACCTATTTGTAGGTATGATTGTTTCCGGCAGGATGCGGCAACTATTACAACGGGCTCCTTGCTTTTTTGAAACGCTTTTACATATATTTACGCTTAAACCTTTTGGTGATTGATGGACTTGCAGGATACCGCGCTGCTGGAACGAATGCAGTTACTGGACGATAAAGCTGCCTTTGATGAGTTGTATCAACGTTACTGGGAGCCACTATATATAGCTGCTTACGCCAGGCTGCAAAATGAAGCAGACGCAAAAGATTGTCTTCAGGAAGTGTTTGTATCCCTTTGGCATAAAAGAAAGGAAATTGTTATCCGGCAGCGGCTGGATGCTTATCTCTTTATGGCGTTGAAATACCGTGTGCTCAATCATCTCAGGTATAACAGTACCTACCGGAAACATCTCGATACTTTTGCGGATTTCCCGCTTCCCTTTTTGCCTTCGGCAGATGAACACTTAACCTTTACTGAAATACAGGAGATCATCGCGGGTACGATTGCCGCTATGCCCGAAAAAATGAAAGAAGTATACCTGTTAAGTCGCCGCGATGGATTGTCGGTGCAGGAAACAGCTACTCAACTGGGCATCTCCCCGCAAACGGTAAAAAACCAGCTGACCACCGCTCTCAAACGGCTGAAAGACAGGCTACAGTTCTACAAATAATTTTTTTTCAAACAACCTGGTACTATCACTCCGCAGGGGTGTCTTTAATAATACAAATGGTTAAAAGCGTGGATGCTCAAGATAAAATAGCGACGATCCTCCAGCGGCTTGAAACCGGAACCTGTACTCCACAAGAACTGGAATGGCTGCAAAACTGGTATGAATCCCGGGAAAAGCAGCCTGTGCAAGTATTCCGGGATGAA
>JBCNPS010000488.1:0-5788 GCA_039593235.1 Chitinophaga sp. | reverse complement strand
GGCGGTGGTGGCGGTGGTTACGATCGCGGCGGTGGCGGCGGTGGTTACAATCGCGGCGGCGGCGGCGGTGGATACGATCGCGGCGGTGGTGGATACGATCGCGGCGGTGGCGGCGGTGGTTACAATCGCGGCGGTGGCGGCGGTGGTTACAACCGTGGCGGCGGAAATCGCGGCGGCGCTCCAAGACAAGGTGGAAGGCCTCAACGCTTTGAGCCAAAACCAGATAACAAAATATACTTTATCGCCTTGCTGCCCACTGCAGAAGTAGGTAAAGAAATTATAAAGATCAAGCAGGAATTTGCAGAACAGTACGGACCAATGTACGCATTGAAAGTATTACCGCATATTACCCTGCAGGTTCCTTTCACTGCTGATCCGGCACTGGAAAAAGCTTTCTGTGATGAACTGACGGAATTTGCCAAAACTCAGGCGCCTTTCGAAGTTTCCCTGAAAGGCTTCGGTACATTCCCGAATAAACAGAACCGTGTACTGTTCATCAACGTGGAAAAAAGTGAAACCATGTCTGCTATGCACCGTCAGCTGATCAACTTCCTGCGTAAGGAATTTGGCTTCAGTACCATGCTGGCACGTACAGGATTTACTCCACACGTTACCGTGGCTTTTAAAGACCTGGAAGATGAACAATTCAACAAGGCATGGCCTGAATATGAAAACAAGGAGTATGAGGCTACATTTAAAGTAAACAACCTCTACTTCCTCCGTCACAACGGTAAATCATGGGAAGTGCTGCAGAAATGCAAATTAGGCGGCGCCTGATAAGGCATCCTCTTAAAATAATGAAGGCCCCCGCAATTGCAGGGGCCTTCTCGCTTTAAAACACAGACAGTATAACAGTGTAGGATATACGAAGTTTATATCATTTACTGCTTTACTACCCTGCCGGAACCTTTTACATCTGCTACTACTTTCGCCTCGCCGGTATAAAAAATATTCCCGCTGCCGTAGATCCTGGCGTCCAGGTTTTTTCTTACATACACGCCATGTTCACCGGAACCGCGGATAGTAATATTGGCATTCTGCACTTCCAGGTTCATCGCTGAAATATTGCCGCTGCCATTGATCTCGCTGTTCAACGAGCCGGCAAATCCGCGTATCTTAATATTGCCCGACCCATTGATGGAAGTGTTCAGATTGGCGGCATCCAATACCAGGGCTGCATCACCACTGCCATTGATTTCATACTTGAATAAGGAAGTATGTATGGTATCCTGATTATCTAAGGATCCCGAACCATCAAATTTTATACGTTGAAAAAGAGGATTGTGTACGTATATTTTCATAGGCCGGTGATTACGGATATTAACCCGGTTTTTTACACGGATAAATAATGTGTTACTGCGCATGCCGGTTTCTATCGCTTCAATAATATTATCTTCCGCCTTTATTTCCACTTTTGAATTGTTTTCCTGCAACAGGTGCACCTCAAATGCCCCGGATATTTCCACATCCGTGAAAGGGCCGGTGCTGCGGGTTTCTGTTACCACATTGCCCGAACCGGAAAGGTTCTCTTTGGTACAGCCAGATAAAATAATGCTGAAGATGGCAATCATCAGCAGCAACCATCCAATACTCAAACTTGTATATGTTATAATAAACTGCTTTTTCATAAACATCATTTTAAAAAGAAGCGTACTTTAAGAAATGACGTTTAGAGAAACATTTACCCCTATGAGCGTAAAAAAGAAAAGGGTATAAATGAAAGAAGCCGGCCGTACAGACGTACGGAACCGGCTTTTTGATTAACCCCTATGAAAACAAACTATTGCTCTTGTTTAATGTGCTAATTTAATTTCTCCTAAATCAGTGGATTTTCCATCATCCACTTTAACATCTGTAACAGTTGCAGGCTTATATGGCGCTTTCGCTCCTATAATAACGGTATATGCCCCCGGTTTCGCATTCTGAAAATTAAATGCCCCATCGGTAACAGGCGATGTTAATGTATCTGTTCCCTGGATGGCCCACGCTTCGGTGGCTCCTTCTGCCGGTGTTACTTTACCTGCTATGGTTCCACCATCGGCGCCTTTAAAGGCAAATGCTCCAAACGCTACAGCTGCAAGTGCTAACATGCTTACTTTTATCTTCTTCATAGCTTACAATTTTAAACGGTTTAACAATAAAGGTTACATGGTAAGTAAATGTGTTAGCATTTTTTTTATCACTGTTTTAAGATGTAAAAGAACTTGTTGTTATAACCCGATTTTGCAATTACGATGCCATAGTATTTTGAAGCCTGCCATTTAACATATCTTTTGGAAGACATTAACAAAACCATGATAAGCATATTTAAAAACCAAAGGCCGCCACATTCGCTGTGGCGGCCTTTCCAAAGATATTATCGCTATCGCTTATCTCCTGTTTAATTTGCTCATGAGCCGCAGTATTTCCAGGTATAACCATACCAGGGTAACCATCAAACCAAAAGATGCATACCACTCAAAATATTTGGGAGCGCCCTGCAAAGCACCTTGCTCTATCATGTCAAAATCCATGATCAGGTTCAATGCCGCAATAGCTACCACCACCAGGGAAAATATAATTCCAAAGGTACCACTGCTGTGGATCAGCGGCATTTCAATGTTAAACATGCGCAGTACAATGGCAATCAGGTAAAAGATACCGATACCCAGGGTAGCTGTCATCACAATTGATTTAAAACGCTCGGTAGCCCGGATAACTCCTGTACGGTACAGGATCAGCATGGCGATAAAAGTACCAAATGTTAAGCCTACAGACTGCATCACAATGCCAGGCCATTTTGCTTCAAACATGGCGGAAATAGCACCCAGGAATAAACCTTCTGCTATAGCGTATGCGGGGGCAAGATAAGCCGACCATTCTTTCTTGAAAATGATGACGAGGGCCAGTATAAATCCGCCGATGGCGCCACCAAACGCTAATGGCATTACACTGCCGCTATTCCTGTAAAATTCTCCCCATGAAAAAACAGCTGCCGCCATTAACATCAGGAGCATAAAAGACATTTTATTCACGGTACCACGGATCGTCATGGTTTCTCCTGCAATGTGAGGCGCTTTATCAAATACACTTTGCTTCAGTACAGGGTTGTTCGATTGAAAGAGTGCCATAAAGTATAGTTTAAATTTATAGGCTAAAAATACGATTTGATTTGATACCAGTAGCAGTTATCCTGCTCAAAACAGGTAAAATTAGCATTTCTATAACCATAACTTCCCGTTATCAGCCATAACTATAAGTAATGGGAATGCTTTATTCCGGTAATAATAGTCTACTAAAGTTGTGTACTTTTGTGATCGGATCGGGAATAATATTGCAGGCCAGTGGGTTCCTAGCTCCCGATTACCTAAATTTACATCTTTAAAAAGAATACCTTAAAAGATAAAATAGATGCCTAATACTTCGATTCAACAGCTGGAGGATGTAGTGATAAAATTTGCAGGCGACAGTGGAGACGGGATGCAGTTAACAGGTACCCAGTTTTCAAATAATACCGCATTATTCGGCAATGACCTGAGCACCTTCCCCGATTTCCCCGCGGAGATCCGTGCCCCGATAGGTACATTACCGGGTGTGAGTGGCTTCCAGCTTCACTTTTCTTCTAACAGGATATTTACCCCGGGCGATGCCTGTGATGTGCTGGTAGTAATGAACGCCGCCGCATTGAAGGCCAACCTGAAGGGACTTAAAAAAGGCGGTATTATCCTCGCCAATACAGATGGCTTTGACGCCAAAAACCTTCGCCTGGCCAATTACCCGGAAGGCGTAAATCCCCTGGAAGATGGCTCCCTGGCCGCTTACCAGCTGCATACCATGGATGTAACCAAAATGACGCGCGAAGCGCTGAAGGATACCACCCTGGGTATGAAAGAAAAGGACCGTGCGAAAAACATGTTCGTGCTGGGCTTCCTGTACTGGCTGTACGACCGTAACATGGAAAATACGGAAGTATTTCTCCGGGAGAAATTCGGCAAAAAACCGGAGATCCTGGAAAGTAACCTGAAAGTACTGCATGCCGGCTATAACTTTGCTGATACCGTGGAAGCTTTTACCACCCGCTATCGTGTGGAAAAAGCCCGGATGGAGCCAGGCACCTACCGCAGCATTACCGGTAACACCGCCCTGGCTTACGGCCTGGTGGCTGCTTCGCAGAAAGCCAACCTGCCCCTGTTCCTGGGTACTTACCCCATCACGCCGGCTTCCGATATCCTGCATGAACTGAGCCGCTTTAAGAATTTTGGTATCCGTACCTTCCAGGCGGAAGATGAAATTGCAGGTATTACCTCCGCTATCGGCGCCTCCTATGGCGGCCATATGGGTGTTACCACCACTTCAGGCCCGGGTATGGCCCTGAAAGGCGAGGCAATGGGACTGGCCGTAATGCTGGAAATACCATTGATGATCGTTGATATTCAACGCGGAGGACCTTCTACCGGTCTGCCTACCAAAACAGAACAATCCGACCTGTTACAGGCATATTACGGCCGCAACGGGGAGTGCCCCATGCCAATTGTTTCCGCATCCACTCCCGCAGATTGCTTCGACGCCGTGTTTGAAGCCTTCAGGATCGCGGTAAAGCATATGACACCGGTTATTTTCCTTAGCGACGGCTATATCGCCAACGGTTCCGAGCCCTGGCGCTTCCCTAAAGCAGCAGACCTTCCCGGTATTGAAGTGAAATTCAAGAAGGGCCTGGAGGAAGGAGAGGAGCAATTCCTGCCTTACCACCGCGATGAAAACCTGGTGCGCCCCTGGGCTGTACCGGGCACACCTGGCCTGGAACACCGTATTGGCGGCCTGGAAAAACAGAACATCACCGGTAACGTTAGCTATGATCCTGAAAATCACCAGCTGATGGTGAAGATCCGCCAGGAAAAAGTAGATAAGATCGCCGATCATATTCCGTTGCAGAAAATAGAGCTCGGCCCGGAAAAAGGGAAAGTCCTTGTATTAGGCTGGGGTTCTACCTATGGCGCCATCAAAAGCGCTGTACTGGACCTGCTGGCAGAAGGACATGAAGTAGCACATGCACATATCCGCTACATCCGTCCGTTCCCCAAAAACCTGGGAGAAATACTGCACAGCTACGATAAAGTACTGATTCCTGAAATCAATAATGGCCAGCTGATCAAAGTGATACGCGATCAGTTCCTCATTGATGCACAGGGCTATCATAAAATTATGGGTGTACCTATTACAAAAGGCGAACTGATCACAAAGATCAAAGAAATGCTCGCGTAAGGTATTGCCGGATATTATTTTAAAGTACACAATAAAAAATCCTGTCCGTTGTGACAGGATTTTTTGTATTTTCCTTTATGGAAAGACATTTACAGCTACTACTTTCCCACGAAAATATTGTTAGTTTAAGTCAACTATTATGAATAGTCTTTTCAGGTTTTTGTTTACCACTATCACAGTAGCTGTATTGTATTTGCAGGCGGGCGCCCAAACCAATACTTTCGAAGTGCGTATTGCCAACCATGCTGTAGGAACCATTGAAGCTAACCGTAAACTTACCGGCGCTGCCAAAAGTATCGTTATAAAAACACGGATCCAGGTAATGCTTTCAAAGGTCAACAGTGACATTGTGAGCGAATACAATAACAACATACTGACCAATGCAAAGGTATCCCGGGTATCCGGTAAATCAGGGGAGGACAAACAAACTATTGTAAAGCGTAACGGTAAAGAATATACGATAATAGTGAACGGGGCGAAGTCGGTGATAGATACTGAAATAGAAGAGTGTGTGGCTGATCTTTACTTCGGGGAACCCAGGCAGGTA
>JBCNPS010000487.1:0-5788 GCA_039593235.1 Chitinophaga sp. | reverse complement strand
CTCTGTTGAAAAAAGCTTTTGAAGAGTACGATTTACTTCTTTTATGCGAAGAAGCAGGGGACTCGTTTGCAATAATATACTTACATATAAAAGTACAACGCAAAGGGTCCCGGATCGGGACCCTTTCTGTTTTTAATAGCTAGTTGCTACAGCAACTATAACAAAATAAAATCAATCACATACACATGAAAATTGCCATACAGGGGTTTGAAGGATCTTTTCACCAGGTAGCCGCCCAGAGCTACTTCGGTAAGCAAACTGAAGTAGAATGCTGCGCCTCCTTCGCAGAACTGGTTAAAAAAGCCAAACAAGAACCCGATGTGGATGCAGGTATCATGGCCATTGAGAACTCAATTGCCGGTAGCATTTTGCCAAATTACAGTCTCATTAAAAACTCCGGTTTGCATATTACCGGTGAAATTTACCTGCAAATCAACCAGCACCTCATGGTTTTGCCGGGGCAAACGCTTGATGACATCCGGGAAGTGCATTCGCACCCGATGGCCCTGCTGCAGTGTATGGATTTCCTGGAAAAATACCCGAATATCAAACTGGTGGAAACAGAAGATACTGCCCTCAGCGCCAAACATGTAAGGCAAAAAAAGCTGAAAAGTACTGCCGCTATTGCAGGAAAACTGGCTGCAGAGATCTTTGAACTGGATATTGTGGCGCCCAATATTCACACCAATAAAAATAACTATACCCGCTTCCTGGCAGTGTCCCGTACGCCTATAGCCACTCCCGAAGATGCCAATAAAGCATCGGTATATTTTCAAACCAGCCACGACCGCGGCAGCCTGGCCAAGGTGCTTACCCAGATTGCAGTGGCCGGCATCAACCTGTCGAAGCTGCAGTCGTTCCCTATCCCCGCAAAAGAATGGAACTATTACTTCCACGCCGATATGGAATTTGATAACGCCGCTCATTTTGAAAAAGCATTATCGAAAATAGAGTCGCTCACCGAACACCTGAAAGTGCTGGGTATTTATAAAAAAGGAAAAACACATTAATCAGTTTTATGCAGATACAGGTCGCTAAAAGATTACAAGGCACAGAAGAATACTACTTCTCCAAAAAGCTCAGGGAAATTGAGGAAATGAACCAAACCGGTACAAAGGTGATCAACCTCGGCATCGGAAGTCCGGATCTGCCTCCGCATCCTTCAGTGGTGGCTGCATTAAACGAAAACGCTGCTCTGCCCAATACGCATAATTACCAGGGATATAAAGGTATCCCGGCATTGCGTAAAGCCATGGCAGACTGGTACCAGCGCTATTACAATGTAACGCTGAACCCTGATACGGAAGTGTTGCCACTGATAGGTTCCAAAGAAGGGATCATGCACATTTGCATGACTTACCTGCAGGAAGGTGATGAGGCCCTGATCCCGAACCCGGGTTATCCTACCTACCGCTCTGCAGTGAACCTGAGTGGCGCTATTGTTGTTGATTATGACCTGACAGAAGAAAATAACTGGCTGCCCGACCTGGATGCACTGGCGCAAAGAGACCTGAGCAAAGTGAAACTGATGTGGGTGAATTATCCACATATGCCTACCGGTGCAAAAGTAAACAGGGAGTTTGCCGCAAAGCTGATCGCTTTCGCCAAACAGCATAACATCCTTATCTGCCACGATAATCCGTACAGCTTCATCCTGAATGAACAACCCGAAAGTTTACTGCAGTTTGAAGGAGCAAAAGAGGTGGTGCTGGAACTGAACTCCCTCAGCAAATCATCTAATATGGCCGGATGGCGTATAGGCATGCTAATGGGTAAAGCAGAATGGATTGCACAGGTACTGCGCTTTAAAAGCAATATGGACTCCGGCATGTTCCAGCCTATGCAAATGGCCGCTGTAAGGGCGCTGCAACTGGGAAAAGACTGGTACGATGATTTAAATAAAATTTACTGTGCACGCAGGGAAAAAGTATTTCAACTGCTGGATCTGCTGCATTGCACCTACGATAAAAACCAGGTAGGCATGTTCGTTTGGGCGAAAATACCTGCTACTAACGAAAACGGCTATACGCTCACTGATGAAATATTACAGAAGGCCCGTGTATTCATTACCCCGGGAGGAATATTCGGTAGTAACGGTAACGGCTATATCAGGGTAAGCCTTTGCCAGGATGAAAAGGTTTTCCAGGAAGCGATAGAGCGTATCAAAACCAACGTAAAATGATTGCAACAATAATAGGAACAGGTTTAATCGGCGGCTCGCTCGCTATCACGCTGAAAGAAAAAGGCGTGGCCGAGCGGATCATTGGAGTGGATCAGAGCCAGGAGCACCTGCAGCGGGCGCTGGAGCTGAACATCATTGATGAAGTGGCCAGCCTGGAAGATGCCATGAAGCGCTCCAGCCTGGTGATACTGGCCATCCCGGTGGATGCCGTACTGCAGGCCCTGCCCGGCATCATGGATAAAGCGCGCCCCGGCCAGGTGATTATGGATGTAGGTTCTACCAAAGAAAAAATACTGCAACTCGTTGCCGGTCATCCCAACAGGGGACGTTTCGTGGCGGCCCACCCGATGGCCGGCACCGAGTATTCCGGCCCCGACGCCGCTGTACGTAACCTTTTCGTACATAAAACAATGGTACTCTGCGATGTGAAGAACAGTGATGAAGATGCCCTGGAATTAGTGGAGAATATGGTAGACCAGCTGCAGATGCGCACTGTATATATGAATGCGGAAGAACATGACCTGCACACCGCTTATGTGTCGCACATCTCCCATATTACTTCTTTCGCGCTGGCCTTAACCGTACTGAAAAAAGAAAAGGAATCAGGACGCATCTTCGAACTGGCGAGCGGTGGTTTTGAGTCCACTGTACGTTTGGCGAAAAGCTCCCCTGATATGTGGGTGCCTATCTTCAAACACAACCGCAGCAATGTGCTCGATGTGCTGGATGAACATATCAGCCAGTTACAGCAAATGAAAACATTGCTGGAAAACGAAGACTACGACACTTTTTACAAATTGATTCAAAAATCCAATAAAATCAGGAAGATCCTGAAATAATTAAATTCTGATAATCTACTTAACTTCAATAACTATGGTACAGACAATGGAACAGATTTTATCTAAAACCAAATTCTCCGATCCGTCTTCCGATAAAAAGCCGTTGATCATTTCCGGACCCTGCAGTGCAGAAACCGAAGAGCAGGTATTAGCCACCGCGCTGGCCTTGCAGAAAACAGGAAAAGTGGACGTTTTACGCGCCGGTATCTGGAAACCCCGTACCCGCCCCGGTTCTTTCGAAGGCATTGGTACAAAAGGTTTGGCCTGGCTGCAGAAAGCCCGCGAAATCACCGGCCTGCCATTAGCGGTGGAAGTGGCTACCGCCAAACAAGTGGAAGACGCGCTGCATTTCGGTGTGGATATTCTGTGGGTAGGCGCACGTACTACCGTAAACCCTTTCTCTGTACAGGAAGTAGCAGATGCGCTGAGAGGTGTGGACACCACCGTTTTAATTAAGAATCCTATCAATCCCGACCTGGAACTGTGGATCGGCGCCGTGGAAAGGATCCAGAAAGCAGGTATCAGCAAAGTAGGTTTAATTCACCGCGGCTTCTCCAGCTATGGCAACACCCAATACCGTAATGCACCGATGTGGCACCTGGCTATTGAGCTGAAACGCCGTATGCCTGAACTGCCTATGATCTGCGATCCTTCGCATATCTCCGGCCGCCGCGATATTCTGCAGGAAGTTTCACAGGAAGCAATTGACCTCGACTACGATGGCCTGATGCTGGAAACACATGTGGATCCCGACAACGCATGGAGCGATGCCAAACAACAGGTAACCCCTGAAAAACTGGCCGAACTGCTCGATGGCATCACCTGGAGAAGGGAACACTCCGATAAAAAAGACTTCAACTCAGCACTGGAAAAACTGCGTGCACAGATCAACCAGGTGGATGATGAAATTATGCTGCTGCTCGGCAACCGTATGAAAATTGCAGAGAAGATCGGTGTATACAAGAAAGAAAATAACATTACCATCCTGCAAACAAACCGCTGGAACGAAATACTGGACCGCGCTGTTGCCAAAGGAGAGAAACTGGGACTGACCAAAGACTTCATCGTGAAATACTTCGATGCAGTGCACCTGGAATCCATCAACCGCCAGAACAAAATAATGAACGAAGATAAGTAGATCATCAGCCGCCGGCTGTTGACACTAACAACAGCCGGCAGTAGTTTTCCTAACAGCAAAAGCGAACCGCTTCATGCAAATACAAACCCACCAGTTTCAACAGCAGGAAACCACCTATTTTTTAGGAGCAAGCCTGATGGAGTTGGGCAATCATGTAAACCGTCAGAGAACAGTACTGGTAATAGATGAAAATGTTGAATACCATCACGGTCATCATCTGCACAACTGGAAAAAAATTGTGGTGCCCGCAGGAGAGGAGTTAAAGAATATGGCAACGGTAGATAAGATCATTGATGGTCTGATATCTTACGAAGCCGACCGTAAAACCACGCTGGTAGGCATTGGTGGGGGAATGCTCACCGATGTGGCAGGGTTTGCCGCCAGCATTTATATGCGAGGAATCCCTTTTGGCTTTGTACCTACTACTTTACTGGCGCAGGTAGATGCCTCTATCGGTGGAAAGAACGGTGTAAGTCATGGTAAACAGAAAAACCTGCTGGGTATTATCCGCCAGCCGGAGTTTATCTTCTTCGATTATGCCCTGCCACTTACTATGCCGGCGGAAGAGTGGCACAACGGTTTTGCAGAGATCATCAAGTATGCCTGTATCATGGACGCAGCACTGTTTGATTATCTTGAAAACAACAAAGAAAGAGCGCTGGCCCGTGATGTGGAAGTGCTGCAATACCTGGTAGAGAAATCAGTGGCGGCAAAAACAAAAGTGGTGCTGGAAGACGAGCTGGAGAACGGCCCCCGCAGGTGGCTCAACTTTGGCCATACGCTTGGACATGCAGTGGAGAAGCTGGAGCATATTGCCCATGGAAATGCGGTGGCTATAGGAATGGTAGCCGCTACCCGTTTTTCGGAAAAGCTGATGAACCTGCCGGCAGATCAAACGGTACGGCTGATAAAACTGATCAGCGATTATCATCTGCCCGTAGCTTTCAACTCTGATAAAGATGCTGTGTTCGACATCTTTAAACTGGATAAAAAAAGAGAGAAAGATGTAATACACTTTGTATTGCTGGAAGAGATCGGCAAAGCAACCACCATGCCCATTCCCATTGCAGAACTGAAGTTGTTACTGCAGGAATTGTAAATTTTTTTCTAATTAATTAAAGGCAGACGAAATATACATATGCAAGTTACTGTATCACCAGCCATCATTAAAGGCACGGTTACGGCCAATCCTTCCAAAAGCGCCATGCAACGCGCTGTAGCAGCGGCTTTGCTGGCAAAAGGAAAGAGCATTATCCGTAACCCCGGCCTGAGCAACGATTGCCTGGCAGCACTGGAAGTGGCCGAAAACCTGGGCGCTAAGATCAAACGGGAAGCCGACTATTTCGAAATCACCAGCAATGGTGTGGCGCCGTTTTATGATGAAATCAACTGCGGCGAATCGGGTTTGGGTATCCGTATGTTTACGCCCATCGCAGCATTATCGTCACTGCCTATTACCATAGAAGGACACGGTAGTTTAACTACCCGCCCCATGGATTTTTTTGAAGAAGTATTACCTCAGCTGGATGTGAAATGCTCCACACAGCTGATGTTCATGCAGCAATGATCTTTTCAAAAAATGCTTTTCTGATGTCAACCAGGAGTGTTCCCAATGATACGAATATCTTC
>JBCNPS010000486.1:0-5807 GCA_039593235.1 Chitinophaga sp. | reverse complement strand
AAGGTGTTTATACGCCGTGATATTGAAAGAGGTTCCCAATACAGTGGTATTCAGTGCACCGGAATGAATAATAAAAGGCTTGCGCGGATCGGGCGCCACATCAAAGAAAGCCTCTCCTTCCAGCGTAATTTCCCTTGTGCTGCCGGTAAAGGCTTCAGGGTATTTCAAGGTACTACCTGCATTAAGCACAATGACCGTACTATCCGGCAGGATAATTTTCTTCATGGTGCGCAGGGGCACTTCAATGGAAATATCTGCCACTACCGGGGCCGGGCGGTTTTTAAGGAAGTAGAATGCGCCACCTGTCATAGCCAGTAAACCGGCTACCATAGCAGCCACACGGGCCACTCTTACTATGGAGAGTTTTGGCCGCACCCTGTTCATTACCTGCCGGATAGCCACTGATCTTTCATCCGGCGTCAGTACCGGTTCCGCAGCGTCCCAGCCCTTTTCCATAAAGTTTTCCAGCCAGTTCTCCGGTTGGTTTTCCAGCCATTGTTCCACCTCGCGGCGTTCCGCCTCCGTTACTTCTCCCTTTAAAAATTTATCCAGTAAAACAGGATCCATGATCAACTTTTGATTTACATCGTATACAACACGTTTTTTAAAAAGAATGCCTATACACTCTTTCGTTTCTTAACATTTTATTAACTTGGGAGATGTAGATTTGCCCGAAATGAAACCAATTCGAAACAAAACGCAACATAGGTTTAATTGTATCGTGGAGGACACTTTCGACCGGTTATACTCGTCACTATATCCGTTGTGTAACGACAAGCAGCGGTGTGAGGACATTATACAGGAAACGTATATCCGGTTATGGAAAAACATCGACGAGGTGCAGGACGATGAAACCATTATCCGTTTATTAAAGCTTTACGCAAGAAATATATTCCTGGATGAAGTGAGAACAGCGGCACGCCGGAAAGCGTCGCTGGCGCGTCATATCTCCGAAGAGGAAGCGGATTCCCCGGCGGAGCATATGGAAGACCGGGAGCTGTATATGACCATTCAATCTGCCATTAATAAACTACCCCCGCAGCAGCAGCTCATTTTCCGCCTGCATAAAGAACAGGCGTTGAGTTATAAACAGATCTCCGCGCGGATGAACATCGGTACGGGCACCATAGAAGCGCATATGAACCGTGCCTTGAAAACTTTAAAGCAACTGCTTTCCCACCTGAAAAAAAAATAATCCGCCCCCCTTTCCCTTCTTTCGCGAAGCGAAGTTTCATACGTTTTTTTTAGTATATTTAAAGAACATCCTTAATTTTCACGTATGAACAATGTTTCCAAGAGTAGGCTTTTTGATGCAGTTGCCTGGCAGTTAGCCAAATTCCCTAAACCTGATATGCTTGCGGCTAAAATTGACGGACAATGGAAAACCTATGATACCGCCGCCGTCAGTGAAATTGTAAATCGTTACAGCGCGGGTTTGTTACAACTGGGTGTTGGCGGCAATGACTTCACCGCCGAAGGCGCCGATAAAATTGCTATTATCAGCAACAACCGCCCGGAATGGGTGTTCACGGATCTGGCCGTGCAGCAAACAGGCGCCGTGCTGGTTCCCATTTACCCTACCACCAATCCCGCTGAACTACAGTTTATCCTGAAAGATGCCGCCGTGAAATATATGTTCGTTAGCAGCAGGGAATTACTGGATAAAGTAAACAGCATCCGGGAAGGAGTTCCTTCTTTACAACATATTTATACTTTCGATGAAATACCCGGCGCCGCGCACTGGTCCGCCATCACCGCACAGGCCACCACTGAGTTGCTGCAACAGGTAGAAAGTATAAAAGCCCGCATTGATCCCGGCCACCTGGCTACCATTATTTATACTTCCGGTACTACCGGCACTCCCAAAGGGGTAATGCTTACGCATCATAACATTGTTTCGAATGTTTTTTTATCCAAGGAAAGCTTTCCGTTTGAAGATGCCCCGCAGCCCTGTAAGGTACTGAGCTTTTTGCCACTGAATCATATTTTTGAAAAGTGCGTCACCTATATCTACCTGTTCAGCGGCATCAGCATTTATTATGCAGAAAGCATGGATACACTCAGTGCCAACCTGAAAGAGATCGGTCCCGATGGATTTACCACCGTTCCCCGTCTCCTCGAAAAAGTATTTGAAAAAATTATGGCTACCGGCAGCGGGTTAACCGGTATTAAACGCAAATTGTTTTTCTGGGCAGTATCGCTTGCAGGAAAGTACGATAACAATATCAGCGGCGGCGCATGGTACAACCTGCAGCTGGCCATTGCCAATAAACTTATATTCAGCAAATGGCGGGAAGCGCTGGGCAACAACATCCGGTTCATTGTAACCGGTGGCGCGGCCTGCCAGGAAAAACTGCTGCGCATTTTTAATGCCGCACGCATACCCGTGTATGAAGGTTACGGGCCCACAGAAAACAGTCCCGTTATTTGTGTGAACCGCAAAACACCCGGCGATACAAAGTTCGGTACCGTAGGCCCGCCCATTAACGGTATTGAAGTAAAGCTGGCGGAAGACGGTGAAATATGTGTGAAAGGCCCTTCCGTTATGAAAGGGTATTACAAACGCCCCGACCTCACCGCTGAAACCGTGATTGATGGCTGGTTGCACACCGGGGATATAGGATTATGGGTAGATGATAAATTTCTGAAGATCACCGACCGCAAGAAGGAACTGTTTAAAACCAGCGGCGGAAAATACGTGGCGCCGCAGCCGATTGAAAATAAATTCAAGGAAAGCCCCTTTATTGAACAGATCATGGTAGTAGGCGCCGGCGAAAAGTTTACAGGCGCCTTAATTGTTCCTGCCTTTGCCTACCTGAAATACTGGATGAACCAACAGAACATTCCTTTCAGCAACAATGAAGCGGCTGTTAAAAATCCGAAAGTGCTGGAAATGTATCAACAGGTAGTAGACAATTACAACCAGCATTTCAACCACGTAGAACAGATCAAAAAATTTGAACTGCTCACGGAAGAATGGAGTATTGCAGGCGGTGAAATGACGCCTAAGCTTAGTTTAAAAAGAAAGGTGGTGACGGAGAAATTCAAAGATGTGATCGCAAAAATTTATAGTTAGGAAGATGATTTCCGAAATTCCTTTACAATGCGCATCACCACGGGAACTGTTACCGTAACAATGATCGCCGTAATAAAATACTTGAGATATGGTTTCAGGAACGGCATGCTGCCAATAAGGTAGCCGGCCAGCGTAAAGGTGAAGGCATACGCAATGGAACCAATGGTTACGAATAAAAGAAAACGCCGGAAATCGAGTTTGATCATTCCGGCAACAATTGGCGCAAACGTGCGGATAAGGGGAAGGAAAACCCCAACCGTCAGCGCGGTGGCGCCATGCTTTTTATAAAAAGCTTCTGCCGACACCAAGTACTGCCGGCGGAAGATCCCGGAATCTTTTTTGTTTTCCAGCAGGTGACCGGTGGTCCTCCCGAACCAGTACCCCGTGGCATTGCCTGCCACAGCGGCTACGGCGCACAACGCGCAAATTACCAGTACATTATTATCAAAGCTTCCTGAAGCCGCCAGTACACCGGCGGTAAACATAAATCCCCCGCTTGGAAGAAAGAAGCAGAAAAACAATCCTGTTTGTCCGAATACAGAAAGGCATACAATCAATAGCCCGCCATAGCTGATCCACGATTCAGCGTTCATAGTTGATGTTGTTTTAAGGGTTGTTATGGGCCTCAGCTACCATGAATATAAAGTCATTTTCATGCACCGGCAGTGCCGGCGTATCAAATTTGCCGCGGGGTAATTTACAATTAAAACTTTTATACTTTAAAAAAAGCATTCACTACGCTGATTGGCTGCGCGATGATGGGTTAATTTAGTGGAGTTGTTTGTAACCATATTAGTATTAACCTTAAAAAGTAGAAAATGAAAACCTATTGTTTGTTAGCCCGTACTGTTGCTTTCTTCTTTATAGCCGGTATGGTGGCATGTAAAAAAAATGACGCCCTGGTTCAAAGTATTCCCGGTACGCCCGGGCAATTAGCGGTGAGTACCCTGCCGGCCGGCGGGGAGGCCGCAGTGCCGGTTTCCTGGTACAACCTGGAACTGAAGCTGATAAAAGAAACGCCGGGATTTAGTCCGCCTGTAGCAGCCAGGGCTATTGCCTATACAGGTATCACACTCCGGGAGGCAGTATTGGGCGGTATGAATGGAGCCCCTTCCCTTGGAGGTCAGCTGAATGGGCTGCGTCGCCTGCCCGCGCCGGAAAGAGGGAAAAAATATAATTGGGTAATTGCCGGCAACAGCGCCATGGCGCAGATCATTAAAAGTCTGTTCCCTAATGCAAGCAGCGGAAATATTGGCCTTGTTACACAACTGGAAAGTGATAACCAGCAGGCGTACGCCGGCAATTGTTCACGGGAAGTGATCAGCCGTTCGGTAAGCTATGGCCAGTTAATCGCCAGTGCCATTTACCAGTGGTCGGCTTCAGATGGTGGTAAAGACGGGTACCTGAATAATTTTCCCACAGACTATATTCCACCTGTTGGCCCCGGCTACTGGGCGCCCACACCACCGCTCTTCCAGCGGGCCATGTTGCCCTACTGGGGAAAGAACCGCCCTATCGTTAAATTCAGTGCATCAGATTCAGCCAACATTCCACCACCCGCTTTCTCAACAGATACGGCCAGCGCATTTTATAAAGCAGCCTATTTTGTTTACCGGAAAGGACAAACACTTACACCGGAAGAAACTATCATTGCCCAATACTGGGCAGATGGCGGCGGTACCTTCACTCCTCCCGGACACCTGATAGCCCTCACGGCACAACTGGTAACGGACCAGCAGCTGAGCCTGGGCCAGGCTGCCAACCTCTTCGCACAGGTGGGAATTGGACTGAACGATGCAGGTATTCTTTGCTGGAAATATAAATACAAATACAACCTGGTCCGCCCCATTTCGTATATCCATTCAAATATAGACAGCAGCTGGACGCCGCTTATAGCAACACCGCCTTTTCCATCCTATACATCTGGGCACGCCTCCTTTACCAGTGCGGCAGGTCATATCCTTGCAGCGCGTTTTGGCAGCAATTTTTCTTTTACAGACAATCAGAAGGTGCCGGAAGGGTTTACACCGCGTTCTTTCAGTAGCTTCTCACAAATGATCGACGAGGCGGCTATTTCGAGGGTGTACGGCGGTATTCACTACGAATACGATAGCGAAGCAGGCAAACTCACCGCGAAAAGCCTGGCGCAAAGAATACTCTCATTGAACTATTAATTCCTTCAGCAGAGTTTACATTATTGTTTGCTCCGATCCCTTCCAGAATGAGAAAAGGCTGTATCATACCTTGATACAGCCTTCTCTTTACTAACCCGGTTCCTTTGAAGAGGCAACTAAAATTGAATATCGTCGGCTACGTTTCCTCCCTGCTTTTCGGCAAACAGTTGCTGGTACTTTGCCTGGTAAGCTGCCTGCCTGGCGTTATACCCGGCATAGTCTGCCTGGATATCCCGGTGGATCTGGTCATTCCATTTGGAAGCTGCGATCTGGAAATCACCAATGGAAATCCCATACTTGTCCATAATCCATTGCGCACCATCCAGGCCGTAATCGTAAGCCACCTGCCTGGCTACTTCCAGCTCCTGGTAGAAGTCCTTGTCCGCCTTGATCTTTTCAATATTGCCGGCGCCTTCTGCAGATGTTTCTGCCTTTAAGCCGCTGAACTTCGGATGCTGATCCGCCTGGCCAAAGTACTGCCCAAAAAGCGTTACAATATGAAAGGTAGCATCCTGCTTCATGCGCTCAGGCCAAAGCAGGTTGGCTTCCTGCCAAAC
>JBCNPS010000485.1:0-5808 GCA_039593235.1 Chitinophaga sp. | reverse complement strand
AAAAAAAAGCGGTAAAATCAGTTATACGCTTACCATGAACCTGCATGCCAACCTGAAACCGGAGCAAATGCAATACAAAGACATGATCCCCGAAACCGCCACCCAGGATCTTTCCCTGTGGTTCAACGGGCAGCACTATAAAACATTCTACAACCCTATTCAGAAAAAAGAAGGCGACGATGTGGAAGTAAATGTAAACATCCAGTCGGATAACGGGGACGAATTATATGTAGATCTTGATCAAAAAAAACAATGGGCAAAGAAAGACGGTAAAATCAAAGAAGAGCCAATAATTGCCCGTAATGGCGAAAGCATTACTACCAGCGCCACTAAGCAAATACTTGGTTATCCCTGCCAGCAGCTTATTGTCATCAATAAAAAAGATTCCACCATTATCTGGTATACCACTGCCCTTCCGTTAAAAGCCGGAAGCCCTATTGGCATGTTCACCGACAAAGGCGTTGTACTGGAAATGCAACATAAAAAAATGGGCTTTGTGGCTACATCAGTTGAACTTACGCCTGTTACAGATGAACAATTAAAGATAAGCCGTTAAACAAAAAACGCAGCGGTGTAATATCCGCTGCGTTTTTTATCCCCATAAAAAAATTACAAACTCAACACGCCCTTCACTGGTGCAGGTGTTTCCTGGAGCAGATCGAACACTACAATTTCATTGGCGCCTTTTTTCAGCCATGGAGCAGGGCAATACAGGTTCTTCTGTGGTCCAATTTCCCAGTACCGGCCCAGGTTGTGGCCATTTACCCAAACAATTCCTTTTTTATAACCGGACATATCGATGTAGGTATCGCCGGTTTTATCGAGGTTAAAAGTGGCTTTAAAAAACTGTCCTGGTTTGGTGGCGTTATTGGAAGATGCGCTCAGCTCCTGCACAAACTTTTCTGTCATAGGCAAGCCGTACACATCCCAGTTCATCAGTGTCATACCGTTTAGGACTACACGATCTGTGATGCCTTTACGATCTATCAGCGCATCTGCAAAGTTAATGCGTCCCATTCCCTCTACCAGGATTTCCAGCACCGGGTTTTGCACATCCGTTTTAGGCAGGTCAATTGTTCTTTCTCCAAGACGGCGGTCAATTTTCCCGATATATCTACCATTGAGGAATACCGTAGCATAATCATGCAGGTCTTTGATAGTGAGCTTACCGCTCTTATGGCCTATCAATGTAGTTTTATACACCATAAAACCGTAGTCCTGTCCATAAGCCTCAAATGGCTTTGGCTGCGGGGATTTAACCGGTTGCGGCAAATGATCCCATACGGAAGTAAAAGGAGTCAGATTAAATTCCGGGATCGTAATGGCAGGTATTGGTTTTGGAATAGCCGGTAATTTTTTGTCCTTCGGGAGATATGAACCGATCAGTTTACGCAGGGCTTCGTATTTCGGCGTCGCATTTCCCTGTTCATTGATAGGCGCATCATAGTCGTAACTGGTTACATCCGGTTCATACCCCTTTCCGCCGGAATTGGCGCCGGCAGTATAACCGAAATTAGTACCTCCATGAATTACGTACAGGTTGAAGGAACGTTTGGTATCCATAAGGAACTTCACTTCTTTAGCGATACCATCTATGCCCGGCCGTTGCCATTGTTCGCCCCAGTGGGTTAGCCAACCCGGGTATGATTCACTGCTGAAGGCAGGTACATTGGGGTTCTGTTTTTTTGCGGCGGCAAAATCTGCTTCCGATCCACCGGAGTCCAGCCCTATGGCAGCGCCTTCCACACCGCCCGCTTCCAGCATATAGGCGGTAGCGCCATCCGCGGTATAGAATGGTACATTGATACCATTCTTCACCCACATCTCTTTCAGTGTATTTAAATATTCTTTGTCGTTGCCGTAACTGCCGTATTCATTTTCAATCTGCACCATTACAATGGGTCCGCCATTGGTTACCAGTAATGGTTTTATTTCTGCAGCCAAACGGTTTACATAGGTAGTTACCGCCGCTATATAACGCGGGTCCATGCAGCGTACTTTTATATCGGGTGTTTGCAGGAGATAAGGTGGCAAGCCGCCAAACTCCCACTCAGCGCAAACATAAGGACCAGGGCGCAGCAGTACCCACATGCCTTCTTCCTGGGCTATCTTAATAAATTCCGCAATGTTGTGATTGCCGGTACTGAAATCAAACTGCCCTTTCACGGGTTCATGATAGTTCCAGAAAACATAGGCGGCAACGGTGTTGCAACCCATTGCTTTCGCCATCTGGATACGGTGACGCCAGTATTCATGTGGTATACGGGCCGGGTGCATTTCTCCGCTGATCATCTGGAATGGTTTTCCATCCAGCACAAAATCAGTTTTACTCAATGCAAAAGAATGTTTGCTTTGCGCCTGTACTGCCTGCCCCATCCAACAGGATAACGCCAGCATGCCGCTTAGGATTACTTTTTTCATTGTTCAAATAAGTTGCAGATAAGCGTACAAAGTACGTCAAAAAATTGATTCCGGATATTTTTTGTAGGCTTACCTGCTTTCTTATTGTACAATGATGTCTGCCACTACCGCCCGGTGGTCTGAAGCATATACTTTCTCCACTTCGTCGTATCCTGTAACGCTGCTGTAGCGGGATATGGAAAAACGGTTTACCGGCGTGGTCATAATGTAATCGATGGTGCGGCCGGGGTTATCGGAAGGAAAGGTAAATGCACACTGCTGCAGGCAGCCCGGGCTCATAAAACTTCGCATGATGTCTATGGTACGCGAGCCCGGAATGGCATTGAAATCGCCTCCAAGTATCAGCGGCAGGGAAAGGCCTGCCACTATCTTTTTAATCTCCGCCGCCTGTAGTAAACGGCTGTCTTCCTGCACCAGGTGATCAAGATGGGTGGCCGCAAAGTAGAACTCATGATCCTCTTTTTTTACACGGATCATGGCAACCGTTCTGAACTCGCCACCTACGCTGGCCGCTACGGGCAAAGCATATCGTTTGCTGCTGAGGATCGGTAGGCGCGATAGTACCGCATCTCCATATTCTCCTCCCGCCACATCAATGGCCTTTGTAAAATACCACTCCATGCCTGTGAGCCTGGCCAGTTCCTGCGCCTGGTGAACGTTAACGCCGGTGCGACGGGTATACACATCTACCTCCTGGAGGGCCACCAGGTCGGGCTTTTCCTTGTTAATGATCCTTGCCAGGGCCTGCAGGTTGGCAGGCGCTCCGGAGGAAGCACGGGCGCCGTAAATGTTGTAAGTCATCACTCTTACCATCGTTTTGGGGCGCACCGGCTCCCCCGGTGTGGCACGGTCTTTATCAGACTTACCACACGAAAGCATTACACCTGCCATGCATAGGGACCATATAAATTTCTTTATCATCATCTTGCTTCGTTGATCAGAATGCATTGATCTCCGCCATATTGGTCAGGTAGCTGTCCCCCTGGCTGGCATTGACCGTTAGTTTTATAAACCTGGCTTCGTGGGCATATGCCAGGTAAACGGTGCTCACTTTATCATTGGCCAGGGTAAAACTTTCTGAATAGGTCCAGGTGTTACCGTCTGCGCTCAACGCCACGATAATATCTTTGGGATTGCCTGTCGCTTTTACTTCACCGGTATTTTTGTCGGTTCTGCCGGTAAGACTGATGCCATGGATCTTATGACTTTCCTGCATGTCTATTGTAATATAATGCGGCGGCCCTGGCTTGGCAGCTTTCCATTGGGTAGACCAGAACGTATTTACATCGCCGTCGAATGCGTGAATAGCATGACCGTTGGCGGCGCCTTCTCCTGTTGGCTCTTCAGACGATAGGTCCGTCACCTTCCATTTGCTGCGGTCCATTGCAGGAAAGGGGTTAGCAGCATAATGCCCGCTGATAAGAAAATAAGCAGTGCGCAGTTTTTCGTTCACGCTCATATTCGTTTCAATGGTTACCGGTAGCAGGTAACTACCTACACCATCCAGTTTGTCCACATGCACAACCAGGTTTAAAGGGGCCGTACTAAACCGGCCGGCGGGGATTACTGCGCTGGACTGCTCCAGTTCATAACTGCCTTCGGGCAACATAGGATAACTGGTAAAATTGTTACCATTGAAGTGATCTATGAGCGAGGCATCCACGCTGAATTTCACCGGTATGTCCGATGCCGGGGAATGCGGCCCTCCGTAACAGGCGCCATAAACGATGCTATCTGCTTTTTCGGATATTTCAAATGAATATACGGCAGGAGCGGAAACTGCCTGCGGCATGTATACTACGGCAGTACTGTCGGAAATATCTCTCAGTTCCATGCTGTTGTTCCGGCAGCTACTCCAAGTGATAGCTGCGGCAATAGCGCATATTAATAACTTTATTTTCATCTTCATAAAATTGATCATCAGGAAATAAATTACCATCCGGGATTTTGTACCAGTTTCCTGTCGCGGTCTATTTCCGATTGAGGAATAGGGAACAGGTAATAATTTTTCAGAAAAACCCTTCTTTCAAATACAGTTCGCTGGTAAAACACGAGGTCCGTAAGTTTGGTACCTGCATCCACATTCATCCCGTAGAAGTTGCCGCCGTCGGTTTGTTCAGCGATCTTCCAGCGCCGGGTATCAAAATAACGCAGGCTTTCCAGCGCCAGCTCCACCCTTCTTTCATGCCAGATCTTTGTACGCATGGTAGCCTGTCCCAAACCTGCAGCAATATCCGGTACTCCTGCCCTGTTGCGGATTTCGTTCAGGTATTTCAGGATGTCGGGGTTACCTGGTTCATACTCGTTCAATGCTTCTATATAGTTCAGCAATATTTCTGCGTAACGCACCAGTACAAACGGCCGGGCCACGTATTGAGAGATCCTTGGGTTGCTGTCCGGATGAACATTCTTCCTGGCTATATAGCCGGTACGGGGAAAATCCCAGGAACCTTTTTTACCCGTGTTACCGGTGAAATAAGTTTGTATCACTTTATCGCCTTCGCTTTTATTGATCCAGAGGCTTCCGTTATAGCTAACATTCACATAAAAACGCGGTTCCCTGTTCACGTACATGTTGTAGGTGCCGGCAGTAGTGTATTTGGTTGCTACTGTGGAAAATCCTGTTTCCACGTAACCTGATCCTGCTTCATGGATCCCTTTCCCGTTCTGCATCTCAAATTCATCCACCAGTTGCTGGGTAACGGCAACTGCTGCATATCCACTTGCTAAACGCGGCGTTACTGAACGTTCCCAGTCTTTCAGGTTGTTCGTTGTCCTGGCAAAAATCACCTCTGAGTTCCAGGGATCCAGGAATACATCGCGGGTAGACAAATAAGGATCAAAAGCACCACTGGTATCGTTCTTACGATACAGGGCGAAACTGAAACCGGTGATCACATCACGGGCGGCATCAGCAGCGCGTTTCCACTTTTCACGGTCGTACTGTGAGCTGATCAGTTGTTTACCATCGAGGTTGCGGAAGCCGGCGTAATCGGCATTGCCATTGAATTGCGGGCTGGCAGCCAATAATAGTACGCGGCTTTTAATGGCTTTACAGGCGGCTTGTGTAGCGCGACCATAATCGTTTTCACCCTGTGCCGTAAAGTGTTTGGGTAATTTCTGCGCAGCAAGATCCAGTTCTGAAACAATATAATTCACGCATTCGTCGTATGAATTGCGCGGCTTCTGCATTTCCTCATCCGTAGGCAGCAGGTCGCCGGCAATGGGAATATCGCCCAATATAATGGCAGGCCCGTACTGGCGTATGATACCATAGTAAAAGAACGCGCGCAGGAAACGCGCCTCGGCTTTATATTGATCTATAAGATCCTGCCCGTTGGGAAGCGCCAGTATCTCCTGGTTACCGTCTATATGCTGCATAAAATA
>JBCNPS010000484.1:0-5813 GCA_039593235.1 Chitinophaga sp. | reverse complement strand
TACTTGTTAAATTCGGTAATCCGGGCTCTATGAACTACCTGGGTACTTTTTCGCTGACCGACAGTTCTTCCAAACAATTCTGGGCGGAACTCAGAACGGCCTATGATTATTTCGAAAAACACCACCGTTTGCCGGTTGTACTGGTAGACGATAAAGGAAAATACATCCTGTAACAGCTCTTACGCCGTGCAGGCCGATGGGTAGATGGAAGTTGTACAACCGGCTTACATCTACCCATCTTTTTTTATTTTCTGTTATTTTCAGCGCTGGCTGATATTTCATCCTTCTTTATTTGGTTTTTAGAAGAATTTTTTCCAACTTGTTCGGAGGTCAAATCAATTTACTATTTATGCACAGAAGAGACGCAATAAGGAATGTGGCTATTTTGTTGGGCACCGCCATTTCCGCTTCCACGTTATCAGCTTTGGAAAGCTGTACAGGATCCGCTCCTAAGAATTACGAGCTGCAAAAGCCGGAAACCAAAGCTTTGCTGGCGGAGATAGCGGAAACCATCATACCCAAAACCAGTACTCCTGGTGCAAAGGATGCCAAGGTAGAAGACTTTATCATTGTAATGATGAACGATTGCTACAAGAAAGAAGACCAGCAGGTATTCCTGGATGGGTTGTCGAAAATTGATGAGGCAAGTAAGAAGCAATTCAAAAAAGGCTTCATGGATATCACCCCCGAACAACGTACAGAACTTCTCACAGGGATTGAAAAAGAGCGCGTAGATTACAACAAGCGCAAAGACAAAAAAGAAGGAGATCCCACCCACTACTTCCAGTACCTGAAAGAATTAACCCTGCTGGGTTATTTCACCTCCGAACCAGGCGCCACCAAAGCGTTGCGTTATGTTCCGGTTCCGGGTAAATACGAAGGCTGCACTCCTTATACCAAAGGAGAAAAAGCCTGGGCAGTGTAATCTTCTTCTTATTTTTCTAAATCCTGAATAAAATGAACCTGAATATAAAAGCGCAGGCAGAAAACACCTATGATGCCATTGTTATTGGCTCTGGCGTGAGTGGTGGATGGGCTGCCAAAGAACTGACAGAGAAAGGCCTGAAAGTACTGATGCTGGATCGTGGTAAGCCACTGGAACATGTGAAAGACTATGAAACAGCCACCAAAGATCCGTGGGAATTTAAACACCGCGGCCGTATCACGGTAGACCAGCGGGAAACACACCCCAAGCTGAGCCGCGACTATCCGTACAGTGAGCACAACGAAAAATACTGGATCAACGATTCCGAAAGTCCATATAATGAAGTAAAACGTTTCGACTGGTATCGCCCGGATATCGTGGGCGGTAAATCCATTATGTGGGGCCGGCAGTCGTACCGCCTGAGCGATATTGACTTTGAAGCCAACCTGAAAGACGGCATCGCCGTTGACTGGCCTATCCGTTATAAAGATATTGCGCCCTGGTATGACTATGTTGAGAAATTTGCCGGTATCAGCGGTACCCGTGAAGGGCTCCCGCAGCTGCCGGATGGCCAGTTCATGCCAGCCATGGAAATGAACTGTGTGGAAAAAGATGTAAAGGCTGCCGTGGAAGGAAAATATAAAGGCCGTATCATTACCATGGGGCGCGTAGCCAATATCACGCAGCCGCTTCCCGGCCGTGAGAAATGCCAGTACCGTAACCTTTGCAGCCGCGGATGTCCGTTTGGCGCTTACTTCAGCACACAATCTTCTACATTGCCTGCTGCAGTGGCTACCGGTAATCTTACGCTTCGTCCGGATTCCATTGTAAATTCCATCATCTATGATGAAAAACAGGGAAAAGCCACCGGCGTAAAGGTGATTGATAAGCACAGCAAGGAAATGGTGGAATACTACGCGAAAATCATCTTCATCAATGGTTCTACCCTGGGTTCCACCTTTATAATGATGAACTCCACTTCTTCCCGCTTCCCCAACGGATTGGGCAACGACAGTGGCGTACTGGGAAAATACCTAATGGATCACCACTTCCGTACAGGCGCTTCCGGTACCGCAGAAGGATACGAGGATAAATACTATTTTGGCCGCCGTGCAAACGGGATCTATATTCCCCGCTACCGTAACATCGGCAACGATAAACGTGATTACCTCCGTGGATTCGGTTACCAGGGTGGCGCTAGCCGCAGTGGCTGGAGTCGCGGTATCGCTGAAATGGGTGTGGGTAAAGACTTCAAGGAAATGCTTACAGAACCGGGCAAATGGAGCATTGGTTTAGGCGGTTTCGGAGAATGTTTACCGTACGAAGCCAACCAGGTAACCCTGGATACTTCTGTGAAAGACGCATGGGGCCAACCAGTGCTGAAATTTGATGCAGAGTTCAAGGAGAATGAAAAGAAAATGCGCGTAGACATGATGAACGATGCCGCAGAAATGCTGGAAGCAGCCGGTATTAAAAACGTGAAAACATACGACAACGGATCTTATCCGGGTATGGCCATTCACGAAATGGGTACTGCACGTATGGGCCGCGATCCTAAAACATCCGTGCTCAATGGCTTTAACCAGATGCACGCGGTGAAGAATGTATTCGTAACCGATGGCGCCTGCATGACCTCTACCTCTTGCGTAAACCCTTCTCTCACTTATATGGCGCTCACTGCCCGGGCAGTAGACTATGCCGTAAAAGAGTTAAAGAAAGGTAATATTTAAAGAAACAATAAGTACGTAGCGGTCAGGGATAGCTTTTGAAGAGCTGATCCCTGGCCGCTTATCGCTTCAATACATAATAACATGAATCTTAATATCAAGGCAGAGAAGGAAAATACCTATGATGCCATCGTAGTAGGTTCCGGTATCAGCGGCGGATGGGCCGCCAAAGAGCTGAGCGAAAAGGGACTGAAAACGCTGGTGCTGGAAAGAGGCCGCAATGTAGAGCATATCAAAGACTACACCACCGCTATGAAGGCGCCGTGGGAGTTCCCTCACCATCTCCACACCTCCAACGAAATGAGGGAGAATCATCCCATCCAAAGCCAATGCTACGCTTTTGATGAAGGCACACAACAGTACTGGGTGAATGACAACGAGAATCCTTACAATCAAATAAAGCCGTTCAACTGGCTGCGAGGCTACCATGTAGGAGGCCGCTCCCTCATGTGGGGCCGGCAGGTATACCGCTGGAGCGACCTGGATTTTGAAGCCAATGCAAAGGATGGTCATGGTGTAGACTGGCCCATCCGTTATAAAGACATTGCTCCCTGGTATAAATATGTAGAAGAATACATTGGTGTGAGCGGCCAGGCAGAAGGGCTGCCACAGCTGCCTGATGGCGTGTTCCTTCCTCCTATGGAAATGAACTGTCTCGAAAAACATGTAGCTGCGCGTATCAAAGAGAAGTATAACGACCGCATCATGACTATTGGCCGTGCGGCACATCTCACCAAAGGATTAAAGGATCGCGGTCCCTGCCAGTTCCGCAACCTGTGTGCACGTGGATGCCCGTTCACCGGCTATTTCAGCAGCAACGGCGTTACCCTGCCGGCAGCAGCCAGAACAGGCAATATGACCCTGCGCCCGGATTCTATTGTACTGGAAGTATTATATGATAAAGATAAAAGTAAAGCTACCGGCGTAAGGGTAATGGATGCACATACCCTGCAAACGGTAGAATATTATGCGGATATCATTTTCCTGAACGCGTCTACACTGGGTACCAGCTGGATCATGCTCAATTCGGTATCCGACAGGTTCCCGAACGGGTTTGGGAACGACAGCGGACAAGTGGGACATAACCTCATGGATCACCATTATGGCGTGGGCGCCGGCGGCGATTTTGATGGTTTTGAAGACCAATACTACAGCAGCGGCCGCAGGCCAAACGGTATCTATATTCCACGCTTCCGCAACACTAACGCCAACACCATGCAGAAAGACTATGTGCGCGGATTTGGCTACCAGGGCGGCGCAGGAAGAGGCCGGGGTATAAGTATGGACGGTATCGGCGTTCAGCTGAAAGAAGCACAGGGCGAGCCCGGTAAGTGGTCAATGGGTATTGGCTCCTGGGGCGAGCACCTCCCGTATTTCGAGAATAAAGTGACGCTGAATAAAAATAAGAAAGATAAATACGGACTGCCCACACTTGACATCGACTGTGAGTTTAAGGAAAATGAAATGGCCATGCGCAAGGATATGCAGGCCAGCGCAATAGAAATGCTGGAAGCAGCAGGACTGAAAAATGTACATGGCTACGACGGTGCTCCTCCGCCGGGACATTGTATCCATGAAATGGGAACCGCCCGCATGGGTAGGGATCCTAAAACATCCGTACTCAATGATTTCAACCAGGTGCATGCCGCTAAAAATGTGTTTGTAACAGATGGCGCCTGCATGACCTCTTCTTCCTGCGTGAATCCTTCTATCACTTATATGGCGCTTACTGCGCGGGCATGTGATCATGCGGTGAAAGAACTGAAGAAAGGAAATATTTAATTGATTGAAAAAGGGAACCGGTTGAGATAGCCGGTTCCCTTTTTTACCGGATAGAAAAAACCTGTCAATACATTTCTCCCAAAAAAACTCCTATACTTTTTCCGGAACTCCCGCCTGAAATTTCTTTCTTCCCAGGATTATTTTTATTAATATTGATGAACGTATTCCACCAGAAGAACAATGAAAAGTAATCGACCGCTTGCTGTTAATCATATCATAACCTTACGTTAACAATGGCTTATTAATTTTGTCTGCTGCATGGACAATTCTATTACTTTAATTTCACCTTTCCTGTTGCGTCGTTTCCGTGAAGGCGATGAAGAAGCGCTCAGCTCCTTGCTGGACCTGCTGGGGCCAAGGGTATTGGGTTATTGCAGGAAGAAGGTAGGAGTGGAGGAAGATGCAGAAGAATTATTGCTGGATATTTTCCTCAAACTCTGGCACTTCCGTGGCAAACTGGATGAGACTGCTGATGTGCAGGTATTGTTATTCACTATTGCCAGAAACCATATCCTGAATTTTATCCGTAATAAAGTGAACCGCCGGCTGATGACCACAGACCCGGAACACGCATTGCTGCAGCCGGCAGACGGTATTTTGCAGCGGCTGGATTACAATGAGCTGTACCGGCAGTACCAGGATGTGCTGGATTCGCTGGGAGATAAGCAGCGCGCGGTTTTCCGGATGAGCCGCGAAGAAGGATTGTCGCACCGCGAAATCGCCGACAAACTGGGCATCTCCGTACGTACTGTAGAATCGCATATTCACAGCAGCCTCAAAGTAATAAAGGCTGAGCTGAAAGATTCTTATATCATCTTACTGATCTTGTTCTTCCTGAAATAATTTTTTTTCTTCCACTAAGTAGCCCCCCTTTTTTTAGTGTATATATGAGCAGAAGTCAACTGTATATATGATGAAACGTGATGCGGACCTGTTACAGGAGCTGATAGATAAAGTACAACACAATACCGCCAGCGGGGATCAACTCCGGTTACTCTTACAGTTACTTGAAGAAGAGGATCATCGTGTACTGATGCCGGCAGAAGAATGGTTGCAAAGCGAATCACAACCCTTGCCTGCCGGATTGAAAAGTAAAGTGGTAAATACCGCCGTGCAAAGAAGTACAACGGTAAAACGCGGTTATTTCCGTCGCTGGTTGCCGTATGCCGCCATGGTACTGGTATTGTTGGGACTGGTATTATTATGGCCCCGTCATAAACCGGTGTATACTATCGTTGCAGCAGCCGACGGGGAAATAAAACGTATAGCCCTGCCCGATAGTTCTGTTGTTATATTGAACGCCCGGTCCGTTATTCGTTACAGCGACACCTATGCAGCAACATCCAGGGATGTAATGCTGGAGGGGGAAGCGTTTTTTG
>JBCNPS010000483.1:0-5816 GCA_039593235.1 Chitinophaga sp. | reverse complement strand
AATCAACGGATGTATTTCCAACTGTTCATCCTCCCGCGTTTTCAGCCCTATGAGATCACTGATCACAAGGTCGCAGAAGCCCGAATGGTTGTAATAACTGCTGCGGGGATCATCTCCTTTCAGCCAGTAGCCGTTCTTTTCATCCTGGTACTCCCCCAGGTAAGGATGCCCATTTTTCTGATGCGAGCGTGCATAGGTCTGCAAGGCACGGAAATATACCTGCTTCGTCATGGCATCCTGATAACGGTAACGGGTAAGCAGGTTCGCCACCCCCTTTAATGTTTGGGTGGTAGCAAACGGCCAGATAGCGCCATCCCATTCGCAACCGCCGCTGCCGTGTGAACGGAAAGCGGGATGCCGCTGCTCCGCGGTGGTAAGGCCCCAGGGAGCGTCAAACCCGTTTTTATCGGTTAACTGTGTCCATGCCTTTGCATATTCTTTATTATCATCCGGCAGGTTAAAATACCAGGGGATAAAACCAATTTCTTCTCTTACTCCCGACAATGGTCCCTTTGCCAGTTGTACTTTAAAAAAAGCTGCGGTATCATCCCATAACCTGTTCTGCACACCTGCTTTGAGTTGCGCCGCCAGTTGCGTATATCTTTGCCGGAGGCTGTCGCGCCCCGCCATAGCCGCCAGTTGTGCCAATGCCCTGGCGTTGCCGTACATATAACTATTGATAGTAGGACGTATATTCCGTTCCCTGCGTGAACCACTGATAGATTCTTCCATGCCGTCCCTCACATCAAACTGCCAGTACATTCCATCCGGCAGGCGTCTCTCCTGTTCCCATAACCGGTAATCTTTATCCAGTGAATCCAGCAGGCTTACTGCAAATGCGCGGTTGGCGTTTGCGAGATAATAATTGTAAACGGCATCTGCTGCCCAGCTGCTGAACTGGTGGAAACGGGGTTTCGCCTGCTGCGGATCTTTCTCCAGCCAATAGCGGATATACTGGTTCACATACTGTGTATCGCGCAACCATCTCCCTTCATAAATATGATGTCCTAATGCACAGCTCAACGCATTATATCTTCCGGCATGTTTTACGGGAATAATAAATTCGGTGAATATAAATCCATCCGGTGTTTGTTTAAGATGTTTGCGAAAACTCCACCAACGGAAATAGTACGTTTGTTCGATCACGTTATCAGGGCAATCAAACAAGGGGATGTTGCTTTCCAGCCAGGCGGCAGCGCGGTCATCCGGCACATACTGCTTTACTTCTCCTGTATCAAGACGATTGAAGGAAGCCACATACTGCTTCAGCTTATCTGCATTTAATACAGCGTTACCGTTTTGCGCCTGGCTACTGGCTGCCAGGCATATCCATAAACAAACGTATAAAAATCGTTGCATGTCCATCTTATTTCTTTACAACTTTCATGATCCCTTTCATTACAGTATAGTGCCCTGGGAATGTACACACGTAGGGGTAGTTCCCCGGCTTTTCCGGCGCCGTAAAGTAAATACGCTGCGATGTTTCTGGTTGCAGCAGGCAGGTGTTAAACAATACATCTGCAGATGCCGGTACATATGCGAGTTGTGAGCCGTTCAATCCCATATCCATCGCCAGTTTTCCTACCGCATCCCCCTTTCCTGGTTTTACGATCACCAGGTTATGCAGCATGTCGTCGTTATTATTGAACACCAGCTGCACCTTACTTCCTGCCGGCACTTCTACTTCGGACAGGTCGAACTTCAGCCCGGGTATGGTGCCTATCTTTAACACTACATCAGGGCCTTTGGTCCAGCCGGCCGGCTGCACGCTTACGCATTTGGAAGGATCACTGCCACAGGCGGTGTTGTTACCGGCCATTGCAGCAGTGCTTTTCGGCGTTATAACGCAGCCGGGCATGCTGCCGCTTCCTGCGGGAATAGCATTGAGCGTGTAATATGCCGTAGTGTGCAGCAGCGGAAGGCCTTCCTGTGATTGCAGCCCCGTTACATCCAGTTCATGTATATATCCTTCCCGCAGGCCATCTACGTATATCCGTACCCGGTAGCCATCGTCCGACACCTCACTTTTTACTACCGGGCAAGGTTGGCTGTTGATAACAGGGCTGCCGTACTTACTGTGATAGCTATACGTAAATCCTGTTACCCGGAATAAGCCCGCACCGGCAGCTTGTTTTTTATTTACCGGCGAGGTGAATTGCAGTTCAAAGCCATTGCTTTGTGCGCGCATGGCTTTTATTTCAAAAGGTACTTTGCCTTTAAAGTTAACCCGCTGTAAACCATAAGGGGCAGGGCCTGTAGAGGCCCATCCCCTGCTGGTCATGCCAACAAACAATGAATGATCGCTTCCCCATACGAGCCGCAGCACGCCGGAAGAAAAGCCTTCCATGAAAGGGAAGCATGCGCCCTGGTATTTGCCGTTCACCTTTTCCAGGAAAGCGCGCATTACTTTACTATGTCCCTGGTCACCTACCAGCAACTGGCCTTTAAAAGGGCCAAATGCATCTGAGTCGATGTTCAGTACCGCAGAAGTAGAGGTGCCCATGAGTGTATGCGGGAACCATATGCTGGGTTCTTTGAAATGCGGTATTTTACGGGCAAAATCATGCAGTATACCAATGGAGTCGGGGAACTGCGATGGCGTTAGTTTCAGCGGCGAACCGCGTTCACCCGACCAGCGCATCCCGGCCGGGTGTCCTGCAAAATCGCCATAGTCCAGTTGCGTGATCCTGCCGGAGCCTATCCAGTCGCCCTGGTTCTCAGCAAAGAATATATCCACGTTCTCCGATAAACCAAAACCTGCCGGGGAACGCATTCCTCCTGCATAAGGCTGCATGGCGCCATCGGGTTTTATCCGCATCATCCATCCACGCCACTTAGCCAGGCTGGCGCCGCGGCCTATCCAGGAAAGATTGAGCGTAACGATCATATCACCGTTGGGCATAAACATTGGTCCGTACGAATACTCGTGATAGTTGCCGGATAAGGGCCAGGAAGCAACGGTCTGGAAAAGATCCGCTTTACCGTCATTGTCTGTATCCGTAACGCGTGTAAGTTCGGAGCGTTGCGTGGTATAAAAGGAACCATTATGCCAGGCAAGCCCCAGCGTTTCATGCATACCGGCCGCGAAGCGGGTGTATTGCGGGCGCCGTGATTTTTTCTGGTAGGGATCTGTTATCAGCCATATCTCTCCATGCCGGGTAGCTACGCCAAGTTTATCGTCTGGCGTGAATGCGAGTCCTCCTACTTCGAGTGCCACACTGTCCGGCACCGGCACATCACTGATACTGTAATATTTACTTTCTGCCGCCTTCATTCCCGTTTGTGCTTCCGCTATGCGTGGTAATAATATTCCCCATAGCAATAACAAAAAACACCTGTGTTGCCTGCTTCTCATATTGATTTACCAGATAATGGAATAATGAATGTTAACTGTTTTTGTATCCGTGCTCAAAGGCAATACCAGCCTGTATTGCGATTTATCCTTTACAATCTCCGGCATCATAGCGGTTTCTATATAATACTGTTTATCATCTACCGCATAATTACCATTGGGTAACTTTTCAATAACGCCTCCGCTGGCCATTAACCACCAGGCGTTACCGTTAGTACCACCATTATTGCGTATGGTCACCTCCCTTACCAATCCCCTGTCATCTCCCCGGGGGTAGAGGTAGTCCTCTACCGACCATTGGCGCAGGGTATAAAAGAATACCGGCAAACCGTTACGCAGCTTGTATCCGCGGTTAGTGTAGCTGCTGCTGTCGTCACGGATGGCAACGGGCCAGGGCGCATTGGAAGACGATAATTCCGCTATACATGGAATGCCCGCCAGTTCCAGCGGGGCGCCCAATGGCCGTTCCAGCTGTTTTTCACCGCGTTCATGCCACATCTCTGCAATGTCAAGGTATCGCCCGCGCCAGGCCATTAAAGGGCTGTAGTTCACCATATCGTAAGCATAGTTCAATCCACCGGGTATACCTACGGCCATGCTATAGGTGTTTATTTTACCCAGGTGTTCCATAAAGCCACGCTGTGTTACCGGCGTCTCTTTCACCGGGTATTCCATCAGCGGCGCTACTTCTGCCATCCTTTCAGAGGCAGGTGTGGTAAGCGGCGTAAAAGGCATATGAGGCCCTTCAAACATCAGCACAAGGCTTTCGTCATAGTTTGCGTAGCTAAGCTGAAAGGCATGTTCCCCCTGTTCTAACGTAGTATCGCCAAAGAATGCGCGCTGGTAGTCGCGGGTACCACCGTTGTTGGCGATCTCATTTCCATCTATCATTAAACGTGCAGGGCCGCCGGCCTGCAACCGGAATACATAACGACCTGTTACCGGTATCTGTATCTTTCCTTCCAGTAATAAATGGGCGCGCTTATCTCCCACATGAAAGGTCAGTGAATCGGTGTCACCCGATTTCACGGGTGCTAATTGCTGGAGGGTATCATGATTTTTATATACGCCCTTGTACACACGGTAACGCATATCCGTTAATTTTACGCGGTTGTTGCCGTAGGTTTTGTAACGGATATTACGAAAAGCCACCGATCCTTTACGCACCAGGAAACGTAATGGCCCCGGCGCTATACGCAGCATGGTGTCGTTGGTATTAACCAGCTGCGGGCTGTTAACAATGCGCCCGTTCAGTTCTACTGATTCGAAACCAGTTTCCCTTACCTGGCTGATGGTGCTACTATCCAGGCTGGGAGGGCGCAGCGCCCTGTATTTCACCGACAGGTGCTGCCACAAACCAGGCGCTTTACAGGCATTCAGCAAAGGCGTTCGCCCTTCAATGGCGCCACAATCATCAGTAGCCATGCTATCCTTCAGCCAGTTGTCTTTCAGATGCAGTGCATAGGTTCCCTGGAAAAGAATACTTGCATCTGCCTCTGCGGACAACATAAAATCCAGCTCCAGGTCCATATCGCCATGTAGCATGTTGGTACGCAACTCGCTGCTGTCTCCTGCATTTCCCGGAAGCGTACACACCAGGATACCTTTGCCATCCGTTGCTTCCATATGATGCGGTTGCTGCCTGGCGGCATATACGGTACCGGCTATACGCCAATGGTTATTCGTAACGGAAAAAGCATCCAGGTTATCCAGGCTGATCGTTTCCATAGGAAGGCTTTCCGGTGGAACAGCTTCTTTATGGCCGGATGAGCAGGCAGCCAATCCTAACACGGTTACACTTTGTAATAAAAAGGATCTGATCGACATTGACAGGTTATCAAAATAATTCAAAAAAATTATAACAACAGGTAAGCAGCTTTAATCAACGGCAGCTAACCGCTTCTTCAGCATTTGCACCAGGTCGGGTACATCATAATATCGTAACACTCCCGGGATAACATTACTGTATTGATCCTTCTCCGTTAGCCGGCGGATAATACTCATGAAAGAATCCAGGTACTGATCTATTTCCAGGTGATGAATACGCTGATCAATGACCGCTGCATGTAAGGCTACCAGGGCGGTTGTACCCGAAGCCTTTATGCTGACTGCTGACTGTTTGAATGCAGGATCCGACTGCAGGTAATCCAGCAGCAGCAACAGGTCTGTTACCCGCTGCCCTATTAACGGACGGCCCATATGTAATGATGATGTTACATTACGATATTCGCGGTTATAGAATTTAGGATGATTGAAGGCGGCGGCATCGGCCGTTTCGCCTATCCCCCGCAGATCCGGCAACAGCACAGCGTATCCCTTTTGCAGGTAAGATTGTAACAGGGCGGAGCTGTCCGGCATTGCGCGCTTGCCATCATCATGGAGGCATATCACCACTTTCCGGATAGTGGTACTTCCGGGTGGCCGCATCAGTATAAAAGGCAGGGGTGGTTCTCCTTTACTTCGT
>JBCNPS010000482.1:0-5822 GCA_039593235.1 Chitinophaga sp. | reverse complement strand
CATGGGTGCACGCTCGTTACTTATAGACAGTGAGGGACAGCCCGCCGAACAGGCAGGCGCCCAGGTACTGTGCAGCCGCCTTATAATAACGGCTGCGTTGGGGGTGCCCGCTGGCACAGGCGTTAAACACTTCTCCCCAGGCGTCTTTCTCGATCACCTGGCGGATCACGCCAATGCAATCGTCCCGGTGAATGACGTTCATGGGCTGACTATTGGATTTCCGGCCTTCCATAATCCGGCGCTGGTCCGGCAAACGGTCGTAGCCAATCAGCCCGCCAAAACGAAGCACGGTGGTATCAAATGCGGTTGACCCCAGCAGAAGCTCTTCTACCTCCCGCAATGCCATTCCATTGGGTGTATCGGGTATTTCATCATTTTCCTCCGTTACCAGTCCGTTGATATCTTTATATACAGAAGTAGAGCTAACGAATATTACTTTACGGATAGATGTTGTTTCGATAAAGCTGCGCAGCAGCATTATTTCTGATACATGTGCATCCTTTCCCCTTTCTTTCCGCGGGGGAATATTCACCACCAGGATATCGGCCCTCCAGAAGTCGTCCGGACCGGTTAACACATTTTCCGACAACACTACCGTGTAGGCTTCCAGGCCGAGAGCCTGTAGTTCCTGCACTCCCGCCATGCTGGTGCGTGCCCCTTTTACAGGATAGCCGGCGGCTTTCAGATGCAATGCCAGGGGTTTTCCCAGCCAGCCGCAACTTAAAATACTGATCCTTTCTTTTTCCTGCTGTTTTGTTACTGCTGTGCTTTCCATATCAAATAATATTTTATCGCCACGATGCTGATCACCATCACGAAAGTAACTGCATGATTAAGGTACATCACCTTACGAAATTCATCGTGTTCAATATTACGTTCATTTTCGCCAATATAAGGTTTGTGTACGGCTACTCCCTGGTAAAGGTTAGGCCCGCCGAAACGGCAGTCCAGGATACCCGCCAGCGCTGCTTCAGGGTAGCCGGAATTGGGGCTGGTATGAGCCGGCCCGTATTTGATCATAAAATGCCATGCGCGGCTGCTGCCATACAAAAGGATCATCAGCAACGCCGTGATGCGTGCCGGTATAAAATTGGCCACATCATCCAGCCGGGCAGCAAAGCGTCCGAAATACAGGTATTGCGCATTCTTATAGCCTATCATTGAGTCCAGGGTATTGATCATTTTATACAGCATCATGCCGGGCAGGCCCAGCACGGCATAGAAGCATAGTGGCGCTACTACCCCATCGCTTAGGTTTTCCGACATCGACTCAAATACCGCGATACGGATCTGATCCGGCGACAAATGGCCGGTATCCCTTCCTACTATCCATGATAGCCGCTGCCGCCCCGCTTCCAGCCCTCCGTGATGCAAGGCATCAAACACCTCCCGGCCTTCCTGTAACAGGCTTTTGTTGGCCAGTGCAAAAAAAACAAACACCGTACTGAATGTATAGTACACTATGGGCCACCCCGATAGTACTATAAGTGTAAAATAAAAACTTATATACACCGCCACGCAAAGCGTAATGGTGAGCAATGCGCCCTTCCAGAACCGGGCCCCGCCCCGGTTAAGCCATCGTGTACCCTGCTGGATCAGCCAGCCATAACCTTTTACGGGATGCGGCCAGCTGCGTGGATCTCCCAGCAACATGTCGGCAATGTACCCTAACAGTAACGGCAATACGAATTTTAGTATAGGGTCCATTGGCGCAAAGCAGTGATCAGTAATTTGTTATCGGCAGCGCTGCGACAGGCAACCCGGCAATGACCGGGTTCCAATCCGTAGAAATTAGAGGCATCCCTGATCAGCAAACCATGGCGTTCCATCAGCCATGCTTTCAGGGTGGCGGCGGTACCGGTTAATGTTTCAAAAAGGAAGAAATGCGTATGTGACGCATGCACTTTATACTCCGGCATCTTACGGATCCCCTCCCAAAGCTGGAACGTTTCCTGTAAAAGGCTGCCTGCAGAAATGGTAAACTGCTCCGGGTGCTCCAGGATATAATAGCCCGCTTCGAGTGCCAGGCTATTCACCGACCATGGCATCCTGAAAGCGCGGACCCTGTCCAGCAACTGTTTCCGGGCTGCCACATAGCCCAGTCGCAGGCCGGGAATGCAGCAGGTTTTTGTCATGGACCTCAGCACCAGCACATTGGGCAACCGGTGCAGATGTGGCAGCATGGTAACCGCACCTACTGTAAACTGAATATAGGCCTCATCGATGATGAACACCGTATGTTTATTGTGTGTGATAAGTTGTTGCAGGGCTTTTTCATCCAGCGCCTGCCCGGTAGGATTGTTAGGATTGCAGATAAACACCAGGTCGGTGGTGAAGGCGATATCCGGCGTAAGTTTATCCCATGGCAGGTATTGCACCTGGTGCCGGTATAGCTTACAAGCGTCCTCATACTCGGCAAAAGTAGGCACTACCACGGTAGTGGTGGCGCCTGTAAATGCCTGCGCCACCAGGTAAATGGCTTCCGTGCCGCCATTGGTTACCAGGATACTGCCACCGGGCAGGGCGGCCTGGTTTTCCAGCATAGCCTGCAATTTCGCAGCGCCGGCATCCGGGTAATGATCAATACCGGTTATTTTATTACTGAGATGCTCCTTCAATCCTTCCTGTAAACCACCATACCAAACATTGGAGCTGAAATCAGCTTTCACCTGCTGATCAAACAGGTAGCCATCGTCCCCGTGTCCTTGTATCATAATGCAATATTATTATAATTCCAGTGCCTTATAAACAGCCGGAATGTCCAGATGTTCACGGATATGTGTTGCCAGTTTGTTATATTGTTCTTCCTTGAACCGGCGGTAATCAAAATCCTTTGCCACTGCGGATTTTCCGCAATGTGCCAGCAGGTCGTTGATCACAGCATCATTGTCCAGGATGCCATGAAGATAGGTACCCCAGCAGTTATTTCGCAGGAAATAACCATCTGTGCCGCCACCGGTAAAGGTATTCAGCGGGGAAGGGACTGCTGCCGCCGTATCTCCCATATGAATTTCATATCCTTCACATATTTTCTGCTGACTGCGATAGTAAAAAGTCCGTTGCCGCGTTATCTTCTCTTTTGTGAGCACCGTGCTAACAGGTAAAATACCCAAACCCGGGATACTGCCTGCATCGCCTTCCACACCGTAAGGATCGGCCACCTGCTGCCCCATCATCTGGTAACCACCACAAATACCAATCACCGCTTTATTTCGTTTATACGCTTCCGTTATTGCGGCTGCGGTACCGTTGTTCCTGATAGCTACCAGGTCGGCCATCGTATTTTTACTGCCGGGGAGAATAATAATATCTGCCGCTGCCAGCTCCATGGGATTATCGGTGTAAAAGATATTTACCCGTTCATCTTTTTCCAATGCATTGAAATCGGTAAAGTTGGACATATGCCGCAGCAAAACGACCGCGATATTTATCTCTCCCGGAACAAAGCGTTTCTGTTTAAGCTGCAGTGAAACCGCGTCTTCTTCTTCAATATAAATATCATGATAGTAAGGTAATACGCCGGTTACCGGTACGCCGGTGATCTTTTCCAGCATCACCTTTCCCTCTTCAAACAACCGGATATCTCCCCGGAACTTATTAATGATGATTCCCTTTATCAATGCTTTTTCTTCCGGCGGCAACAGGGAGATAGTACCATACACACTACCGAAAATACCTCCCCTGTCGATATCTGCAATCAGGTACACAGCTGCTCCCGCATGCAGGGCTATCCGCATATTGGTGATATCTTTTGCCCGCAAATTGAGTTCGGAAATGCTGCCTGCTCCTTCCATTACAACAGGACTATAGCGCTGCGACAGGCGATCGAACGCGCCTTTCACTTCTTCAAAAAGCGCCCGTTTGTCATCTTCCATAAAATATTCCCAGGCCGATTGGTTACCGGCAGGCTTGCCATGCAGCACCAGCTGGGCATTACGGTCGCTGGTAGGTTTCAGCAGCACCGGGTTCATATCGGTGTTACAGGGCACGCCTGCAGCGGCAGCCTGTACCGCCTGTGCGCGGCCTATTTCCAGGCCATCGGGCGTTGCATAGCTATTGAGCGACATATTCTGGGCCTTAAAAGGCGCCGGGCTATATCCATCCTGTTTGAAAATGCGGCAAAACCCGGCTGTGATCACGCTTTTACCTACATCTGAAGCGGTGCCCACAAACATTACCGGCCGGAGTTGTTTCATTCTTTCATGACATTGGTGCTGCCGCGAAGATATTAACTTTAAGATAAGAATGCCAGTGTAAACTATTTAAACACCTCCTCTCCTATCCCACCATTCACCACCGCCTTCTTCACTGTCATCACGGCTTCAAAACCAGTTGGGTCGGTGATAGTAATGGTAAACGCTAACTGTATACCATTCACCTCCCTGTAATCTGCATAATCAGTGGTTGTTTCGTCTTCTTTACCTTCCTGCCCCGGCAGGGAAACGGTGCGTATTTTCAACCCGGTTTTCACATCGTAATAGTTACGCATTAATGCCCCGTTGGAAGTAGCAATGCTGATCACATATGCCTGCACGTTATTTACATCTTCCGTAACCGGCATCAGTTCCATTTTAACATCACTGCTGTTGTTAAGGTATTGCAGCTCCGGGTACAGGCTGTTTTTATCTTTCAGCACAGCTTTTTCCGACGGCGATAACGGGATGTCTTTCCCCATGCGGGCCATGCTTACATTACTGCCATTAATGAGCAGTCGGAAAGGCACCATATTATTTATTGGAACAGTCACCATTTGCAGTATTTTATCCGGTTGCTTTACCTGCACCCGGCGTTCAATAACAGTGCCTCTAACGGTGCCTTCTTCTTCCAGCAGCAGGTCCTTTAAGCCTTTCAGCCGGTTGTCGCCGCCTATTACATCAATGTACTTCTTTAGTATAGCCGTTGGCGTTATACCTGCCGGTATGGGGCTTCCGGTATCCCCTTTCCAGGTATTATTGGAAGGATTGATATCAGGGAAATTGCCTGCTGGGTCAATAACCACGCTGGCTAACTTTGTAGTGGAATGATAGCGGAACGTCCAGCTGCTGCCACGCTGCCAGATCTCCACCGGCAGCCGGACCGTATCCGTTTTGCCATTGGCATCTGTTACTGCCAGCACTACCGGCATGGGGAGTTGTTCCAGGTTCTGGATGGTAATGAGCGCGCCCTGGGCAGGATCGCTACTCACATATTTCACCTCTTTTACTGCCTGGTCCAGTTTCCAGGTATTAAAGAACCATCCACGCCAGAACCAGCTGAGGTCTTCGCCTGCCGCGTTCTCAATACTCCTGAAAAAATCCCAGGGAGTAGGATGCTTAAATGCCCAGCGCTTAATGTACTCCCGGAAAGCATAGTCGAAACGTTCAGGACCGAGAATTTCATTCCTGAGCAGGTTCAGTCCTGCTGCGGGTTTGTAATACGCGGCGATGCCATTATAATTAAGCCCGATAACATCCGGCGTGTTCATGATGGCTTCTGCGTTAGCGGAAAACAACATCGGGGCAGACCGTTGCATACTCTGGCGGCTGGCGTATTCGCCGTTATTAAAATGTTGGGTAGCGATGCCGTTGATAAAAGTATTGAAGCCTTCATCCATCCAGGCATATTTGCGTTCGTTGGAACCTACGATCATAGGGAACCAGTTGTGTCCGAACTCGTGGTCCGTAACGCCCCAGAGGCCGCCCTTTGTGGATTTCCAGTTGCAGAAAACAATGCCGGGATACTCCATCCCGCCTACAGTTCCCGCTACGTTGGTTGCTACCGGGTACGTGTATACGTACCATTTATCAGAGTAGTGTTCAATACAGCCTTTTACATATTCGGTA
>JBCNPS010000481.1:0-5826 GCA_039593235.1 Chitinophaga sp. | reverse complement strand
TACGCTGTAAAAACCTGTCCTATGTTGAAACGGATCATGGCAGTTTGCTTTTTATTATCAGCGGTACTGTTTGTACAGGCCCAGAGTGTCAGTGAAATGATGGATGAGGCCAGGCAGCTGGAGAAGCAGATGAAAGAAAGCGAAGCATTTGAAAAAGATAAGGAAATCCTCAAAATACAACCTGCTGAGCTGGACGCCCTGAACCAGGCCAGCCAGTTATGTTCCCGCATCGGCAACCGGCAAAAAAACAAAGAAGATAAGATCAACTATTTCAATCTTGCCAAAAGCTACGCCCAGCAGGCGCTTAAGGTAAATCCTAACAGCCCCGAATCCAATTTGTCCATGGCCATTGCCATGGGACGCATGGCATTGATCTCCGGCGCAAAAGATAAAGTGGCTGCCTCTAAAGATGTAAAAAAGTACGCAGAACTGGCTATCAAATTTAATCCTTCCCTGGCACAGGGTTATCATGTTTTAGGCAAATGGAATTATGAAGTGGCGAACCTGAACGCCTTTGAAAGAGGCGCCGCAAAAATGCTGTTTGGCGGTTTGCCGGACGGATCGCTCGCAAATGCCATCAGCAATTATGAAAAATGCCGCCAGCTCGACCCCGCTTTTATCCTTAACTACTACGAACTGGCCCGCGCCTATAAAGCAGATGACCAGCAGGAAAAAGCCATCGAAGTGCTGAAAAAAGCGCTTACACTGCGCAGCATCGTCCAGGACGACGCCAGTATTAAAGCGGATTGCAAAAAAATGCTGGACGACCTGCAATAACGCGGATTTTGTCTGACTCAAATCTCTTTCCCTTTCCATCTGCCGCTGCGCAGGTACCAGTAGCTTATTCCGAAGATAATGATCCAGTAAATAAAGTCGGCGCCCCAGGCCCAGTGCAGTTCGCTACGCATTCTTTCAATAACAATATCGCAATACAACAGGTAACCCAGAACGGCGATTATTTCCGTTACCAGATTAATTCTTGTATTGCCGGTACCCACCACGCCACTCATCACCACCGCAGCTACCGCCATTAGTATAGTGCTAAGGGTGATCACCCTGATGGAGGGGATCGCCATGGTGATCAGGTCGGCACTATTGGTATAGATATGAAGCAACGTATAGGGGAACAGGTTAACCACGATACACATGGCCATAGCGCATCCGGCGCTGATAGCCACAATTTTCCGGATAATGGGAAATACCTGTTCGGGGCGTCCCTGCCCTATGATATTGCTTACCATGGTATTGCAGGCTGCCGCCAGCGCCCAGGTGAAAATACCGAAGAACCCAAAGATACTGCGGAGCATATTGGATACTGCAAGCGGACGCTCTCCCAGATGCTCAATAAAAATAAAGAACACAAACCAACCGCCGATGCTGAAGAGGAACTGAACAATCAGCGGGGCCGATACATTCAGTATATTCCGGATAATGCCCCAATTGAGCCGCAGGTAATTGAACAGGCTGTACTGCAGGTGATACCGCCGGATGAAAAGGATGCTGAATGCTACGCCGCAGCCGGTGATCTCTGCAATTACCGAAGCGGTGGCGGCGCCGTTCAGCCCCATGGCAGGCAGGCCAAGCTTTCCGAAGATAAGCGTATAGTCAAAAAAGATGTTCATCATTTCCTGGAAAAGAGAAGTGATGGCCAGCACCTTTGAATGGCCGCTGCCTATATAAAAGGCGTTGGCCATATTCAGCAACATAAGAAAAGGAAGTCCCCATATACGTATACGGATAAACGAAACAGCGGCGGAAATGATATGCGTATCATGCAGGCTTTTGGAAAAGAACCAGGGAGCTGCCAGCAAAGTGAGCAGGATGGCCAGCCCGGAGAAAAAGATACCTACCTGTATACCGTTGGAAAACAACTGCCCGATGCCGGCATACTGTTGCTGCCCGGCCCTGCGGGCAATAAGTACCTGCATCCCATTGTTAAGGCCATAGGCAATCATGTACATCACCAGGTAATAGATGCCGGCAATCCCATTGGCGGCCAGTTCAAATTCGCCCAGGCGCCCTACAAAGGCGGTGTTGGTAATGTGGTTGATCTGCGGGATAATAAGCGCCAGGCATATAGGTCCTGCTATTTTGATAATCTGCCGGGTGTTGACTTCCAGTTGCATGAATCGTTCGCTGATTGTGGGTATAGGCGCAAAGATAGGTCTATCTGCTGATCATCTCCCTTATATAAAACAACAAAACGCCCTCACCAATTAACTAAAAAGAGTATTATTGTAATTCATTTGAAAGGTTAAATATGCCCGTGGCTTATAACATCCATCCTGCATTTACAGTAGACGATGAAACCCTGCTGGAAACTGATCTCACTGCCTGTAATTTACTGGTACTGGTAGGAAACGGAACATTCAGCTATGTAGTGTTTGATCCGGCTGTAAAGAAATTCCTGGCGCTGAAATCCTATCATTTTACTCCCCGTAAGCTGGCCCTGGCCGACCTGGAGATGATAGAACAGGTATTTGATACCGACAAACTGTTATTTACGGCTTTTAAATCTATCCTGCTGGCCTTTAACACCGGCGGAGGCGTGCTGGTACCGCATATGTACTATACACCGTCCATGAAAAAGGACTTTCTGCACCTGGCCACACCGGAAAAGTTACAGGAAGCAGTGCTGTCGGACCTGCTGCCTTCATTGCCAATGGTGAATGTGTACAGCGTGGATAAAGACCTGCTTGGTTTTTTACGTAAAGAGTTTTCTACGGACCTGGTGATACATGCCAATTCCGCCTTGTTGCAGTCGTACCCCATGGACCTGGATTTCCAGGCAAAAGACGGCATTGCTTTCGTGGAAGTGGACCAGCAGCGGTTTACAATGACGGTTTATGCCGGCGGTAAACTCCTGATCCAGCAGGAAGGCGATTACCAGTCGGGCCTGGACGTAGTGTATACCCTGGTGAGCGTGCTCCGTCAGCTGGAACTGAACGAGCAGCTGGTGAAGGTGAAGCTGGGAGGGGCCGTAGCTACCGATGCCGGCGTATACCAGGAAATGTATAAGTTCATACCACACCTGGAGTGGATACAAAGGATACCGGGTTTCAGCTATATCACCAAAATGCAGGAAATACCGGGTTATTATTTTCATAACTTATATGCGTTGGCGCTATGCGTATAATAGGAGGAACGAGTGGGGGACGAAAGATACAACCACCTGCAAAGATGCCGCATACCCGGCCTACTACAGATATTGCGAAAGGAGGGTTGTTTAATATCATTGAAAATAACCTGGATATTCCATCTTTAAAAACACTGGATATTTTTGGCGGCACAGGGAGTATCAGTTTTGAACTGGCTTCCAGGGGCGCAACAGATATGACCGTTGTAGAGAAGGACCCGGCAATGGCTGCTTTTATAGGGAAAACCGCGCTGGCGCTGGGAATTGAGCACCTTAAAACGGTGAAAATGGATGTTTTCAAATACCTGCAGCAGTGTACGGAGAAATTTGACTTCATTTTTGCTGATCCTCCCTATATGATGGAAACACTGGATCAGTTGCCCCTGCTGGTATTTGAAAAAGAGCTGCTCAATCCTGAAGGCTGGCTGGTAGTGGAACATACACAACATAAGAAGTTCCAGGATTATTCCTACTACCGTTCTGAAAGGAACTATGGGGCAACGGTATTCTCCATATTTATTAACCGGGAGGAATTAAAACGCTGACCGTTCAATCACAATTATATGAGGACTTGTTTATTCCCGGGCACATTTGACCCTATTACACTGGGACATACAGATATCATCAGCCGCGGGCTTGAACTGTTCGACCGCCTGGTAATAGGTATTGGCGTAAACAGCAGTAAAACGCCTATGTTTGCACTGGAAGAGCGGATGAGCTGGATCAGGGAGATGTATAAAGATGATCCGCGGGTGGAGGTGGCCTCCTACTCGGGCCTGACCGTTGATTTCTGCAGGCAGTTAAACGCCCGTTTTATTTTGAGGGGAATCCGCTACGTGAGTGATTTTGAATACGAGAAAGCGATTGCCGACGTAAACCGTACGGTGTCGCCGGAAATTGAAACTATCTTTTTAACAACGGTTCCCCAGTATTCCAGCATAGCCTCCACCCTCGTGAGGGATATTTATAAATACGGGGGAGATGTAACGCCATTCCTGCCGCCGGCAGTACTGGAAGGCATTAAGCGTATAAAGCAATAATTTCTATAAAGCAGCTATTATGAAAACGATCTGGCACAATACTAAGATCTCGCTGGACCAGTTGAATGAAATGGGAGGCGCCACCATGGCTACTTACCTGGGGATGGAGTTTACCGAAATAGGTCCGGATTATCTGAAAATGATGATGCCGGTAGATCACAGGACCATACAGCCCTACGGCTTGTTACATGGCGGCGCTTCCGCAGCTTTGGCCGAAACGGTGGGCAGCATGGCATCGGGCCTGATCATTAACCCTGAAACGCAGATCTGTGTGGGCATTGAAATCAATGCCAACCACATAAGAGGGGTGAAAAAGGGATATGTACATGCCTGCGCCCGGCCTTTGCATATAGGCAGTACCAGTCACGTATGGGACATCCGTATTACAGACGACCAGCATAAGCTGGTATGCGTAAGCCGGCTTACAGTGGCCATACTGGCTAAAAGATAGATGGTATTACATATCCGCTGCCCTGAAAACCTCTCTTATATTTTCGTAGGAGTATTTAAGGTATTTATCTACGTTTTCCGGCTTGATCCATTGCAGGTCCTGGATATCTTCTTCTATCTGCGGAACGGTTAATTCCGTACCGGTAAACAACATCCGGTACCAGTAAGTATGTTTCAGTACTTTTTTATTTTTCATGGGGTAGTAGTGGAACGTTTCGGTTATCTTATGTTCCAGTGAAACGTTGTGCAGGCCTGTTTCTTCGGCTACCTCGCGTAAGGCGCAGGTTTCAAGATCTTCCCCCGGATCCTGTTTCCCCTTGGGGAGGTCCCATTTACCGCGACGGAACATCATGAGCACTTCGCCGGCGGGATTGGTTACCAGGCCGCCAGCGGCCACCAGGGTAGTGAAATGGAGGGATACTTTTTTAAAGAGTTGTTTTATATCCGGTGCAATAAACACTGCTGCGTCTTTTTTCCCGTCTTCCAGTTTCTGCAATACGTTTTCCATCTTTTTGGTATCCGGGTTATCGTATATTTTGGCGCCATTGAGGCGGGCCGGAACGGCGGTGGTGTCGGTACTCAGCAGGAGCGGGCGTTCGTTGAGGTAGATCGTAATATTTTCTTGCATCCCGCAAATGTAATTACGAATTGTGAATTTAGGAAGATGTAAAACCGCTTCAAGGGGCTCTGCTTAAATTTGTTTCCCGTAGCTCTCAGGTAGAATAATGTTATGCTAAGATGTGCGCTGTTTATTTCCAAAATTGAAGTCATTTAATCCAAAATTGAAATCGTTTAATCCAAAATTGAAGTCGTTTATTCCAAAATTGAAGTCGTTTATTCCAAAATTGATGTTGTTTATTCCAAAATGATAGTACTTTTGGCGCTTGTATGAATAAAGTAAGCGAAAAACAAGTTGCAGAAAAGTTACTGCAGGTGCAGGCCGTTAAGTTAAGCCCTGCACAGCCTTTTACATGGGCTTCCGGCTGGAAATCACCGATCTATTGCGATAACAGGAAGGTTTTATCTTTCCCTTATGTGCGCGACTATATTAAATCAGAGTTGAGCAACCTGGTGTTTGAAACCTTTCCTGATGCTGCTGTGATAGCAGGAGTGGCTACTGCAGGTATTCCGCATGGGGCGCTGGTAGCGGATCAGCTGAAACTGCCGTTTATTTATGTAAGATCCAAGCCAAAAGAACAT
>JBCNPS010000480.1:0-5861 GCA_039593235.1 Chitinophaga sp. | reverse complement strand
CCAGTAAAAGCGCCAGCTCATGGCCTATACCTGAGCTGGCGCCTGTAATGAGTATTACTTTATCTGTAAAGTGCATTCAACCGTAGTGTTACGATTTCAAAGGCACCAGTTTGATGCTTTTCCATCTTACCTTGATACCGCCGCCGGAATGGATCTGGAGGGCTATCTGGCCATTGGCTGCACCGATCTTTTCATCTTTCAGGGTGATCATTTCGTGGCCATTGAGCCAGGTGGTTACGTTATCGCCCTGTACACGCACCTTCATGGTGTTCCATTCACCCATTTTCAGGTACTTTTCTTTTTCCTTGTCGGGTTGAATGAGCCAGCCGCGGCCATATGATTCATAAATACCGCCGGTGTGCATATCAGGAGGCGCTACTTCTGCCTGCCAGCCGGTAATTTTGGTGCCTTCCAGCGAGGAGTGAAAGAATACGCCGCTGTTGCCGTTGGCTTCCTGTTTGAATTGAACGGTCAGCTCAAAATCCTTGTACTGGCCGTCGGTGGCCAGGTAGCCATATTCTTTATCGGGGCCGCTTTCGCATATCAGCTCGCCTTTTTCCACGTACCATTTCTCTGTACCGTATACTTTCCAGCCATCGAGATTTTTACCATTGAATAAAGACTGTGCTTTTTGTGCAAAGGCACTGCCGGTTCCCAGTAACAGGGCGGCTCCAAGTAAACAATTGAAAAAGGTTTTTTTCATAACACTGCTAAGATTTAGTGATTGTTCTGTAAAAAAAAGTCCCCCGGGGTAAACCGGAGGACTCCAATATAAGTTCAAATTCCTGAATTATTACATTCAGAAAACTATCTTGCTATATTCACTGCTCTTTTTTCACGGATCACAGTTACTTTAATCTGGCCAGGATACTGCATTTCTGTTTGTATTTTATTGGCGATTTCGAAAGAAAGGCGATCTGCATCTCCATCGGACACTTTATCACTTTCTACGATAATACGCAGTTCCCTGCCGGCCTGGATAGCATAGGCTTTTTCCACACCATCGTGTGCCAGTGCCAGGTTTTCCAGGTCTTTGATACGTTGCAGGTAGCTCTGCATAATTTCGCGGCGGGCGCCGGGGCGTGCACCACTGATAGCATCACAGGCCTGAACGATGGGTGAAATCACATACTGCATTTCCATTTCATCGTGGTGGGCGCCGATAGCGTTTACCACAGCGGCGTGTTCGCCATATTTTTCAGCGAGCTTGGCGCCGAGAAGGGCGTGGCTCAGTTCAGTTTCTTCATCAGGTACTTTACCGATATCGTGCAGTAATCCCGCACGTTTGGCTAATTTAGGGTTCAGGCCCAGTTCTGCTGCCATTACCGCGCAAAGGTTAGCGGTTTCTTTGGAGTGCATGAGCAGGTTCTGACCATAGGAAGAGCGGAAGCGCATTTTTCCTACCAGGCGTACCAGTTCTTTATGCAGGCCATGGATGCCCAGTTCAATAACGGTTCTTTCACCGATATCCATTACCTGTTCTTCCAGTTGTTTCTTGGTTTTTTCCACTACTTCCTCGATACGTGCAGGGTGGATACGTCCGTCCTGTACCAGGCGTTGCAGCGATAAACGCGCAATTTCACGGCGAAGCGGGTCAAAGGAAGATAATACGATGGCTTCAGGGGTATCGTCCACGATCAGGTCCACACCGGTAGCCGCTTCAATGGCACGGATGTTACGGCCTTCACGGCCAATGATCTGGCCTTTGATCTCGTCGCTTTCCAGGGTAAATACAGTGATGGTATTTTCAATGGTTTGCTCTGCAGCAGTACGTTGAATGGATTGAATGATAATCTTTTTGGCTTCCTTGTTCGCTTTTAATTTAGCGTCTTCAATGATTTCCTGGATATGAGAGAGGGCCTGTGAGCGGGCTTCTTCTTTCAAACTCTCTACCAGTTGGTGCTTCGCTTCTTCTGCTGTTAAACCGGCTACTTTTTCGAGGCGGCGGATATGTTCTTCCTGGTGTTTTTCCAGTTCGGTACGTTTGATGGTTACCAGTTCCATCTGACGGTTCAGGGTTTCCTTGATAGCGTCGTTTTCGTTTAATTGTTTCTGGATTTGCTCGTTTTTCTGGTTTAATGCCTGTTCCTTCTGTTTGATACGGTTTTCCGATTCTCCCAGTTTCTGGTTACGCTGCAATACGTCTTTTTCGTATTCACTTTTTAGTTGCAGGTATTTTTCTTTGGCTTCCAGTAATCTGTCTTTCTTCAGATTCTCTGCACTGATCTGTGCATCTGCAATGATTTTTTTAGCCTGTTGTTCAGCTTCGTCTATCTTATGCTGCGTATTTTTGGCAAAAATCACCTTACCTAGCACAATCCCAATGATCAATGCCACTACTGCAGCTATTGTCGTGATAAGTGTAACATCCATATGAATTATTTATACTTGATTTATGTAGTATTCTCATACCCATATCGCTGCTAAAACACGACAGGGGCGAGAACTGACCCGCGAAAATACAAAAAAATAGCAGTTAAAGCGTCTTTGATACGTGATAATTAGCCAATTAGCTAATTCATTGTTAAGCAATGGGTAACGTGATCAACCCAATGCCTGGTTGATAATTTCTTCCAGCTTTTCCAGCTTCTCCTGCAAAAAAGGCGCAGTGCTTGCCTGGGCTTTACCGCCGCTGGTTACAGGATGTGTGGCGTACATAATAAGGGCCATAGCAATATAGTCCTGCAGGTCTTTCCCTGCATATGCTGTTTTAAAATCGACGATCTTCTCATTCACTTCTTTCATAATACGACGTACTTCCGCTTCTTCTTCCGGTTTGATCTTGATCCGGTAAGAGCGGTCGGCTACTATGATATTAACGGGAATGAGTTGCTCCATGATGATGATTTTAGGTTAGCTGTTCAGTAAAGCAATGCAGCGGTCAATTTCTTTAATATAATCATTGATCTTGCCGCGGATCTCTTTTTTGAACGCTTCGTCTTCTGCTATGGTGGTAGTAGTGCCCTGGGCAGTGGATGCAATTTTCATCAGTTGCAATCTTTCTTCCAGTCCCTGTACCGCCTGTTGTTGCTGTTGCAACTCCTGTTGCTGTATGCTTACTTCTTCTTTCAGCAATGCATTCTCAGCCTGCACCTGCTGGAGCTTTTTTACCAGCAGGTGCAATCTTTCTTCTACACGTTGAATGTACTGCTCCAGAACCATTTCAATATACTTATTTTCTTATCTCCGCCTGTAACTGCGTTTCAAACGTTTTGATAAGTTTGTCCATTACACCATCGATTTCCTTATCTGTAAGTGTTTTCTGAGGATCCAGGAAAGTAAAGCTTACGGCGTAAGACTTCTTATTAGCCCCCAGTTTTTCACTTTCAAATACATCAAACAGGTTAACCTGTTGTAACAGGCCCGATTTCACGCTGCGTGCTGCTGTTTCAACGGCGGCAAACTTCACCTGCCTGTCGAGTACCAGCGCCAGATCCCTCCGTACTGCCTGGAATTTCGGTATTTCCTTGTAAAAGTTATCACTTTTTTGCAAGAGTCCCAGTATTTTATCCCAGTTGAAGGTGGCATACCATACGGGCTGGCGGATGTCGAACTGCTTCAGTTTAGCCGCAGGCACGCCTCCCAGTGTAACCACCACCTGGTTTTTTACCTTAATATCCCACGACGGCTGCAGGCCAGGTTCAGTACTTTCTGCCCAGGTGAACTGCTTATAGCCCAGTTGTTGCAGGATATTGATCACAAATCCTTTCAGGAAATAGAAATCCACAGGACTGGATTTGTGCATCCAGGTTTCTGCTGTTTTTTTACCGGTAAGATATAATACCAGGTGATTATTTTCGCCATAGCCTTTTTCCAGTACGCGGTAGGTTTTACCAAATTCGAAGAACAGGAGGTCTTCGTTTTTGCGGTTCAGGTTATGGGCAACGCTCTCCAGGCCGGTTTCCAGCATGGAAGGCCGCATGATATCCAGTTCCACGGTGAGGCTGTTCATCATTTTCACCGCATGTTCCAGTACCTCCGGCGTATAGTATTTACTGTTGGTAATAGAGTTGGTGAATATTTCGTTGAACCCGTTGCCGGCGAGATAATCGGCCACTTTTTCCTTTACCCTTTCCCCGTCCGGCTGGGCGGAGAGGGCCGGGGAAATAGCGATTTTAGAAGGTATTTCAATATTATCAAGGCCATCGATCCGCATTACTTCTTCCACCAGGTCGGCCGGCAGGCTGATATCCGGTTTACTGAAGGGCACGGCTACACGCAGGCCTTCCGCGGTTTCAGACAGGATGTCGAAACCCAGGCTGCGCAGTATGTTTTTGATCTTGCCGTCGGGATAATTCCCCCCGCTGAGTTTACGGATATAGCTGTACGTAGTTTCTACCTGTGTTTTTACTTTAACAGAGGGGTATATGTCGATGATGTCAGAAGCTGCTTTACCGCCGCTAAGCTCACAGATGAGGCTGGCAGCGCGTTGCAGGGCAAACACTGCGTTGGAAATATCCACTCCTTTTTCAAAACGGGTGGCGGCGTCGGTCCTTAAACCGTGCCGGAAAGAGGTAGTACGGATGCCGCCTGCGCTGAAAACGGCGCTTTCCAGGAAAATATTATGGGTGGTATCGCTTACGCCGGAATGCAACCCGCCAAAAACGCCTGCTATGGACATGCCTTCGCCGGCGCCATTGCAGATCATCAGGTCGGTAGCATCCAGTTTCCTTTCTTTTTCGTCCAATGTAACAAAGGGAGTGCCCTGTGGGAGATTTTTAACCACTACAGCGTTACCTTTTACAGCAGCTGCATCAAAAGCGTGCAATGGCTGGCCGGTTTCATGCAAAATGAAATTGGTGATATCTACGATATTGTTGATAGAACGAACGCCAATGGCGGTGAGCCTGGCTTTCAGCCATTCGGGAGACGGCGCCACCTGTACGCCGGTGATGGAAATACCGCTGTACCGGGGGCAGGCATCCGTGTTTTCGATAGTAACGCTGATGGCTAAAGGAACATCTGCTTTGGGCAGCGCCTTTATTTCCGGCAGCTTTACCTGGTATTTATGCGTTTGTTCCAAATTATTAAGGAAGGCGCAAACATCTTTGGCCACGCCGATATGGCTCATGGCATCCATGCGGTTGGGGGTAAGCCCTATTTCGAAGATGTGATCCTGTGCGGGTTTAAACACTTCGCTGGCAGGAGTGCCGGGCTGCAGGGAAGCGTCGAGTACCAGGATGCCATCGTGGCTGCTACCCAGTCCTATTTCATCTTCCGCGCAAATCATCCCCTGGCTTTCTTCTCCACGGATCTTTGCTTTTTTCATGGTAAGCGGTTCGCCGCCCAGCGGGTAAATGGTGGCGCCAATGGGGGCTACCACTACTTTTTGCCCGGGGGCTACATTGGGAGCGCCGCAAACAATATGAAGCGGCTCACCGTTGCCGGTGTTAACGGTGGTGAGTTTCAGCTTGTCTGCATTGGGGTGTTTTTCTGCCGTCAGTACTTCGCCGATTACTAATCCAGCCAGACTTCCCTTTACTGCTTCAAATTTCTCCAGGCTTTCCACCTCCAGTCCTATTCTGGTTAAAATGGTAGATAGTTCCTCCGGTGTAGGCTTTACCGGTAAATATTCACATAGCCAGTTGTATGAAATCGTCATTTATCTGCTCGGTTTATATAAGTGGCGTAAAGTTAACAACTAGAATTGATTTTCGGGCTTTGCGGCTTATCCACTTTGATTCTTTGGGTTTAAAATTACCTTAAAACCGCCATGGTGCTGTATTTTTGCAGGATGTGGAAAATCTTTTATCACAATGTGTGTGAATAATCGGACCTTTGCATGGGAATTTCCTGTGTTTTGGTGGATAACCATATTGCTGTCAGTGGATAACTGACATTTTGCTTGTGGACAACCTGTG